>JBBIJM010000025.1:0-29977 GCA_037445955.1 Syntrophobacterales bacterium
GGTTCGAGGAAGACCACCTGCTTGAAATCCAACAGGTCATAAACATTGAGCGCCTCCTGTCGGATCATCTTGACCTCCTTGATGTTCCTGCAGGAAAGTTCAAGAACCGGGTATTCCTTATCCATGACAAAAAGGGTCTTCCCCCAGCCAAACCTGTCCATGACCGCTTTAAACGCCTTCGTCTTGATCTCCTCCTGAGGAAATTCTCTCAAGATCAAAACGGAATCGTTCAAAACCTTCATGCTCAAGGCGGAAACGAGGGCTATCCTTTTGACCTTTTTATTTACCTTTATATCGTAGGCCCGCGGCTGGGGACCGAATACCGTCCCGCCCCCCCGCCAGAGAGGCGACCGGGTAGTACCGACCCGAGCCCGTCCGGTTCCTTTCTGCCGCCAAGGCTTCTTCCCGCCGCCACTGATCTCGCCTCTCTCTTTCGTTGCCGCGGTGCCCCTCCGCCGGGAGGCCATAAGCATCCGAACAGTCTGGTAAATGGCTGCCTCATTTACCGGGGCCCCGAAGACCTCGTCAGAGAGTTCAATCCGGTCAACCTTTACATTATCGATATTGTATACATCAAACACAGGCATATTCTTACTCCAAGGATCGAGGTGTTAAATTTGGAATCCTCATAAAGAATCCTCCTTAACCCTTCAGACCTCCCCTCTTCTTCGCTGTCATTATTAAAAGCGTCCCGCCTCTGCTACCCGGAACGGCCCCCTTGACCAGCATGACGTTAAACTCGGGCCTAACCGACAATACCCGCAAATTCTGAACCGTCTTCCTCGCGCCGCCCAGCTGCCCGGCCATTCTTGTTCCCTTAAAGACCCGGGACGGCTCCGCGGACGCACCGATGGATCCGGGGGCCCGGTGAAACATCGATCCGTGGGTAGCTCGGCCGCCTCTGAACCCATGCCTTTTTATTACCCCGGCAAAACCCTTCCCTTTGGTCGTCCCTATCACATCGACGTAATCTCCCGGCTTGAACAGGCCAGGTCCAAGCTCCTGACCGATCTCCCCATCAATCGAGTCTCCCGGGATCTCTCTTAGCACCTTAAACGGCCCTTTCCCGGCCTTCTTGCAATGTCCAATCCTGGCCTTGGAGGCGTTCTTTTCTTTAGCGGGAAAGTTTCCCAGCTGAAGGGCGCCGTATCCGTCGGTCTCGATGGTCTTCTTCTGGACGATGACCGATGGCCTGACCTCGATTACCGTAACCGGAACCGCGGCCCCATCGTCAATGAACACCTGGGTCATTCCCAGTTTTTTCCCTATAATCCCCTGCATATATCTATACCTTTATTTCGACATCGACCCCCGCCGACAGATCGAGCTTCATCAGCGCATCCACCGTAGCCTGGGTCGGCTCGATAATATCTATTAATCTTTTATGAGTCCTAATCTCAAACTGCTCCCGGGACTTCTTATCCACATGGGGCGATCGATTTACGCAATATTTGTTGATCTCCGTAGGCAGGGGGATGGGGCCGGCAATCCTCGCCCCGGTCCGCTGCGCCGTCTCAACAATCTTTTCTACCGACCCATCTAGAACCTTGTAATCGTAGGCCTTCAGGCGGATTCTAATCTTCTGGTGGTCTCTCATCTATTCTGCACCTATATTCTAAGACATATAAAAGGGCACGGAGTTCATCCCCGTGCCCTCGCTCGCTCTCCTATTCGATTACCTTGCTTACAACCCCGGCACCCACCGTTCTTCCGCCCTCCCGGATGGCAAATCTCAACTGCTCCTCCATGGCAATCGGGGTTATCAGGTTTATATCCATAGTCACATTATCGCCGGGCATAACCATCTCCACCCCTTCGGGCAGGGTAGCCACCCCGGTCACGTCGGTTGTGCGGAAATAGAACTGAGGCCGATAGCCGGAAAAGAACGGGGTGTGCCTTCCGCCTTCCTCCTTGGTCAAGACGTAGACCGTCGCCTTGAATTTTGTGTGAGGGGTTATCGACCCGGGCTTCGCAATTACCTGGCCCCGCTCGACGTCCTCCCGCTTTATGCCCCTGAGCAGCAAGCCTACGTCATCGCCTGCCCGGCCTTCATCAAGGGTCTTGCGAAACATTTCGACGCCGGTGCATACCGTTTTGGTAGTAGGTCTGATACCTATTATCTCCACCTCTTCTCCGACCTTGACGATCCCCCGGTCGATCCTACCCGTGGCCACCGTGCCTCTACCGGAAATGGTGAATACGTCTCCTACCGGCATAAGGAAGGACTTGTCCAGATCCCGCTCCGGCAGCGGAATATAGGAATCCACCGCATCCATAAGCTCGGTGATGGACTTAGCGTCCGCGGCGCCGGGATCGTCCGCTTCGAGGGCCTTCAATGCCGAACCGCGGATGATGGGAATCTGATCACCGGGAAATTCATAGGCGGTGAGGAGTTCTCTTAGCTCAAGCTCGACCAGATCCAGAAGCTCCGGATCATCCACCAAATCCACCTTGTTGAGATATACGACGATATAGGGAACCTGTACCTGTCGGGCAAGCAGGATATGTTCTCTGGTTTGAGGCATAGGACCGTCGGAGGCGGCAACCACCAGGATGGCCCCGTCCATATGGGCGGCGCCGGAAATCATGTTTTTAATATAGTCGGCGTGACCGGGGCAATCCACATGAGCATAATGTCTCTTGTCGGTCTCGTACTCTACATGAGAGATATTGATGGTAACCCCTCTTTCCTTTTCTTCAGGTGCGTTGTCGATGGAATCAAAAGGTCTGAATTCAGCCAATCCTTTTTTTGCAAGATGCTTGGTGATCGCCGCAGTCAAGGTGGTCTTGCCGTGGTCAACATGCCCGATCGTGCCGATATTAAGATGTGGCTTTTTCCTCTCAAACTTTTTCTTACCCATCTCCCTATACCTCCTTCTTATCCTTCAATTGGTTCAAGTCTCTAATCAAAATCTATAGTGAGCGAAGGCCTTGTTCGCTTCGGCCATCTTGTGCACCGCTTCCCGCTTCTTCACCGCCCCGCCCCTGTTCTGAGAGGCGTCTATAAGCTCTATTGCCAGCTTCTCTCGCATCGTCTTCTCGCCTCTGGCCTGAGCATTGGTGATGAGCCAGCGAATTGCCAGCGATACCCTTCTGGCCGGCATGACCTCTGTGGGCACCTGATAGGTGGAACCGCCAACCCGCCTCGATTTTACCTCTATGACCGGCTTGACGTTGTTGATGGCCTTTTCAAACACCTCCAAAGGAGCCTCTTTGGTTTTCTTCTCAATGACCTCAAAGGCGCCATAGAAGATCGTCTCGGCTACGCTCTTTTTACCCCTTCTCAAGATGTTGTTGATGAACTTAGCAACAAGCTTGCTGTGATGTTTCGGATCCGGGGCTATTTCTCTCTTGGCTACTTCCCTTCTTCTTGGCATATTCTATCCCTGTAAGATCAGCTTGGCTTTTTAGATCCGTATTTGGATCTGCCCTGTTTTCGATCCTGGACCCCCACGGAGTCGAGCGTCCCCCGTACCACATGATAGCGAACCCCGGGGAGATCCTTGACCCTCCCCCCTCTGATAAGGACAACGGAGTGTTCCTGGAGGTTATGACCGATACCGGGAATGTAGGAAGTCACCTCATAACCGCTGGTCAGACGGACTCTGGCTACCTTTCTCAAAGCGGAATTCGGTTTCTTGGGGGTCGTCGTATAAACCCGGACGCAAACCCCTCTCCTCTGAGGCGACCCTGCCAAGGCAGGGGTGGTGGTCTTTTTCCGTATCTTGGCTCGTCCCTTACGAACGAGCTGGTTAATCGTAGGCATTACCCCTCCACCTGTAAGATTATTAGATAAATTCACCAGGCACGATGAAATACAGGAAGCTATCAATTAACTGCCAACATGTCAAGAGATTTCTCCTCCTTTTTTTCACCGGTCCCCGTCTCGCCAGCGTCTGTTACAGGCTCCCGTTCGGGGACTTTCATCCCGAGTTTCCTGTACATGACCAGCCCCGTCCCCGCGGGAATCAACCGGCCCATAATGACATTTTCCTTAAGACCCCTTAAGTAATCGGTTTTGCCGGACATGCTGGCCTCGGTAAGCACCCGGGTCGTCTCCTG
The DNA here is from genome assembly GCA_037445955.1 of Syntrophobacterales bacterium. Lineage (GTDB taxonomy): Bacteria > Desulfobacterota > Syntrophia > Syntrophales > CAMTWB01 > JBBIJM01. The sequence continues at coordinate 4,063 of JBBIJM010000025.1, forward strand.
GAACGAAGCGGCGGAAATGAAGCTCTGGGTGGATAGAGAGGCCTTGGTGATTCCCAGCAAAACCAATTCACCGTTTGCCGGCCGGCCCCCTTTAGCGATAACCTTTTCATTCTCCTCGTGGAAGCGATACTTCTCCACCTGCTCATCGGCGATGAAATAGGTATCCCCCGGGTCTATCACCTTGACCCGCCTGAGCATCTGTCTAACGATGACCTCCATATGCTTGTCGTTTATCTTAACCCCCTGGAGCCGGTAGACCTCCTGAACCTCGTCCACCAGGTACCGGGCGAGCTCTTTTTCCCCCTTGATCAGCAATAGATCATGGGGATTGTAAACCCCGTCCATCAGGGGGTCGCCCGCGGTTACCCTGTCCCCTTCCTGGACGCTCAAATGCTTCCCCTTGGGAATAAGGTATTCCTTCTCATCCCCCACCTCGGGAGTTATGAGTATCTTTCGTTTTCCCTTAGCTTCCTTGCCGAAGGAAACGGCTCCTTCAATCTCGCTTATAATAGCGTAATCTTTAGGCTTTCTTGCCTCGAACAGCTCGGCTACCCGGGGAAGGCCGCCGGTTATATCCTTGGTCTTGGTGGTCTCTCGAGGAATTTTTGCCAGGATGTCGCCGGCGCTGACCGCGTCCCCTTCCGATACTACTATGTTGGCTCCGATAGGCAAGAGGTGACGGGCCACGGCGCTGGATCCGGGGATTTTGGCCGTTTTGCCCTTTTTGTCTTTAATAGAAACCCGCGGTCTTAAATCGGCCCCCTTTAACTCGACAATCACCTTCCGGGAAAGACCGGTGACCTCGTCCACCAGTTCCTGCATCGTCTTCCCCTCGATGATATCGCCGAATTTGATCGCTCCGTCCACCTCAGCGAGAATCGGGATCGAGAAGGGATCCCATTCGGCGATGCGGGTGCCTCTCTTGATGTTGTCCCCGTCTTTTACCTTGAGATGGGCGCCGTAGGGAACGGTATATTTCCCTCTGCTTCGCTCCTGCTCGTCTAAGACGTGGATTTCCCCGTTGCGGCACATCACCACCATCCCCCCGGCCTTGTCGACAACGTACGAAAGGTTGATGAAGCTTACCTTACCGTCATGCCTTGCCTCGAGAGTGGAATGCTCATCAAATTTAGCCGCCCCGCCGATATGGAAGGTTCTCATTGTAAGCTGCGTCCCCGGTTCGCCGATCGATTGGGCGGCTATTATCCCGACCGCCTCACCGATATTGACGAGCTGGCCCCGGGCCAGGTCGCGGCCGTAGCACATGGCGCAGACCCCGTGCTTGGACTGGCAGGTAAGAACCGATCTGATACTGACCCTCTCAATACCCGCCCGATCTATTTTCTCCGCCAGGGCCTCGTCGATTTCTTCGTTGACGTTAACTATGACCTCCTTGGTGTAGGGGTCGCGGATCTCCGCAAAGGCAACCCGGCCCAGGACCCTGGATCCTGCCGTCTCGATTATCTCTCCGCCTTCCATCAGCGCAGAAACAAAGATCCCGTCTATGGTTCCGCAATCGTTTTCGGTGATGATGCAATCCTGGGCCACATCCACCAGACGCCTCGTCAGATAACCGGAATTGGCCGTCTTTAACGCAGTGTCCGCCAGCCCCTTCCTTGCCCCATGGGTGGAAATGAAGTACTGCAGAACCGATAAGCCTTCCCGAAAATTGGCTGTAATGGGCGTTTCTATGATTTCCCCCGAGGGTTTGGCCATCAGTCCCCTGATCCCGGCGAGCTGCTTGATCTGCGCCGAGCTTCCCCTGGCCCCGGAATCAGCCATCATATAGATCGGGTTGAAGCTGTCTGACTTGACGCTTTTGCCCTTACCGTCGGCTATCACCTCTTTCTCGATCCCCGCCATCATCTCCGCGGCGATCCGCTCGGTGGCCTGGGCCCAGATGTCGATTACCATATTGTAACGTTCGCCATCGGTAACGAGACCTTCCATGTATTGCTTCTGGATCTTGAGGACATCCTTGTCCGCCCGGGCCACTATCTCTGTCTTGTTTTTGGGGATGACCATATTGTGCACCGAGAAAGAAACCCCGGACCTGGTTGCGTATCTAAACCCGAGGTCCTTGAGCCTATCGGCAAGAAGTACCGTCGTCTTATCGCCGCAGAGCCGGTAGCAGTAATCGATGAGGCCCTCCATCTCTTTCTTGTTCATCACCTTGTTGATCGCATCAAAAGGAATTTCGTCGGGGATTATCTCCGAGAGGATCACCCGTCCTACCGTGGTCTCCTTAAGCTCGCCATTGATCCTTACCTTTATCTGGGCGTGGAGATCGACATGACCGGCGTCAAAGGCCATCCTCGCCTCGCCGGCGTCGGCGAAAATCATCCCTTCTCCTTTGGCCAGCGCCTTTGATCTCGTCAAGTAATAGATACCTAAAACTATATCCTGGTTCGGGATGATAACCGGTTTACCGTTAGCCGGGGAAAGGATGTTGTTCGTGGACATCATCAAAATCCTCGCCTCAGCCTGAGCCTCAACGGACAACGGCACATGCACGGCCATCTGATCCCCGTCGAAGTCCGCATTGAACGCGGAGCAGACCAGCGGATGAAGGCGGATCGCCTTCCCCTCTATCAAGACCGGCTCGAAGGCCTGGAAACCAAGGCGATGCAAGGTTGGTGCCCTGTTCAACATCACCGGATATTCACGAACCACCTCGTCCAGGACGTCCCACACCTCCGACGTCTCCTTCTCCACCATCTTTTTGGCGCTTTTTACCGAAGTGACATAACCCTTTTCCTGGAGCTTGTTATAGATAAAAGGCTTGAAAAGCTCCAAGGCCATCTTCTTGGGCAAGCCGCACTGATGGAGCCTCAAGTCCGGCCCTACCGTTATCACCGATCTGCCCGAATAGTCCACCCTCTTCCCCAGGAGGTTCTGCCTGAACCGGCCCTGTTTCCCTTTGAGCATATCCGAAAGGGATCTAAGAGGTCTCTTATTCGTGCCGGTTATCGCCCTTCCCCTCCGACCGTTGTCGAAAAGAACATCAACAGCCTCCTGGAGCATTCTTTTCTCGTTTCGTACGATGATATCGGGCGCGTTTAGTTCCTGAAGCCGTTTTAACCTGTTGTTCCGGTTGATTACCCTTCGGTAGAGATCATTAAGATCAGACGTGGCAAAACGTCCTCCGTCCAGGGGAACCAGGGGCCGCAAGTCCGGTGGAATTACCGGTAAAACGGTGAGGATCATCCATTCCGGCCTGTTGCCCGATTTTCTGAGGGATTCTATTATCTTTAATCTTTTGATTAATTTCTTCTTCTTGGTATCGGACCCGGTGAGCTTTAACTCTGCCCGCAGGAGTTCATCCTCCTTATCCAGGTGCACCTCTTCGAGAAGTTTTCTGATGACCTCCGCCCCGATGCCCGCCTCGAAACTATCTTCGCCATATTTCTCCCGATAATCCATCAGCTCCTCATCGGAGAGAAGTTCCTTCTTTTTAAGAGGGGTGGTCTTTGGATCAACCACTATCCAAGACTCAAAGTAAAGAACCCTTTCCAGTTCCTTGAGCGTCATGTCCAGGATGTGGCCTATTCGGCTGGGGAGACTCTTCAAAAACCAGATATGAGCAACCGGCGTGGCCAGAGTGATGTGCCCCATCCTTTCCCGGCGTACCTTCGAGGGGATAACCTCCACGCCGCATTTTTCACAGACCACCCCCCGGTGCTTCATCCTCTTATATCTGCCGCATAAACACTCGTAGTCCTTCACCGGACCGAAGATTTTGGCGCAAAAAAGGCCGTCCCGCTCCGGTTTAAAGGTCCGGTAGTTTATAGTCTCCGGTTTCTTGACCTCTCCCTGGCTCCAGGCAAGGATCGTCTCCGGCGAGGCAAGGGCTATGTTGATCGAATTAAATCTGATCGGATTCTTCGGTTTTTCAAAGTAACTGAATATATCTTCCACGGGTTCTACCCTCCTGTTTAGAAGGATTGACCTTCACCAAAAGTCAAACTTCTCGTCATTCCGCCTGAGTCCCCTCTACTCTTGCTCGATAAGTTTTACATCCAGAGCGAGACTCTGCAATTCCTTCATCAAAACATTAAAAGATTCCGGCAGCCCCGGCTCGGAAATATGTTCCCCTTTTACTATCGCCTCATAAATCCTTGTCCGGCCTGCCACATCATCGGATTTTACCGTTAAGAACTCCTGGAGAGAGTAGCTTGCGCCATAAGCCTCGAGCGCCCATACCTCCATCTCTCCTAATCTCTGGCCTCCAAATTGGGCCTTTCCCCCGAGGGGCTGCTGGGTAACGAGGGAATAGGGGCCGATCGACCGGGCATGAATCTTATTGTCGACCAGATGATGCAATTTCAGCATATAGATCATGCCGACGGTAACTTCCTGATCGAACGGCTCCCCGGTTCTCCCGTCGAAAAGGATCGTCTGACCGGATTCAGGGAGGCGGGCCCTCTCAAGAAGCCCCCTGATCTCATCCTCCTGAGCCCCGTCGAAGACCGGCGAGGCCACCGATATTCCTTTCTTCAATCTCCGGACGAATCTTTTGAGCTCATCTTCTGAGCAGGTCTCGAGGAATTCTTCAAACGCCTCAGACCGGTAAATGTCTTTCAATTCCTTTTTGACGGCATCAGGAGAAAACGCACCGGCAAGCAATGTCTGCAGATTATCCCCCACCGCCTTGGCCGCCCAGCCCAGGTGGGTCTCAAAGATCTGTCCCACGTTCATTCGGGAGGGAACGCCCAGGGGATTTAAGATAATATCCACCGGCGTGCCGTCGATAAAATACGGCATGTCTTCCTCAGGCAGGATCCGGGAGAGCACCCCTTTATTGCCGTGACGGCCGGCCATCTTATCCCCGACCGCGAGTTTTCTTTTAATGGCAATGTAAACCTTCACCAGCTTGATCACCCCGGGAGGGAGCTCATCGCTTATCTTGAGCTTTTCGATCTTTTCATCATAGAAGGAAACGATAATCTCTTTCTTTTTTTCCAGACCCTCAAGCAAGGCCGCCAGTTTTTCTTCCGTCTCCGGCTGGGAGACCAGGGTGATCTCCTTAAAAAGATGAAACGGGATCGTCTCCAGCGTTTCCCTGTCGATGACATCGCCCTTCTTAAGCAGGATCCTTTTCTTCTTGGGATCGGATATTTTCCCGGCGGAAGTCTTATGGATAAGCAGGGACGCTATCTGCTCCTTAACCGATTCGGTGACTATCCGGAGCTCTTCCTCCATATTGGTATGCAGTTCTTCGACCGCCTGGTCCTCGATCTCCTGTGACCGGAGATCCTTTTCCGTGCCTTTCCGGGTAAAGATCTTGGCGTCTACCACCGTCCCTTCAACACCCGGTGGCACCCTGAGGGAGGTATCCCTTACATCGCTGGCCTTTTCTCCGAAGATCGCCCTGAGCAGCTTTTCCTCCGGCGAGAGCTGGGTCTCCCCTTTCGGGGTAATCTTTCCCACCAAGATATCGCCGGGTTTTACCGAAACCCCCAGAGAGACGATGCCGCTTTCATCAAGGTTCTTTAAGGCCTCGTCGCCTACATTCGGGATATCCCGGGTAATCTCCTCCTTGCCCAGTTTCGTATCCCTGGCCATCACCTCGAATTCTTCAATGTGAATCGAGGTGTAAACATCCTCCTTAATAATCCGTTCGCTCACCAGGATCGAATCTTCGTAATTGTACCCGCCCCAGGACATGAAGGCGACCATTACATTTCTTCCCAGGGCCAGTTCCCCGTTCTCCGTCGCCGGTCCGTCGACGATAACCTCGCCTCTGGTGACCTTTTGGCCTTTGCGCACCGTAGGTTTCTGGTTGAAGCAGGTATCCTGATTGGACCGCTGGTACTTGGCGAGGTTATAGATATCCACCCCGGTATCCGAGCCTCCTTCCAGCTCATCGGACTTGATAACTATCCTCGTTGCGTCTACCAGCTCCACCACCCCTGATCTTTTAGCCAGGATAACCGCCCCCGAATCCCGGGCGACGATGTGCTCCATCCCGGTGCCCACAAGAGGGGCCTCCGGCTTCATCAAGGGCACCGCCTGTCTCTGCATGTTCGACCCCATCAGGGCTCTGTTGGCGTCATTATGCTCCAGAAACGGGATCAGCGAAGCGGCGATACTGACCAGCTGATTGGGGGAAACATCCATCATGTTGATCTCCTGGGGTAAAACGGAGACGAAACTTCCCCCTTTCCTCGCTGAAACCAGCTCCTCCTGAAATTCGCCTTTATCATTGAGCGGACGGTCCGCCGGGGAGATTACCTTGTTCTCCTCCTCGATTGCCGTCAAATAGCGTACATCACCCTGAACCCGGCCATCCTCAACCATCCGGTAGGGGGTTTCTATGAAACCGAATTCGTTGACCCTGGCATAGGTGCTCAAAGAAACGATCAAGCCTATATTGGGGCCTTCCGGAGTTTCAACAGGACAAATCCTGCCGTAGTGGGTCGGATGGACATCCCGGACCTCGAATCCGGCCCTTTCCCTCGTCAATCCTCCGGGCCCAAGGGCGGAGAGCCTCCTCTTGTGGGTGATGTCGGATAGCGGATTGGTCTGATCCATGAACTGGGAGAGCTGGCTGCTTCCGAAGAATTCGCTTACGACCGCCGTTACCGGCTTGGCGTTTATAAGGTCATAAGGCATCATGGTTTCAATATCCATGAGGCTCATCTTCTCCTTGATCGCCCGTTCCATCCGGGCAAGCCCTATCCGGTACTGGTTCTCGACCAGTTCTCCGACCGATCTCACCCTCCGGTTCCCCAGGTGATCAATGTCATCAACGCTGTAATCCGGCATCCCTCTCTTTAAATCAATCAGATACCTGACGGCCGACAAGATATCCTCCGGCGTCAGCACGGTAGTATCGGTGGGCACCTTCAGGCGCAGTTTGTAATTCATCTTCGCCCTGCCCACATCGGACAGATCGTAACTGTCGGCTGAAAAGAAGAGGTTATCGAAAAACTCCCGGGCCATCTCTACCGTAGGGGGACTGCTCGGGCGGAGCCTTCTGTAGATTTCAAATATCGCCTCGTCGGTATTGGCTATCCTCTCCAGAAGAAGGGTATTCCTGATCGCGGCATTCTCCATATCCTCGTCTAAGTGGATAAAACGAATTTCTTCGACCCCCCTCTCCATAGCCTTGAAGAGCGCCTCCGGGGTAATTTCGTCATTACACCTCAAGATAATTTCCCCGGATGCCGGGTCAACTACGTCTTTGGCCAGAATCTTTCCGGCAACCTGTTCCGGCTGAAACAGCACCTCCCGAATGCCCTGATCAAGTAACCTTTTGAGAAAGGTCCTGTTGATCTTCTTCCCCTTCTTGACAATAACTTCCCCGGTCCCGGGGTCAACGAGATCCTCAATGGCCTTTTCCTTAAGGAGAGAGTCGTCTACAACGCGATAAAGGCCTCCTTTTCTGATTATTACCCTCTCGACGCTGTAGAAATATTCGATTATATCCTCATTGGTCTTGTCCATGGCCTTAAGAAGAATGGTGACCGGCATCTTCCTCCGGCGGTCTATCCTCACGTAGAGAAGATCTTTGGAATCAAATTCCAAATCAAGCCAGGAGCCCCTGATGGGAATTATCCGGGCCGAGTAAATGACCTTGCCGCTGGTGGCGGTCTTCCCCTTGTCATGATCGAAAAATATACCCGGCGACCGGTGAAGCTGGCTGACTATCACCCTCTCGGTTCCATTGACGATAAAGGTTCCATTCTCCGTCATCAAAGGGATTTCACCGAAATAGATTTCCTGCTCTTTGATATCGCGGATCTGTTTCTGCTCCACCCCCCGGTCGACATCGAAAACGACAAGTCTCACCAGAATGCGCAAGGGAGCGCCGAAGGTCATCCCCTTCTGAATGCACTCCCTTACGTCATATCTCGGATTCCCTATCTTGTAACTTACAAATTCCAGGGAACATTTTCCGCTGAAATCACAGATGGGGAATACGCTCCGCAAGGCGTTGTTCAGACCGAAATTCCCCCTTTTCTCCGGCTCGATGTGGATCTGGAGGAATTTCTCGTATGATCTGATCTGAATATCGATGAGGTTCGGCGGCTCAATGATATTCCGAATATGCCCGTATTGCCTTCTGAATTCTGTCATAGCACCTTTTATCGTTAAACCCTGCCGGTTTGATTTCAATGACCTGTTTGTATATCCTCAAGTTTTGATCCGCAGGTCATCGCCGCATCAGGAAAGACGATTGAAACGTTTACTTTATCTCAACCGTTCCGCCTACCTCTTCTATCTTCTTCTTAATATCCGCCGCCTCATCCTTAGATACGGCTTCCTTGATGGGCTTGGGAACGCCGTCAACCAGATCTTTCGCCTCTTTCAGGCCGAGACCGGTGATCGCCCTGACGACCTTAATCACCTGAATCTTGTTTTCGCCGAAGCCGGTCAGGATCGCGTCGAACTCCGTCTTCTCCTCAACTTGAGCGGCAGGCTCGGCTCCAACAGCCGCCACCGCCGCGACCGGCGCCGCGGCGGAAACCCCGAATCTCGCCTCCAGTTCCTTGACCAGTTCCGAAAGCTCAAGAACGGTCATTCCTTCAATAAATTTAATCACATCCTCTTTGGTAATCTGACTTGCCATTTTCCCTCATCCTTCCTGTATTTATTAGTTAGCCTGCTCAAGCTTCTCTCGATAGGCATTTATTACCTGAACCATTCCTCTGGGAACTGCGCTCAGAACCGTAACAAGCGACGTCTGCACCCCGCAAAGCACAGAAAGAAGCTTGCCCAGTAGAACCTCCCGGCCGGGCAGCTCCGCCAAGGCGCCTACCTGCTCCCTGGTTAGAACCTTGCCGTTTAAGATAGCGGCGGTAATTTCCAGATTGGCGTTTTTCTTGGCAAATTCCACCAAGGCCTTGGCCGGCTCAACAACATCGCCGTAACTTAGGGTAATCGTGAGAGGCCCCTTGAAATGATCCTTAAGCAAACTAACTTCCGTTTCCTTCGAGGCAATATTCAAAAGGGTGTTTTTTACTACCTTCAGCTCGGCCTGTTTCGTCCTGAGCGAGTTCCTTAAGGCCGTCATCCTCTCTACATCCATACCGGCGTAGCTGGCCAGAATAGTCATTTTCGAGCTCAGGATCTTCTCATGCAGCCTGCCTGCTACCTGCTCCTTACCTTTACGATCCAAACCTTTCCCTCCTTCCCTGGGTGATTGTTTACTTGCCTTCTTATCTTAACACTTGAGGATCTCTAGTCGGACAGCAGGGGCAGCATACAGAAACGATGGATAACCTCAATCTGCCTGGCGGCCTGAAAACAAGCCGGCCTGAGCAGTTCCACTATACGTCTCGGCAGGCCGTGTATCCGTTTAAACCCCTGTACCTGCTGTCTTAGACTGTATCTCTATCAGATGCTTCTCACATCTAAAGTATCAATTTTAATCCCCGGACCCATGGTAGTGGAAAGAGCGATATTACGGAGATAGGTGCCCTTGCTCGTAGAGGGCTTGAGCTTCGTTATCGCCTCGATTACCGCCAGGACATTTTCCTTAAGTTTTTCCGTACCAAACGACACCTTCCCCACCGGGGTATGTACGATACCGGCCTTTTCCACCCGAAACTCCACCTTGCCGGCCTTCAACTCCTTAACCGCATTGGCCACGTCAAAGGTAACCGTTCCTACCTTGGGGTTAGGCATCAAGCCCCGGGGGCCCAAGATCTTGCCCAGCTTTCCCACCGCGCCCATCATATCGGGAGTCGCCACCGCCTTGTCGAACTCAAGCCAGCCGCCCTTGATCTTCTCCATCAGATCATCGGAACCTACATAGTCGGCCCCCGCCTCGCCGGCTTCTTTCTCCTTCTCTCCTTTGGCAAACACTAAAACCTTGACCGTCTTTCCCAGCCCGTTGGGCAAGACCACGCTTCCCCTGACCATCTGATCTGCATGCTGTGGATTCACGCCCAGACGAATCGCCGCCTCCACCGTTTCGTCAAACTTCGCTGGGGCGGAGCTGGTGATCAAATCGAGGGCCTCTTTAAGGGCGTACTTCTTACCCTGCTCAACCCGAGCCTTCGCTGCGAGATACCTTTTGCCTTTTGCTGTTGCCATGATAATAACCCCTGTTCAATTCATCCCTGGATCTCAATTCCCATGGATCTTGCGGTTCCCTTGATGATATTTATGGCCCCTTCCATATCCACGGCGTTTAAGTCGTTGAATTTCAGGGCCGCAATCTCTCTAACCTGGCTGTCCGTAACACTGCCCACCTTCTCTTTCAGAGGATTGCCCGAGCCCTTGGCGATCTTGGCGGCGTGCTTCAGCAGTACCGATGCCGGAGGCGTCTTGGTTATAAAGGTGAACGACCTGTCTGCGTAAATTGTTATAACTACGGGAATTATCATCCCCTCCTGTGACTGGGTCTGGGCATTATAGGCCTTGCAGAATTCCATAATGTTCACGCCGTGCTGACCCAGCGCCGGCCCTACCGGCGGTGATGGCGTTGCCTTCCCCGCTTTCAATTGAAGTTTGACACTTCCTATTACCTTCTTCGCCATTTAGATCACCCTGATGCTAAATTTATTATTGAACCTGCGCCACCTGGATAAAATCGAGCTCCACCGGGGTCGGTCTTCCAAATATCCTCACTATCACCCTCAGTTTGCCTCTCTCCGGTTTCACCTCATCAACCACCCCGTCGAAATTCGTAAAGGGCCCGTCGATAACCCGGACATGATCCCCCACGTCGAATTTGAATTTCGGTTTGGGCTTTAACGTCCCTTCATCTATCCTCGTTATAAGATTGGCCACGTCCTTATCCGGTATGGGAGACGGCTTTTCCTTACTCCCTATGAATCCGGTCACCTTGGGTGTATTCTTTACTATGTGCCAGGTGGTATCGTTCAGTTCCATCTTGATCAGGACGTAACCGGGGAAGAATTTTCGCTTCGAGGTCTTCTTCTCTCCCGAAACCAGCTCAATCACATCTTCCTCCGGGACAAGGATATCTTCAACGCATTCCTGCATCCCCTCAGCCTCGAACCTGTCCTTAAGGGAAAGCTTTACCTTGTTCTCAAACCCTGAGTACGTATGTATAACATACCATCGTGGCGGCATTATCTTACCTTAAAACGGCTTTTATCAATTTGGCCAGTCCGAAGTCTATGAGCCCGAGGAAAATCGAGATGATGATGATCATCACAATGACGACCCCGGTCGAGGCGAGCGCCTGCCTCGGCTCCGGCCAGGTAACCTTCTTCAGTTCCACCTTGGCCTCAGCCAGAAACAAACCTATCTTTCCAATTACAGCAGTTACCTTATCCATGGCCTCATACACCCTTGCTTACCGATCACCCGGCCGCAACCCCCGTTGCGGTTACATGCCAGCCGATAATAAATGGCAGGCCAGGAGGGATTCGAACCCCCAGCATCCGGATTTGGAGTCCGGCGCTCTAGCCGTTAGAGCTACTGGCCTGCTTTTTACCTTGAACCGAACCCTATCCAATCCCTCAAGCCGGAAAAAACAAGCCCCCCAAGAGAAGCCGAGAGCTTTGAATAACGTCATTTCGAGGAGGGGAAGGGACGAGAAATCTTAAGGCTTTCGACTTGTTTAAGATTTCTATCTGCGGTCGAAATGACAAAATAATCTGTTTTTCAAAGCCCCCTGGCTATTTGGTTTCCCGGTGAGCCGTATGGCTTCTGCAGAACTTGCAGAACTTCTTAAGCTCGAGCCTTCCCTGCATAGTCTTCTTGTTCTTCGTGGTGGTATAGTTTCTCTGCTTACAATCAGTGCATGCCAAGGTAATTATGTTTCTCATAAAATTCTTTCCCCTGGAGCCCACGACCAGGATTGAACTGGTGACCTCATCCTTACCAAGGATGTGCTCTACCGACTGAGCTACGTGGGCTGACCTTCCCTTTAAAATCCCTTTATAATCACTATTGTTATACTAAAAAGCGGGAAACGGGATTCGAACCCGCGACCCTCAGCTTGGAAGGCTGACGCTCTAGCCCCTGAGCTACTCCCGCGCATTTTGTTGGTGGAGGGGGGAGGATTCGAACCTCCGTAGGCTCCGCCGGCAGATTTACAGTCTGCTCCCTTTGGCCGCTCGGGAACCCCTCCTGATAACACCCTGGAGCTGGCGATGGGACTCGAACCCGCAACCTGCTGATTACAAATCAGCTGCTCTACCCGTTGAGCTACGCCAGCAGGTATATCCATCCCGCCTGACAAACAAACGCGATAACGCAAACATGAGCTTCTAGTTTGCTTGAGCTCTTTTGTCAAGAACTATTTTCTCATTTTCTCATAGATCTCAAGAAATCCGCTCCGCCTCAAAAATATATATCTCCGTTTTTCTTTCCCGCCAGATCTGAGGAGCCAGACCCGCTTTCCTGCAGGTTTCCTCGAGGAAGGTTTGGCGGTCCCACCTGTTCTCCAGGGCTACCTGAGGCAAAAGGAGCCCCCCGGATACCCCGCTTCTTATATAGATTCCATGGAGTCCCACGATTATTCTTTCAACATCCTCAATCCTCTCCAGAGGTGAAAGGATGGAAATCTCATAGGAAAGAGCAGCCAGTTCCCTCTTTTCAACCGGCGGGAATCTCGTATCATGGAAGGCCGCCGCTATCGCCAGTTCCTGGACCGCCTCCCCCAGAGGCTTCCTGCCTTCGATAAACCCGATGCACCCTCTTAATCTCCCCCGGCTCTTTATTGTTACAAAGACCCCCTTTTTCTTAAGCAGGTCAGAGGGGATATCCTCTAAGAGGGACACCTTCTTCCCTCTGGATTTATCTTCGATCGCCTTCCTGGCGATATCCAGAAGGAGCGCCCTGTTTTCAATGGAAAGTTCCCTGTCTGAATCCATGAACTGTCCCGACTGTGACCTTAGCTATTCTGGCGATAATAAACCGCGGCTCCATAGCCGACTACGCTTCCCCTGTCGCCGGTTACATCGCCTGAATTTGCATAGCAGAGCATCCTGGCCCCCGTTGCCCGAAGCATCCTGGCGGCCGTCATGACCGTAATCATCGGCCCCCCTCCGCAGGACTCGCTCAGTCCGGCCTCGAGATCTCCCTTTAAGCCTTTTTCATCCTGAGCCTGCAGCCGCTTAAGAATCCGTTCATCCATCCTCCTGGCGGTAGGATAATCATGGAAATGGGATAGATCGGCACTGGCGACCATCAAGATCCTTCTTTTCCCAGAGGCCTCCACTATGGCCCCGGCCAGGGTCTCACAGGTCCGGGCATTCTGATCCCCCATGAGCAGAGGCACGATCTTGATATTCCCGAACAATACCTGCAGGAAAGGCAGCTGGATCTCTATCGCGTGTTCGCTGTGATGGGCCTCCGGCAGCAACTTGAACTTTGTGCCGGCGGCAAGGATCCCGGCAACCAAGTCTTCATCGACCTCAAGCACCCCCAGCGGGGTTTCGTAACCCCCCGGACCGTAAACCGACACACCGTCAAATCTCGCCCGGTGGCTAGGAGCAATCACCAGGACCGCATCGTAGGTCGCCTCTTCCAGGCACTTATAGGCGCAGGCGGCAACCTGGCCGGAATATATATATCCCGCGTGGGGGGCGACGATCCCGACCACCTCCCCGGGCGGAAGCCAGGGGGGGGTTTTTTGGAGATAACCGGAAATAGTGGATCGTAAAAGCTCCGGATCCCCCGGATACCAGGTACCCGCTATGAATGATCTTCTGATTGCCTTACTATCCATATTTGCAGGGGCTTAACAAGGCAGACGGGGCTTTCCTGATTCAGCTGTCAAACTTCCAGGATGGGATCTTGAAAAACTCCACCCCCTCTTCCCTCAAAACTACCTCCTCGCTCTTAGTGACCGTTCCCCTGATATTGCATCCCTCTTCATCACCGGAGTGGATCTTGAGAGCGACCTCGGCAAACTTCTCTCCCACGTCAAGAAAATTTGCATCGATAAACTTGTTTAGCATCTCCAGTGCCTTGCCCGGAGATATATCCCGGGGTTCCCCATTGGCCCTCGGCTGGGCGTCCCCTTTATCCCGCCCTCTGATTGCGGTGGCCGTCAGAACCATCTCTATTTCCGTCCCCCCGCAGACCGGGCAGGAGATCAACTTCCCCCTTTTCTGCTCCTCGTAACTATCCCGATTTATAAACCAGCCTTCGAACTTGTGGTTTTTTTCACATTTAAGATCATAGACAATCACCGGCAGTTGCTCCTAACGCAGACGTGATTTTACCCATACCACAGGGTCTTTCAAAAAACAATCGGGACCAGGACCGGGCGCAAAAAAATACGGGTCCCGCCAAATTTAATATGGACAACTCTCTCCAAATTGGCTATAGGGGGCCTGTCGGGATGTGGCCCAGCTTGGTAGGGCACTGCGTTCGGGACGCAGGAGCCGCGCGTTCAAATCGCGCCATCCCGACCATTTTTTCTCTTCTTTCCCGGGGCGTCTCTCTCGAAAACCCGCGGTATCCTCTAACCGACCGCCGCCGCCATCTGGAAGATCGGCAGATACATGGCGATGATCATACCGCCCACCACGCCGCCTAAAAAGACCAGCATGAACGGCTCAAGCAGGGCGGTCATCGCATCTACCGCCGCATCCACCTCATCATCATAGAAGTCGGCGATCTTGCTCAGCATCTCATCAAGGGCGCCGGTGGCTTCCCCCACCGAGATCATCTGGACCACCATGGCGGGAAAGATATCCGCGGCCATCAAAGGTTCGGCGATGGTCTTCCCTTCGCTGATGCTTTTCCTCGTTTCGAGCAGGGCATTCTCGACAATCCTGTTCCCGGCGGTTTTGCTCACAATCCCCAGAGCCTCAAGAATCGGCACCCCGCTTGAGATCATCGTAGAGAGCGTCCGGCTGAACTTGGCCACCGCCACCTTCTTTAGCAGAGGACCGAAGACCGGGGCCTTGAGGATCAGGGCATCGACGATAAGCGTCCCCTTTTCCGTCCGGTAAAACCTTTTGAAGGCATAGACGGCAGCGGCTAATACCCCGATCATGTAGAGGAAAAAATCCTGGGCAAACTGGCTGGCATCGACAAGGAATTGGGTAGGCGCCGGCAGGGCGCCGCCCATCCCTTCGAACATCTTCTGAAAAACCGGGATAACCTTGATCAGAAGAACCGCAACGACCCCGACGGAGATGACAAGAACACTGGCGGGATAGGTCATGGCCCCCTTCACCTTGCTCTTGAGCTTCATCGCCTTTTCCATGTAGGCCGAGAGCCGCGAAAGGATAACGTCTAAAATGCCGCCGCTTTCTCCCGCGGCAACGAGGTTGACAAAAAATTCATCGAATACCTTCGGGTATTTCCTCAAGGCCTCGGTCAAGCTCATTCCCGATTCGATATCCCCTTTTAAGGAGTAGATTATCTTCGAGAAGGTCTTGTTTTGCTCCTGGGCCGCCAAAAGATCGAGGCATTGAATGAGGGGGAGCCCGGCATTGATCATGGTGGCAAAGATCCGGGCAAATACCACCACCTCCTTCTCCTTCACCTTCGGCTGCAGAAAGGGGATCAGCTCTAAAAGGTCCTGAGGTTTCTTTTTTATCGTCATGGCCTTGAAGCCCTGACGCCGTAGAATTACCCTCGCCGCCGCCTCATCGGCAGCCTCTATCTCTCCCTTTTTGACTTCTCCCTTCTTGGAGGTCGCCTCCCACAGATAGACCGTCATAACCGATCCCTCCCTCTCCATATCCTCAGGATTTCATACATTATAATCCCCGCCGCCACGGCGACGTTGAGCGAATCTATCTTGCCTGACATGGGAACGGAAACGAAAAAATCACAATGTCTCTTTACCAAAGACCTGAGGCCGCTTCCCTCGCTGCCCACAACCAAAGCGATATCGTCTCCCCGCTCCAGCCTGATTGAGCCCGGATCCTCACCCTGGCAGGCATCGGCGCCGTAAATCCAGAAACCTTTGCCCTTCAAGTACTCAATGGTCTTAACCAGGTTGGTCACAAGGGAAACGGGGGTTAAAAAAGCGGTCCCCGCCGAGGCCTTGACCGCCGCCGCCGTGACCTGGGCGGAGCGATCTCTGGGCAGGATAACCCCCCGGGCGCCGAAACAATGGGCCGTCCTTATCAGTGATCCCAGGTTTTGCGGATCTGTTATACAATCGAGGATCAAGAGGAGATGATTTTTCAGGGGGCCGGCTCTCTCGGCGATAAGCTCGTCAACGCCGGCATAACGGAAAGGGGGCAAGTATCCGACCAGACCTTGATTGGAATCGGACCCGGTTAAGTTATCAAGGACCGCCTGATGGGCAAGCTCAACGGGAATTCCTTCTTGCTTTGCGAAATCAATAACATAATCGACATCTTTCCCCTTCTTTCCCCGGGCGATGAGCAGTTTGGTTATTTTCACCCGGGGGCTTTTTAAAAGTTCGATTATCGGATTGATCCCATAGACGAGCTTCATTCCTGGCCTTCTATCTTAAAAGAGACTTCAAGCCGGTGGGAGACCTCTTTTTACGAGCCCGCATCCGATCGCCTCGAGAAATTCGTCCGCCTGGGAAACAGGGTCGGCGGCTTCGGAGATCGGCCTGCCGACAACGAGATAATCGGCACCGAGCCCGATTGCCTCTTCGGCGGAAAGCACCCTCTTCTGATCGTCGCCGGCTATCTTTGCCGCCCCCCTGATTCCCGGGGTTAAGATTACAAAATCTTTCCCGCAGATCTCCCTGATTTTAGCTATGTCCCGGGCAGACGCTACAACCCCCTGGGCCCCCGCTTGCTTTGCCAACCGGGCCAGATCCCCGGCCAGTTCTTCGGGAGACCGGGAAAAGCCGATTTCCTGCAAATCTTCCCTATCCAAACTGGTAAGCACCGTCACCGCCAGGAGAATCGGCTTTTGCGCCCCGACTCCGCGGACATTCTTTTCGAGCGCTTCCGCTGCCGCCTGAATCATCCTTCTGCCGCCCAGGGCGTGAACATTGAACATGAAGATGTCTTTTTCCAGGGCCGCCTCCACCGCCCTGGCTACCGTATTGGGGATGTCGTGGAATTTCAGATCGAGAAAAACCCGGGCGCCTCTCTCCCTGATCATCATGACGATCTCCGGTCCGAAACGGGTGAAAAGCTCCTTGCCGACCTTAAATACCCCGACCTTGTCTTGAAGCAGATCGATCCATCTAAGGACCTCCGGCAGACCACCGGCTACATCAAGGGCAAAGATCAGACGGTTTCTGGCTTCCCTATTCGCTGTAATCTTCATCGCCTACGAATTCCGTGGCATCCTCGGGAAGGGGGCGAAAGTCCTCTTTGGAGCCGAAAAGGTATTCGGGATGGGCATAGGTTACCTTTCCCGCGGCTATTTCCCTCAAGGACGCCACGATCTCCCTGTTATCCCGGGTATCGGTGAGGGTATCGGACCCTTTGAGAATCTGCTTGGCCCTTCTTGAGGCCAGGTGGACCAGGGCAAACCTGTTTTTTCCTACCTTCAGGGCATCTTCAACGGTAATTCTTGCCATATTATCTTAAACCTCCATTAGCAAATTAAATGAACCCAGAGCTTTGAAGTATTGCGGATTTTGTCATTTCGACTGCATCCAGGTCGTTTAGAACTTCGAACGTTATTTCACTGAATCTAATCACAGGAGAGTCCCCTTCCCCTCCTTCACATACGCGGCGATTACCTCTTCCCTTCCTCTCCTGCATTTCTCCGCAAGATAGATGGCCTTGAGAAGCTCGACGGACTTAGGGATGAAATCATTGACAACGATATAGTCATACCAGTGGGCTTGGCTGATCTGCTCAAGCGCCTGACCCAGACGCACCCTCATCACGTCTTCTTGCTCCCCGCGGCGGCGCAAACGGACCTCCAATTCGGCAAGAGAAGGCGGCAGGATCAGGACAAACGCCCCTCCGTCCTGCATCTCTTTGATCTTTCGCGCCCCCCGGGGCTCGATATCGAGCAAAATGTCCCGGCCTTCTTCTAGATAATCCTTGAGGATCCTGCCCGAGGTTCCGTAGAGATGGCCGAAATTCTCCTCCCACTCGATAAATTCACCCAGGTCGATAAGCTCCCGGAACCGCCCGGGAGATACAAAATGATAATCCTGCCCGTCCACCTCCCCGGGTCGAGGCTTTCTTGTCGTGTGGGAAATGGAAAATCTCACCTCCGGAAAGATCTTGATGAATTCCTTGTAAATCGTCGTTTTCCCGGCCCCCGAAGGCGCCGATACCACCAGATAAAGACCTCGCATTCCCTGCTTGCCTATTCTATATTTTGGACCTGTTCTCTCAATTTTGCCAGCTCCATTTTCATCGTAATCACCAGGTTGGCAATCGGAACGTCGCTGCTTTTGCTTGAGATCGTGTTTACCTCCCGCCCCAATTCCTGAAAGAGAAAATCCAGTTTCTTCCCCTCTGCCTGATCACCCTGAATCAATGCAAAGAACTGGCAGAGGTGGCTCTCGATCCTTTTGATCTCTTCGGTTATGTCGCTTTTTTCCGCCATAAAGGCGACCTCCTGGGCAAGCCGCATTTCATCCACCGCAACACCGTCGTTTAAGACCTTGACCCTCTCGGCAAGCCGGCGTTTATATTCAAGCAATATCTGCGGCCCCCGGTCGGCGATCTTATCCAGGCAGTCCCGGAAGAGATCGGCGGACTCGATCATCGTCCGGCCTAAAGCGGCCCCCTCCTCCTCCTTCATCCGCCCCAGCGCCCTGGTGGCCTCGTCAAGAAGAGCGTAAAATTCGGCCCTTACCATCTCTTGATCCCCTGTATCCCCGACGGGAACAAACAGGTCCCGTATCCCCGCCAAAAGAGAAAGGCTGATTTCCTCTTTCAGGCCGAGCTCAGCCTTGATCTGCCCAAAAAGCTCACAGTAATTCATAAGCAGGGGAAGATTGAGGCCAAGCCGCCGGTCTCCCTGGGAAACAGACTCCCCTTCTATCCGAACGACCAGATCGATCTTGCCTCTGGATATAACCGCCGCCATTTTTTTCCTGATCTCCGGCTCCAGGGGGTTTAGCTGATACGGCAGACGAACAGAAAGATCAAGATAACGATGATTCAATGACTTGATTTCGATCGAATATTTTCTCTCTCCGATCAGGGCTTCGGCCTTGGCGTAGCCGGTCATGCTTTTTATCATTGGGCTGCCTTTACTTGAAGGAGATATCGTTCCCTGATCTTGCCGAAAATCTTCAGGGCCGTCTCTTCGGCATAATCAGGATATGTCCAGGGGAGCTTTTCAAACCCGTTTTTCTTATAAATTAAGGTTAGATCGGCATAAATACCGTCCCTTAAGTAGGGCCGGTGGGCATAACCCTTGCCGGTGGCCAAAATAAGATGGGGGCAACCGATATATCCCGGATCGATGTTAAGGCGCCTTTTGCCGTTTAAGGCAAACAGCCCCTCAACCTGGTTTGAATAAAGCTTGATTTCAGGCAGAGATTCAGGGCGGACCAGGGTCTCAAAGGCCGCCTGCCTTCTATAAAGCGGCCTGCCCATTTCCTCTTCATAGTAGTTTGTATAGTCAAAGATCAGAGGGGCACACAGATAGTCAACGGCCCCGTACCGGGCGGAAAGAAGTTGCAAGGCTTCCCCTATCAGCCTTTTCTCCCGGGCGATGAGGCTTGCCGTCAGTTTGACTTGTTTTGCCTGGGTGGGCTTGCTCATAATGATTTCTTGAGTTCCTTCTGGGTTACCGTCGCCGTGCCTAGTTTGGCCACGGCAATCCCAGCGGCATGGTTGGCAAGGTAGGCCGCCTCCTTAAAATCGGCTCCGGCGGCCAGGGCCAGGGCAAAGACCCCGATCACCGTATCCCCCGCCCCGGTGACGTCGTACACCTCTTTGGCCTCGGTGGGGAAAGGGGTGTGGGAGGCGGTGTGGTTCTTTTCGAAAAGACTCATCCCATCCTCCCCCCTGGTTATGAGGATTGCCCGGAAATCGTACCGGCCAAGGAGCGAAAGGCCGATGTCTTGAATGCCCAGATCGTTGCCCACACTTGCGTCCAAAGCCCGCTCGGCCTCGTGATGATTCGGCGTTATCACATCCAACCCCTGATAAAAGGAAAAATCGCTCCTTTTCGGATCGACACAGACAATCAATCCGGAGTTGCCCCTCATTCTCCTTACGCCGGCGATCAGCCCCTCGGTCACAACCCCTTTATTGTAGTCGGAGATCACCAGGGTCGCCGGTCCTCTTTTCAGCTCCTTCCCGATGTACTCAAGGATGAGTTCTTCGCTGGAAGGCTCCAAGGCCTTGCGCCTTTCCCGATCGAACCGCACCACCTGCTGGCCGTGGGCAATGATCCTCGTTTTCACGGTGGTTGGACGATGTTGTTCGGTGACGACTCCTGCGGGATCGACATTTATCTCGCCGAGCTTCTTTATCAGCAGATTTCCCGCCTCATCGGCCCCGACCACCCCGGTGAGGCAGACCTGTCCCCCCATGCTCGAGATGTTGTTCATCACGTTGGCCGAACCTCCCAGGAGATGATTGTCCGTATGGACATCCACAACGGGAACCGGCGCCTCCGGGGATATCCTGGAAACCCTCCCCCAGATAAACTGATCAATAATAATATCACCTACAACGATGACCCGGGCATAATTGAATCGATCTATTATTTCCCAGGCCCGATCTCGATCAACGGAATATTTCATGGATCCTTGCCCCCCGGGAGCTTGGCCTGCCCCGACCCATCATCTAAGGGATGGCCTCCGAAGTATCACCAAACCGGATGAAAACTGGGTAGAATTATTATAATCGTCATGGTTTTGTCAATTATTATTTCAAAGGTGTTCGAAGGCAATTACCTGTTGACTAAATCTACCCGCTTGGGTAGATAATAACGCCGGTCAAGTCTGGACAATGAAAGCTTTCAATATGTTCATCCGGTAGATTGAGGGAGACTGCATGTTACGTTCCGCCCTGCTGGTGACCCTTGGGGTCGCTTTCACCGCCTTCTTTTCGGTCTGTGCGGTAATTTTTCCCCTCATCTCCCCGGGGGAAAACAAGATCCACCGGATTGCCAACATCTGGGCCAAGACGCTTCTCCTCCTTGCCAGCACCAGGGTCAAGGTCATAGGCGCCGAGTGGATCCTCAAAAGTCGGCCCCAAATCTTCATGGCTAATCATCAAAGCGATTTCGATATCCTTATAGCCCTGGCCCATATCCCGGGTCAGTTCCGCTGGATCGCGAAGAAGGAATTGTTCAGGATCCCCATCTTCGGCCCCGCCATGAGAAGGGCCGGCTATATAGAAATCGACCGGCAAAACCGGGAAAAGGCCTTGAAAAGCCTCAACGAGGCGGCGGAGAAGATCCGGGAGGGAAAATCGGTCATAACCTTCCCCGAAGGCTCCCGAAGCAAGGACGGCCGGGTAAAACCCTTCAAACAGGGCACGTTTTATCTGGCCATCAAAGCCGGGGTGCCTATTGTTCCCGTATCGATCATCGGCAGCGGCGAGATAATGCCGAAGAGATCCCTCCGGGTAAGACCGGGCCGGGTGACCCTGGTGATCGGCCGCCCCATAGAGGTGACCGGATATACGATAGAGACCAGGGATCTGCTCATTGAACAGGTACGAAACATCATCATGGAAAACAAAGACCGGTATTCTTCAGACTAAATGGATTTCAGCGCCTTTCAAAACCAAGCATCCGTCTTCAATGGGGAGTGACTGTTATGTACTATTCAGACCGTTTACTCCTGGAATCTAAATCATTAACGGACAAATGGGAAGAAGAGGTAAGAAAAACAGCCGCCTTGCATCCCGATCAGAAGGCCCGCTTCTCTACCGTTTCCGACCTGGAAATCAAGCGTCTCTATACCCCGGAAGACATAAAAGACCTGGATTTCACGAATGATATTGGAGCGCCGGGCGAGTTTCCCTATCTCCGGGGCAATCAGCCGACGGGCTACCGGGGGCGTTACTGGACCTTCCGAATGTTCTCAGGGATGGGGAGCGCCGAAGACACGAACCGACGCTGGCACCTCCTCCTCCGGGAAGGCAACACCGGCCTGAGCGCCGCCTTCGATTATCCGACCCTGATGGGCTATGATACCGACTCGCCCAGGGCAAAAGGAGAATGCGGCAAATGCGGCGTCGCCATCGACACCCTGGAGGATTTCCTTGCCCTGGTCGAGGGGATTCCGCTGGACAAGGTTACCACCTCGATGACGATCAACCCCCCCGCCACGGTCCTCTGGGCGATGTATATCGCCGCGGCCAAAAGACAGGGGGCATCTGTCTCGGAAATCAGCGGCACGATCCAGAACGATATGCTCAAGGAATTCATCGCCCAGAAGACCTTCATGTGTCCTCCGGAGCCCTCGATCAAGCTGATCAGCGATACCATCGAGTTCGGCGCCAAATACGTGCCCCGCTGGAACCCGATCAGCATCAGCGGCTATCACATCCGGGAGGCCGGCTCGACCGCCGTTCAGGAACTGGCCTTTACCATAAGAGACGGCATCGAATACGTAGAAGACGTAATTAAGCGCAAGGGCCTGGCCGTCGATGACTTTGCCTCCCGGCTTTCGTTTTTCTTTAATTCCCACATCGACTTCTTTGAAGAGATTTGCAAGATGCGCGCCGCAAGGAGGATGTGGGCCAGGATTATGAAAGAGAGGTTCAAGGCCAAAAACCCCCGTTCCCTGTGGATGCGTTTCCATACCCAGACCGCGGGCTGCTCGCTTACGGCGCAGCAACCGTACAATAATGTGGTCCGCACCGCCCTCGAGGCCCTCGCCGCCGTTTTAGGCGGAACCCAGTCTCTCCACACCAACTCCCTCGATGAGGTCTTATGTCTCCCTTCGGAACATGCCGTCGAGATCGCCTTGAGAACCCAGCAGATCATCGCCGAGGAAACCGGGGTCGCAAACACCATAGACCCCCTGGCGGGATCATATTTTGTCGAAAATCTCACGAACCGGCTGGAGGCGGACGCCTGGGAGTATATATCCAGGATAGACGGGATGGGAGGGATGATCAAGGCCATTGAACTGGGTTTCCCCCAGATGGAGATAGCCGATGCCGCCTATAATTACCAGAGACAGCTCGCCTGCAAAGAGAAGATTATGGTAGGGGTCAACAAATATGCCGCCGACGAGAGGCAGCCGGTTCCCCTCGTTGAGATCGACGACCGGATAGAGACCGAGCAGATTGGGCGTCTCTCCGGGGTAAAAAGGAGAAGGGATTGGAACACGGTGCGTCGAAGCCTGGCGGATCTAAAGTCGGCCCTTAAGCGGGAGGACAATGTGATGCCTCACTGTATCGAGGCGGTGGAAAATCTCGCCACCCTTCAGGAGATATGCGATGTCTATCGGGAGGTCTTCGGCCAGTACCGGGACCCGGGAATATTTTGAGGGTGCCCCCGCCGCCTTTTGAATCAGGTCCGGTTCGATGGAGAAGGAAAGAAAGATCAGGATAATGATAGCCAAGCCCGGTCTCGACGGTCATGACCGGGGTGCCCGGATTCTGGCCAGGTTTTTCCGTGACGCAGGCTACGAGGTGATTTACACCGGCTGTCACCAAACCCCGGAGCAGATCGCCCAGGCGGCGATTCAGGAAGATGTCGATCTTGTCGGTCTCTCTTGCCTCTCCGGAGCCCATCGCCTCCTGTTTCCCCAGGTAGTATCCCAGCTTAAGGCGCACGGGGCCGAAGATATAACGGTAATCGGCGGAGGGATAATCCCGGAACAGGATTTTCCCCTGCTTGCCGAGGCCGGGATAAAGGCGATCTTTACCCCCGGCGCCTCTCTCGAGTCTATTTTACAATGGGTTTTGGATAATGTAGGGGGATGAGGATCGTTGAAGATGACCGCAAGCTCAAATGACAGGGAAAAGGCAAACAAAATAAGGGAAGGCGATGTCCGCACCGCCTCCAGGCTGATCAGAAATCTCGAAGACAAAATCCCCGAGGCCAAGACAACCCTCAAGCATATCTTCCGTCATACCGGCAAGGCCCATATCATCGGCATCACCGGTTCCCCTGGCGCCGGCAAAAGCACAATAACCGACGCCCTGATCGCGGCCTATCGCCGGGAGGGAAAAACCGTCGGGGTTCTGGCGGTCGATCCGAGCAGCCCCTTTACCGGGGGGGCGATCCTGGGAGACCGGATCAGGATGCAGCGTCACGCGGAAGATCCCGGGGTTTTCGTCAGGAGCCTCGCCACCAGAGGCGCCCTGGGGGGCCTCTCCAATGCCGTAGGCGACGCAATCCACGTTCTGGATGCCATGGGGAAAGACAAGATCATCATCGAAACGGTGGGAACGGGGCAGCAGGAGGTGGAAATAATCAACTACGCCCACACGGTAGTGGTACTGCTAGTCCCGGGAATGGGGGATGAAATCCAGGCCTTGAAGGCGGGGATCATGGAGATAGCGGATATTTTCGTAATCAACAAGGCCGATCGGCCAGGGGCGAAACAGCTTGAGAGTATAATTTCATCCCTCCTCGATATGGCCCCCGGGTTCCCCGGCGGATGGCGTCCCCCGACGGTCAAGGTAGAAAATGTCTTTGAGTCGGCCCCTTTCAACGAGAGGACAGGGGAGCTAAGAGAAACAATTGATAAGCATTATCAGCTCCTTATTGAAAGCGCCCTGTTGGGAGACCATTTGAAACGCAAAACCCTCATGGAGATCCAGGAAGCGATCCGGATGGCCATCATCGAACCGGTGCTTCAGGACCTGACCAGGACCGGGAGGCTTGAGGAGATGACGAGGAGGATAATGAACAAAGAGGCCGATCCGTATTCCCTGGCGGAGGAGGCGGCGGGATCCTATTTGAAGAACATTCCCCGATAGTCAGCAGGGGGCAATAGACTTCCGGCAGAGGCCGGCTTAAAGGAACAAACGATGGATAATAACAGGGTCGATGACTCGCTCCCCAAAGTCAGGAACGAAAGGAAGGGGCTGGTGCTTGTCATAACCGGCAACGGCAAGGGCAAAACCACCGCCGCCTTCGGCCTGGCCCTGCGGGCCCTGGGGCATGGATTTAAGGTCTGCGTCATTCAGTTCATGAAAGGGAGGAAGTACGGCGAGTACCTGGCAGCCCGGGCGTATCTTCCCAACCTGACTATTCATATGTGCGGTCTCGACAGTTTCGTCCGGCGCCAAAATCCGGCACCCATCGATGTCGAGCTGGCAGGCAAAGGCCTGGATCTCGCCCGGGAGATTATCGGAAAAGGGGACTGCGATCTTCTCATCCTCGACGAGATCAACGTCGCCCTCGACTTCGGCTTGGTTCCCCTTCCTGAGGTCTTACTATTAATAAAAAACAAACCGCCTTCTCTTGACCTGGTCTTGACCGGCCGCCATGCTCCGCCGGAGCTTATCGAAATTGCCGATACGGTAAGCGAGGTGAGAGAAGTCAAGCATCACTACGCCGCGGGGATCACCGAACGTCCGGGGATGGAATACTAGACCCAATCGGCGCCTTTGTCTTCGTTGTTGACAAACTGACCGTGTCGAAGATATATTTAACCGTTATGAGCTCTCAATATTTTTCCAGGAGAGATTTCCCTTGTTTGGAATAGGGATGCCGGAACTCATCTTAATCGGTATAATAGCCCTTCTTGTCGTAGGACCCAAGAAACTGCCGGAGCTTGCAAAAACCCTGGGCCGGGGGCTTTCGGAATTCAAGAAGGCTTCGGATGATGTGACCAGCACCATTCACGAGGCCATCAGGACCGATGATACCCCCGCCTCCTCTGATGAGGCCTCAAACGGTGAGGCCCGGAGCGTAAACTCGGATCTTCCTTCGGAAGCGTCCCCCCAGACCGAGGAGGAACGCGGGTATTCAGAGATATCCAAGCAATGATCGGTCCTTGCGGTATCAAGAAGCGAACAGGTGATATTTAATGGCGGCCAGTCAGGACGACAAGATCCCCCTTATCTCCCATCTGGAAGAGATGAAAACCCGCCTCATCCGGTCCCTTATCGCCCTGGGGGTCGGTTTCTTCATCAGCTGGGCTTTCAAAGAACGTCTCCTTAAGATCATCGTCAAGCCCGTCGCCGGG
>JBBIJM010000026.1:0-29850 GCA_037445955.1 Syntrophobacterales bacterium
ATTTCCATTCCCTGGTAGAACCAGTTGCCTTCCTTATCGATGGCGATTCCGGAATCTGGACAACTTTCCAGAGAACTCATAGCAATTCCTTACTTTAGCCTATCCTTCCGCTGTCGAGAATCAACGTGACCGGACCATGATTGATAAGTTCGATTTCCATCAAGGCCTGAAATTCTCCCGCAGCCAACTTCTTTACCTTGGCTACGGCCTGGGAAAGGAAGTGATCATAGATATCTTTGGCAGGCTGTGCCTCCAGGGCCTTGGTGAAGGAAGGCCTCCTCCCTTTGATGCAATCTCCCAGGAGGGTAAACTGGGAAATGACGAGCATTTCGCCATCGATATCCCTAAGGGACAGGTTCATCTTCCCTTGACCATCCTCAAATATCCGGAGGTTGATCGCCTTTTCGAGGAGATAGTCGGCATCGGCATTCTGATCGCCCTTTTCTATACCTAAAAAAAGCACAATCCCCTTTCCTATAGATCCTATTTTCTTTTGATCGATATAAACACCGGCCATCTTGGCTCTTTGGATGACAGCCCTCATGATTCCCCCTGCAAAGATGGTAACAGCAAACAATACACTCTTCAAGCACTTTGTCACCCCGTGTCGCCCCGGGACAGGAGACGCTATCCAGGTTTTAGCTTGCCAGACCTGTTCTTTCATGGTAGCGATCCGATCGTCATATGAAGACAGAAAAGCACATCCTCCTTATCAATCCCTGGATACACGACTTTGCCGCTTACGATTTCTGGATGAAGCCTCTGGGGCTTCTCTATTTAGGGGCAATTCTCCGGGAAAACGGATTTAAGATTTCCTTTATCAACTGCTTGAACTATGCCCATTTCGCCCCTGAACAGCGCAAATCCATCAAAATACCAAGGAGAAACAGCGATGGAAGCGGACAATATCCGAAGGAAATCATCCCCAAGCCGCCGGTGCTGGCGTGGGTGGCTCGTAATTACCGTCGCTACGGCATTAAACTTGATGTTTTTAGAGAAGAATTCAAGAGACTGACCCGTCCTGATCTGATCCTCATTACCTCGTTTATGACCTATTGGTATCCGGGGGTTTTTGAGGCGATAAGGATAATCCGCACCTTATCTCCTGGAGTTCCAATTATTTTAGGGGGAATCTATCCGACCCTCTGCCCAGAGCATGCTAAAACTTCCGGAGCGGACGAAATAATCGTAGGCGATGGCGAGGGTCAACTAAAAAGGATAGTGAGCGGCTATCTAAATGAGAACCTTGAGACATTGCCTGTATTCACCGATCTTGATTCCTATCCCTACCCGGCATTGGAACTGATCTCCCCCCTGGAACATGTACCGCTCAGAACATCGCGAGGATGCCTTAACCGGTGTAGCTATTGCGCCTCATTCAAGCTCAATCCCGGATTTGCCCAGAGAAATCCCGATCGGGTATTCAATGAGATAGTTTACTGGCATAAGGAGCGGGCGATAAGCAACTTTTCTTTTTGTGATGATGCCCTGCTAATCAACCCGGATGAAATGATCATGCCCCTTTTGACCAGGCTGGCCGCCTCGAAGTTTGCCTGCGGGTTTTATTGCCCAAACGGGCTTCATCTGCGCGGGATGACAGCGCGACTTGCCGGATTAATGTTCAAAACCGGTTTTCGGGCGATTCGTTTCGGTTTTGAAACCTCCGCAACAAACAGGCAGCTAGAGACGGGGGCGAAGGTAAATAACGAAGACCTTGCCGCCGCCATCGCCTATTTAAGGGAAGCGGGATATGATTCTTCAAGAATCGGGATTTATATCCTGACCGGGCTTCCCGACCAATCCGCCCAGGAGGTACTCGATACGATCAGATTTGTAAAATCGCACGGGGCAAAACCGATAATCGCCGAATATTCCCCTATTCCCGCAACGGCACTATGGGACAGAGCGGTTGCGTCATCATCGTTCGACCTCGTCTCGGAACCTCTCTTTCACAACAATACCCTTCTGCCTTGTCAAAATCCGAAACTTGACTATAATACGTATAATTATTTGAAAAGGGAAGCGAGTAAAGACAATGGACCGGAGAAATGATTCTTTGCCCTGGCTGATAAAGATGATCGCTATCCTGTCGATGGCGACATTCTTTTTGATTATGGGAATCTCAATGCTTATCTCGGCCTATCTTTTAGAGAATCCCCTTGAATTTATCATGGCTTTCTTTTCTTCCTGTTTGATGGTATTAATTTCTCTGGTCGGTCTTATTTATGCCTCCATCAGAATATATCAGAGATGGGTAATTTACTTCAAATCACCGACCAACGTGAGCTGAATTGTACCTAGAATGAATACCTTTTTAACAAAGACCCTGATCTGCTTTTTCATCCTTTTTCTTTTCCTCCCCCAGAGGGTTGAAACTTATGAACTGGAAAAGAATGTCAGATCCCATACCTTGCCCAACGGGCTTAAGATCCTGATGCTCAAAAGGGAAATCAGCCCAACGGTATCCATCTTCATCCGTAACCGGTCCGGGGCGGTAAACGAAAGCGAGGGACGAACCGGGACGGCCCATTTTCTTGAGCATCTTCTGTTCAAAGGCACAGAATCGATCGGCTCTGTCGATTATCAAAAAGAGCAGGTCCTGCTTGATGAGATCTTCAGCACCGGCTTGCGACTCGACCTCGAGAGAAAGAACGTCGCCGATTCGGACCTGGTCAAACAATTAGAAAAACAGCTCCTCGCCCTTGAAGAGGAGCATAAGAAAATCTTCATCCCCAACGAGATAGATCGCCTTTATACGGAAAACGGCGGGTTGAACATGAACGCCTCCACCGGTCAGGATGTTACTACGTACAAGGTCAGCCTTCCGGCAAACAAGCTGGAACTCTGGGCGAGGATCGAATCGGACCGGATTATGAACGCCGTCTTCCGAGAATTCTACCGGGAGCGGGACGTGGTGATGGAAGAACGAAGGCAGAGGATAGAATCAGACCCGGACGGCAAGCTTTATGAGAGCTTTCTAGCCGCTGCCTTCCCTGGTCATCCCTACGGCCGGCCTATCATCGGAACGGAGGCCGATATATCTTCCTTCTGCCCTATCTATACCAAGAACTTCTACCAAAGATTCTATGTCCCGAACAATACGGTGATAGCCCTCGTCGGTGATTTAGATGAGCAGGCGACCCTTGCCCTTATTGATAAATATTTCGGCCACCTCCCCTTCCGGGAGCTCGAACCTCTTCCTTTGGTGCGGGAATCGGCCGGCAAGAGAGAACGCCGGGTGGAAGTGGTCTTCCCGGCTAATCCCAAGATCATTATCGGGTATAAGAAACCGACTATCCCCGCCTTTGACGATTATGTCTTCGATGTGATCGACTATCTCCTGGCCACCGGTCGTTCTTCAAGATTTTATCGAAACCTCATCGAGTCAAAGGGGCTGGCCTCGGTGATCAACACGACAAACGGCGTTCCCGGCGCTCTTTACGATAATCTCTTCACAATTTTTGCCGAACCTCGCCTTCCGGTTTCGATTCAGGAGCTGGAAAGAGAGATCTACCGGGAATTGGACCGGTTGAAAGAAGAGCCCGTCAGCGGGGAGGAACTGGCGAAGATTATAAACATCATGCAGACGGAAAAGATCCGCGGTCTAAATTCGAACGACGGACTGGCGAGCATGTTGTCTTACTTCGAATTAATAGCTGGAGATTTTAGATATCTGGTCAACCATCTGAAAAATATCGAGAAGATCACTCCCGCTGATATTATGAACACCGCTTCCCGTTACTTCACCGAGGATAATAAAACCGTTGCGGTCATCGTTAAAGGCGAAAAACTACAAAAATGAAGCAGTTCTTTCTTTACCTTTCTCTGATCCTGATTTTAATACACCCGAACCCTTCTCAAGGCGAAACCACCAAGATTAGACCGGATGATCTAAGTTACCCGCCTCTTGTGTTCATACCGCCATCGGCTGAGATAATATCTTTTGATGGCGGCCTGACCCTCTACCTTCTTAGCGACTCGGAACTTCCCTTAATCAACGTCTCTGCTGTCTTCAGGGCGGGGAGTATCTATGACCCCGCGGGAAAAGAAGGATTGTCTGAACTTACCTCAAGGCTCCTCAGGACCGGTGGGACCAGAGATAAAAGCAGCTCACAAATCAACGATCTCCTCGATTACCTCGGCGCCTCGATAGAGGTAAAGACGGGCAGAGAATCCGTTGCCGTCAACCTTACGGTATTGAAAAAACATTTCTCCCAAGCCTTCGCGATTTTTTGCCAGATACTGCGGGAACCTTTTTTTGAGGATAAACAGGTGGAACTCGCCAGACAGCTCAATATCTCCGCCTTAAACAGGGTCGCCGATGATCCGGACAGGCTCGCGTTTCGGGAATTCAGTCGACTGATATACGGCGACAATCCCCGGGGGCGGCTTACAAGCATCGCTTCTCTGACCGGCATCAACCGCCAGGATTTACTGGATTATTACGAACGTTTCTTCGTTCCGGAAAGAATGGCCATCACAATCAGCGGGAATATGACCAGAGACGAGGCAGTAAAAATCGTTGACTCCTCTTTCGGCCGATGGCAAAAGGGCGCCCCTTATAAAGAGGATATGATCCCCATCCCTAAGCCAAAGGGAAAAGCGGGAATTTTTCACCTGGAGAAGGACACCCCTCAATCGGTTATCATTGTCGGCTGGATAGCCCCCGGCAAGAGGGAGGAAGAGTATTTCCCCTTTACCTTAATAGATTTTATTCTCGGCTCCGGTGGATTCCGCTCCCGGATCTTCTCTGAGGTCAGGAGCAATCTGGGGCTCGCATACAGCGCCGGCAGCGTCTATCGCCCCCGCGGTGAATACGGCCTTTTTTTAGCATATACCATAACCAAATCTCAATCGACTGGACAGGTGCTCTCTCTTCTCAAAAAGATCATCGAAGAAGCGGCAAGCCAACCGATCCCGGAGGAGGAGATTTCCCGGGCCAAGAAATCCCTCAATTACGGTTTTATCTTTTCCTTCCAGTCGTCCAATGACATTGTAAATAAATATCTAACGATCGCTCACGATAAGCTGCCAAACGATTATCTGGTAACCTACCGGGAAAGGTTATCCCAAACAACAGCCGGCGAGGTCAGGGCGGTGGCGGAGAAATATCTCTCCTGGAAGGAGGCGGTGGTTCTGGTGGTGGGAAAGGCTGCCGATTTTGATCGGCCTCTTACAGATTTTGGCGAGGTAACCGGGGTTACCTTAAATATCCCTTAGGAAGGATGTCTGTTTATGATGACAAGCAATGCGCTGGAAAGGATAGGGAAAAGGATTGATTCGTTTCGAGAGCAGATGATCGAGCTCCAGGTGGCCCTTACTGCGATCCCAGCCTTGTCGCCGCTTAATGGAGGCGACGGGGAGCTGGAAAAGGGCAACCTTCTCAAAAAATACCTCAAGAACTTGGGCTTCGGAGACATTACCGAGATCAATGCCCCGGATGACCGGGTCTCAAGCGGAATCAGACCGAACATCTTCGCCCGGGTCGCCGGGAAAAACAAGGAAGAGTCGATCTGGATCTTAAGTCACCTCGATATCGTCCCGCCGGGAGAGCTTTCTCTCTGGGATAGGCCCCCTTACAGCGCCTACGTCAAAGACGGGCGGATTTACGGACGCGGGGTTGTCGATAACCAGCAGGATCTGGTCGCGTCCATTTTTGCGGCCAAGGCCCTTCTTGAAGAAGGCATCACCCCGTTAAAAAACATAGGACTTGCCTTTGTTTCCGATGAAGAAACGGCAAGCCAGAAGGGCCTTGCCTATGTGCTGGGCTCTCCATACAATCCCTTCCGGCCTCAGGATTTTATTATTGTCCCCGATTGGGGCAGCGAAGACGGGAGCCAGATCGAGATTGCAGAAAAAAGCATGCTCTGGCTTAAGTTTCGCACCATCGGCAAGCAGTGTCATGGAAGCCGCCCCTCCCAGGGGAATAACGCTTTCATCGCCGCCTCCCATCTTGTCGTCAGGTTGGCCGAGATCGAGGGGTTATTCGGACTTAAGGACGATCTCTTCCTGCCTCCCAAGAGCACCTTTCAGCCCACGAAAAAAGAGGCCAACGTCCCCAACATAAACACCATCCCCGGAGAGGATGTCTTCTATATGGACGGGAGGGTCCTTCCCGGCTATCCCCTTCCCGAGGTAAAAAACTCCATTAGAAGGTTGGCCGATGATCTTGAGACATCCTTTGGAGTAAGGATAGAAATCTCCGTCGTCTCCGAATTGCAGGCCCCTAAGGCAACCCCGATCGAGGCCCCGGTCGTCAAGGCCCTAAAAGAAGCCATTAGAGAAACCTACGGTTTGGAGGCCCGTCCCGTAGGGATAGGAGGGGGAACCGTAGCCGCCTTCTTTCGCCGGGACGGCTATCCCGCGGCGGTCTGGTCCCGCAATTCTTCCGTTGCCCACCAGCCGAACGAATATTGTCTCATTGACGATATGGTAGGAAACGCCAAGGTTTTTGCCCATGTTTTTCTTCAAGAAAATAATCAAGGTCTAAGCTTGTGAGCTTTCGGAACTTTTGACGGAAATGATATTGGAGAAAGACAGCCTGGAAAAACTGGAATTTACCGACCACAACATAGTCAAGGTTCTTTTCGGAGAACAGGAAAAGAATCTCAAGGGCTTGGAGAAAGATACCGGCGTCAGGTTAGTCACCCGGGGATGCACCCTTACCCTTCAAGGCACCCAAGAGGACGTCGCCTTGATCAAGGATCTCCTCACCCAGTTATACTCGATCATTGAAAAAGGTTATCCCGTCTATCCCGCGGATATCGACTACGCCCGCCGGATCCTTTGCGAAAACAGCAAGGTGAATCTTGAGAAGATATTTCTGGACACCGTATTTATCTCCGCAAAGAAAAGGATCATCACCCCCAAAAGCCTGGCGCAGAAAAAATATATCGATTTCATCAGATCTTGCGATATGGTCTTCGGCATCGGTCCGGCGGGAACGGGCAAGACCTATCTGGCCATGGCTATGGCCCTGTCGGAGCTGCTTTTAAAAAAAGTTTCGCGGATAATCCTCGCCCGGCCGGCGGTGGAGGCCGGAGAAAAGCTGGGATTCCTTCCGGGCGATCTGGCCGAGAAGGTAAATCCCTACTTGAGACCACTTTACGATGCCCTGTTTGACATGATCGATTTCGAAAAGGGTTCCGCCCTGATCAACAAAGGGGTAATCGAGGTTGCCCCCCTGGCCTTCATGCGCGGCAGAACTCTAAACGATGCCTTTGTGATCCTCGATGAGGCCCAGAATACCTCTTCCGAGCAGATGAAGATGTTTTTGACCAGACTCGGATACGGTTCAAAGGCAGTGATTACCGGGGATGTTACCCAGATCGATCTGCCTCAAGACAAGATCTCCGGCCTGGTTGAGGCCGAACGGATTCTCCGCAAAATCGAAGGGATCAGGTTTGTCTTCTTTACCGAACTGGATGTGGTAAGGCATCCCCTGGTTCAGGATGTGATCCGGGCCTATAATCATGACCACGGGCAAAAGATGAGATAAGCCATGTTACTTGTAAATCCCCTTCCCATTTTCGGCAAGCTCATCAGAAAATTATCCAATTCAATCAATAAAAACATGATTCTCGGCAACGGCCGCCTCCATTTGTGGCTAATTATCCTCGCCTTCAGCCTGATTGCCGCCTATCTCGTTACCCCTCAGTTCTCCGCATCTAAACCACGATTTGAGATAGGAACTGTAGCAAAACAGAACATCAAAGCCGACCGGGATTTGCTGGTCGAGGATAAAAAGGCGACTGAGAAAAAGGTGCTCGAGGCGCTTAAAGATTCCCTTACCGTATATGATCTCGACCCGTATCTACCGGCCGAGATAATCCAAAACCTCACCAAAGCCTTCCTTTTTCAGGCCGACCTGCCAAAAAATACCAATGGACTCGGGGACCTGGAAAAAATCCTGAATATCAGTATAAGGCCTGAAGAGTTTGAGGTCCTAAAGAGTCGTGGCTTTGCCCCGGAGATTGCCGAGAGAATTTCGAAAATCATAGGCCAGTTTTACAGAAACAGCTATTTTGTCGATGGCACCTTATCGAAACCGGATCACGACCGAGGCATTGTAATAAGAAACATTAAGACCCAAGCCGAGGAAGAGGTGAAGGATCTAAGCGGCATCCTGACCATGAAGGACACCGAAGCCCGCTTAAGGAAAATAATCGACAATACCCTCCGGGAAGAGACCAGCCCCGTCCTGACCAAGGTTGTCTCGGCCTTGAGCCAGCGGCTCCTCAGGCCGAACCTTACATTTAACAGGGAACTTACCGAGCTGAAGAAGCAAAACTTAATCAAAGAAATCAAACCGGCATATTTCCAGGTTTTAAAAAATGAGGTTTTGGTCAGGGAAGGTCAGAAGATTAGCGAGGCAGACACCCATAAACTAGAAGCCTATTTCAGTGTTAAAACTGAAAAAATAACGGCGGGGACAGGCAAGTTGCTGATCGTGTTTTTCCTTTTGGTCCTCCTGACAGGAATAATCTTTCACGGGCTAAAGGTAAGCCTGCGCTGGAAGGTAACGAAGGCGGATATCCTTTTGCTCATCGTTACCGCCCTTATGCAGATTGTTCTGGCCAGGATCGGGATTTTTATTGCCCATGCCCTAAATAACGCCTTTCCCTTCATCCCGGCGGAGGCAGGATTCTACGCCATCCCTTTCGGGATGGGCACCATGCTCATCGCCATCCTGATAAATCCTTACCTGGCCCTCATCTTCGTCATCCTTTCTGTTCAGATCTTAGGTTTTCTCTTTGAAGGAAAGTTGGTCATGATCCTTTTTATCTTTATCGGCAATATTTCTGCCATTGGTTTTATCAGGGATTGCCGGACGCGGAGCGCCTTTTTTAAATCCGGGCTGTTTCTCGGATTAATCAACTCACTGACCGTACTTTTCATAAGTTTATTCGCCGGAGAAACGGGTCTTACCCAAATCCTCTTCAAGATGTTTATGGGTATGATCGGAGGTATTCTGGCGGGTTTTATAGCTGCCGGGATGAGCCCGATCTTCGAGTCCGTATTTGGCTATACAACGGATATCAAACTTCTGGAACTGGCCAATCTCAATAACCCGCTCCTGCAACAGCTGATCCTGGAGGCCCCGGGGACGTATCACCACAGCATCATTGTCGCATCACTGGTTGAGAAAGGCGCTGAATCGATCGGGGCCAACTCCCTTCTGGCCAAGGTAAGCGCCTACTATCATGACCTGGGGAAGATGAAAAAACCCCAGTATTTTATCGAAAATCAAAGCCGGCAGGAAAATCGACACGACCATATCTCGCCTAAGATGAGCAGTCTGGTGATCATCTCCCATGTGAAAGAAGGCTGCGAACTGGCAAGTAAAATGAAACTGGGCAGAGAGATCACCGATATTATCAGGCAACATCATGGCACAAGCCTGGTGAGCTATTTCTGGGAAAAGGCCAAGCGGGAAGGCGATCCCTCTTTGAACTCGTTTACCGAGAGCGATTTCCGTTATCCCGGCCCCAAGCCACAGACGAGAGAGGCGGGGCTGGTCCTTTTGGGCGACGTAATCGAAGCGAGCTCCCGTACCCTTTCTAACCCGACGCCCTCCAGGATCAGCAATCTGGTTCGAGAGAGGATTGAAAAGATTTTCACCGCGGGCCAGCTCGATGAATGCGAGCTGACCTTAAGGGACCTCAATCTGATTGCCGAGAGTTTTACCAGGATCTTAAACGGGATATTTCACAAGCGGATAGATTACCCGGAGCCGGGGATAAGACCACCGGATTACGGGACGAGAAAGGAATCAAATGGCCATCCTGATCGAAAACCGTCAGACATCGATAAAATTAGACTGGCGACATATTAAGTCCCATCTAAACAAGGTCCTGACGCATCTTGATTGCCGGGACAAGGAGATAAGTCTCTCTTTCGTCGATAACGAAACGATCAGGGAGTTAAACAGGATTTACCTGGGGCGCGACGAATATACCAATGTAATTTCCTTTTCCCTTACTGAAGGCGAATTCGGCCAGGTAAACCCCCATATCTTAGGTGATATAGTTGTCTCGGTGGACAGGGCCAAAGAAGATGCCCTAAAAACGGGCCTCAACTTCGAGGATATGGTGGATTTTCTCCTGATTCACGGCCTGTTGCATTTACTTGGATATGATCATGAAAGGGGCTCAAAAGAGGATGAGCTCAAGATGAGACAGAAGGAACGGGATCTCTTCCATTTTGCCTGCGGTATAACTTTGGAATAGCCGCCTCTTGCCTTGAAGATTACAGTCCATTCTCGGCAAGTTTTTTTATAAGGCCCGTTTGGATATCACTGAGTTTCCTGGGAACATCAATCGTGATTTTCACATATTGATCCCCGGGGGCATTTCCCTTATGTCCGGGCACCCCTAATCCCTTCAGCCTGATTTTAGTGTTGTTCTGGGTTCCCGGGGGGATCTTAACCCTCTTCAAAGACCCCTCAAGGGTCGAAACCTCGATAGTAGCGCCTAATACGGCCTGAGAATAGGAAACGGTCTTCTCCAGATGGATGTCATTTCCGTCTCTGGCAAAGACCGGATGAGGAAGGATATTAATATGGAGATACAGATCCCCCGGCGGCCCTCCTCCTCTGCCTTCTTCACCTTTTGCCGCGAGCCTTAACTTCTTCCCCGAATTTATGCCCGGCGGGATACGCACGGTTATCTCTTCGGCTATTCCCTGCCTGGGCAAGGACAGCTTCTTCTCGACTCCAAAAACCGATTCCTCCAGGGTTACCGAGAGGTTGTAGTTTAAGTCTTCTCCCTTCTCCGGCATGTTTTGCCGACCGAAACCGCCGAAAATATCTTCAAAAGACCCTTGTTCTCCCCTGGGGAAACCACCCCTTCTCCCGCCGGTGAAGATCCTCCCCCCGGAACCGCCGAAACCCAGATCCCGCAGCAGTTGACCTAGATCAAACCCCCGGAGGATGTCTTCCTGGGTATAACGCTGGCTGAAGTTGTCCGAACCGAAGGTGTCGTAGTTGTTCCTTTTCTCCCGGTCACTTAAAACCGCATAGGCCTCAGAGATCTTCTTGAATTTCTCTTCCGCCGACTTGTTGTTCGGGTTCCTGTCGGGATGATATTTCAGGGCAAGCTTCCTATAGGCCTTTTTTATATCTTCCTCTGTGGCGTCTTTGCTCACGCCTAATATCTTGTAGTAATCTTCCGCCATCGGTATTATCTCTTCGGAAAAAAGGTTTAACTCTGGCCCAGCTCGGAGATCATCTTCTGGATCAAGAGTTTAAGGCCATGATCTTTCGAAAGTTCCAGGGCCCGCAAGAGATGCTCTTTGGATCTGGCCTTGTCGTTCAATCCTTCATAGACTCTGGCCAGGTTTCGATACCCCAACACGGTATAATTATCGCCGGTTGCGTATTTCTGAGCCTCTTCAAATGACGCGGCCGCCTTGGCAAGATCGCTTTTCGCCTCGAAACAGTAACCTAACCCGGCATGGGCAAGATAAAGAAACACCTTGTCATTGGGCTTTTTTGCCAGGAATCCCCGATAAGAATCAATGGCCTCGTCATATTTATTCTGGCTGTAATACAAACTTCCCAGACGGAAGAGGGATAACAGGGCGGCCCTGCTTCTGGGATAGCCCGAGGCGAGATCGACATAACCTAAGACGGCATGTTCCTGACCGAGGATTGTCCCTTTGATATCCTCTTCATAGGCCTTGAAATACAATTCGCCGGCCTTTTTTTCATAAATTCCGTCATAGATAAACCAGGCAAGGGTCCCGGTTATAAAAACAGTTAATAAGGCCGCTACGGCGATTACCTGCCGTTTATTTCTCGTCAGATAGCCAACCAACCTCCAGGCGGCCACCTGGAAACTATCCGGTTTTTTCAGCTCTTCTTTCCTGATCTTTTCGATCATATCGACTCCTTGTTTTTACATGCGCAAACAAAACTGCGCCATTCTTGAATAAAGATCCTAAATAGCTTATATCCCGGGGAGATGTAGATGCCGCTTCTAAGGGCGGATAATTCATTATAGCCGTACCCGGCGGCCATATTCTCTTTTGGATCCGAAGAGAGGACCGCAAAGGGGCTGGGGTCGCTCACATGGGTTCTTAGGATCAAAGGGGTCGGATGGTCGCTTGCCACCATGATCCGGTAGCTTCCCTGGGAAGAAATACCCTTAAGTACGGTGCCGACAACCTTTTCATCGAAATCCTCAATCGCCTTGATCTTGCCCTCAAGATTTCCTTCATGACCCATGGCATCAGGGGCCTCTACATGAACAAAGACGAAGTCAAGCTCCCTTAGGGCTTCCAGCGCCTTAAGCCCCTTACCGAGATAATTGGTGTTTGTGTATCCCGTCGCCCCCTCCACCGGAAGGGGTCTAAGGCCGGCGTAACGTCCCAGCCCATGAAGCAGATCCACCGCGGAAATCATGCCGCCTTTCAGGTGGTATTGATCGGTAATCCGGCGCATTTTCGGCCGGCGGCCCTGCCCCCAAGGCCAGATCGACGTTGCCGGCTTTTTTCCTTTTCTTACCCTCTCCCTATTGACAGGGTGTTCCTTCAAAATCTCCTGGGAACGGCCGATCAGTCTGTTTATGATGTCGGCGTCGGCACCCTTGGGCAGAAAACCGGCCACCTTTTGCCCGATAATGTCGTGAGGGGGGGTGGTGGTGATTTTCTCGTTGCCCCCCTTCCAGAGGAGCAGATGCCTGAAACTTACCCCCGGATAGAAGACAAACATCTCATCGGCCAGATGTCTGTTCAAATCAGCGATGATCTCTTTTGCTTCGGCAGAGGGAATCTGGTCGGCGGCATAGTCTTCCAGAGACGGATCGGGCCCGTTGCCCAGAGTCACGAGATTACATCGAAAGGCCACATCGTCCGGGGCAAGCTCTATCCCCAGGCTTGCCGCCTCCAGAGGCCCCCGCCCGGGGTAACACTCGTTGACATCGTAGCCCAGGATAGACATGTTGGCCACGTCGCTTGCCGGGGTAAACCCCTCCATTATCGTATTGACCCGACCGACGGTTCCCTGGGAGGCGATGTAGTCCATGTTCGGGGTACGGGCCTCCTCCAGAGGGGTCCTGCCTCCCAACTCGAATATAGGGAAATCGGCCATCCCGTCACCCAGCATAATCACGTACTTCATCTAAAGATTCGGGTCCTCCATTCTGATTAAAACGGTTTTCTCACGGACAATCTCCAATCGATCAATAGCCGACAGGGCTTTTCGCACATCGGATTCATTTGCCCGATGGGTGGTCATGACCACCGGAACACCCCCCCCTTCCCTCCTTCCCTTCTGGATAACAGAGGCAATGCTGATATTGTTCTCTCCCAGGATCCCGGATATCTTCGAGAGCACCCCGGGCCGATCGATCACGGAGAACCGAAAATAGTAGTTGGTGGATAGATCATCCATAGGAGCCAGTATAATCGCGTCGATCATCTTCTCCGGGCAGGCCCTGGCCGGCACCCGGCAGGACACCCCTTTGAGCAGGTCTCTTGCCGTATCGATAACATCCCCTACTACGGCACTGGCCGTAGGCATCATCCCCGAGCCTTGGCCGTAGAGGAACACCGAACCGGAGGCATCTCCCTCCAGGTGGAAGGCATTGAAATTACTGTTTACATTGGCGAGTAAAGACCCCTCGGGTATCATGGTGGGATGGATCCGGGCCTCGATCACCCCCCTGCCCTGGCGGGCAATGGCAAGCAGTTTTATTCTATACCCTAAAGCCCGGGCATAATCTATGTCCTCCTTGGAAATCCCGGTAATCCCTTCCCGGTAGAACTCATCCAGGGCCACCCTCTGCCCATAGGCCAAAGTCAAAACGATGGCCAGCTTGTGAGCCGTATCGATCCCCTCGACGTCGTAGGTCGGATCGGCTTCGGCAAAACCTAGAACCTGGGCCTCTTTTAGCGCCGCTGCAAAATCAACTCCCCCATCGGTCATCTTGGTTAGGATGTAATTGGCCGTACCGTTCATGATCCCCATTATCGAGAGAAACCTGTTTGCCGAAAGGGCTTCTTTCAATGATCGGATAATGGGAATGGTTCCACCTACACTGGCCTCGTAGGAGAGGTTGACACCCAGCCGCTCGGCCTCCCGGAAAAGCTCGTTCCCCTGGGTTGCAAGCAAGGCCTTGTTGGCGGTCACCAGGTGTTTCCCGTTTTTCATGGCGGCTAAGAGAAAAGATTTTGCCGGCTCATAACCGCCGATCAATTCGATAACTATGGCAATATCCGGATCGTTTAAAACCAGCCGGGCGTCGGTGGTAAGAAATGAGGGATCCACTGCAACCGATCGCTTCCGCTCTATATCGACATCGGCTATCCTCTTTAAGATGAGCTTCGCTCCGAGACGTTTTTCAATTATGTCCCCATTTTCCTCAAGCAAGCGGACAACCCCGGAACCAATGTTGCCGAACCCTAAAAGTCCCAACCCTATCTCTTTCATATCATCCCCGCTATCTATCCGCCTGAGGCGGCTCTTGCTTAATTGGTCGGTCTCATCTACTACAAAGCCGCCGCCATTGTCAAAGCCAAAAGCTAGCCTCTTTCCATAAGGTTGAGTTCTCTTCCCCAACGCAGTTGAACCGTCTCCCCAAGAAGCCTATGCCCCGGATCGCAAAGACCGGGGTCGCCCGCCAAGAGTTCGAAGGCGTCGTTGCGGGCTGCAAGCAGAATCTCCTTATCTCTTATAATATCGCCGACCTTGAATACCGGCAAGCCCGACTGCCTTGTCCCGAGAAATTCCCCAGGCCCCCTGATCTCGAGATCCTCCTCGGCAATCTCGAAGCCGTTTGCGCTCTTCTCCATAATCCTCAATCTCTTTTTTGCCTCGACGGTAGTTTCACCCCCGACCATCAAGAAACAGTGACCGGGGGTATTCCTTCGCCCTACCCTGCCCCGGAGCTGATGGAGTTGAGAGAGGCCGTATCGTTCCGCATGTTCGATTACCATTATCGAGGCCTCCGGGATATCTATTCCTACCTCGACAACTGTCGTTGCTACAAGTATATCTAGCCTTTTTTCTTTAAAATCCGCCATTATCCTCTCTTTTTCCCTCCCCTTCAGACGTCCGTGGATGAGACCAAGGGCAAATTCTGGAAAAACCTCTTTTTGTAAATAGGATGCCATGTTGCCGGCGTCTTTCAGAGAAATGCGATCGGATTCTTCCACCAGCGGATAAACTATAAAGGTCTGATTTCCCCGGCTGATCTCCCTTCTTATGAGATCATATACTTTATCCCTGTCTTTCTCCGAGCAAATCTTTGTGCCCACCTGCTTTCTTGCCGGCGGGAATTCGTCCAGAACGGAAAGATCAAGGTCCCCGTAAACTGTTAACGCTAAAGTCCGGGGAATGGGGGTCGCCGTCATCACCAGGACATGGGGATTATCACCTTTCGCCCGGAGAAGAGACCTCTGCCTGACCCCAAAACGATGCTGCTCGTCAATCACCGCCAGGGCCAGGCTTGAAAAGTCGATCTTGTCTTCAATCAAAGCCTGGGTTCCAATGATTATCTGAGCTTCTCCCGTCCGGATCTGCCGAAGGATTTCCCGCCTCTCGGCGGCGCCGGTTGTGCCGGTCAAAAGGACAACCTTGATTCCCAATTGGACCGCCCAAGCCTTGATATTCCTGTATTGCTGTTCCGCCAGGATCTCGGTGGGCGCCATCAGGGCCGCTTGATAGTCGTTTTCACAGGCCATGATCATCGCCGCCTGCGCGACCACCGTCTTGCCGCTGCCGACATCCCCCTGGAGGAGCCTATTCATGGCCCTGCCCCGTCTGAGATCCCCCGCTATCTCTGAGATGACCCTGATCTGGGCGTTGGTCAGGGGAAAGGGAAGATGCCGATAGAATGCCTCCCTAAGCCCTCCTTCGGCCTTAAGTACAACCGCCGGTTTTCTTTCCAGACCTTGTCTCTTGATCGCCAGCGCCAGTTGAAAGAAAAAAAATTCGTCGTAGATCAAACGTCTATGAGCGGGCGATCTGCCTTGATTAAGGAGTTGGGGATCATTGCTATCAGACGGAAAATGGATTTCCTTGACCGCCTCGCTCATCTCTGGCAGATCTCTTCTCCGGCATATCTCCCGGGGTAGCGGGCTTAAGACTTGACTTGCGTATTTTTCAGATACCCCGTTGAGAATCTTGCGGATGTTTTTCTGGTTAAGCCCTTCAGTTTCCGAATAGACCGGCACGATCCGCCCAAAATGGAGGGAATCGCCTAAGTCATCCCCTAAAACCTCAAAATCCGGGTGAATCATCTCCTTCATCAGCCGTTTATTTAGATAGATCTTTCCCGAAACAATCGCCTTGACCCCGATCTTCAGGATGTTCCCTGGATAGGTATGGTTACCCTGGAACCATCTGGCCGAAAATGAGGCGGTATCATCGGCGAAGATCACCTCGAAGACCCGGCGGCTCCCATAACGTTTTTGGAACACCAGGCGGACTGTTGCCAAAACGGTTACCTCACTCCCGGGGATGGTTTCGGATACCTTGTGGACCCGTCGCCGGTCGAGGTAGGTCCGGGGAATAAAATAGATAAGATCAAGAATATCCTCGAGGCCCTTGCGTTTGAACATCTCGGCTGTTTTTGGTCCAACACCCTTGAGAGACCCAACCGGCCGGGCAAGGACTTCCTGAGCTTGACTGAGTGGTTCCTGATTCATTCTTGGCGTTCTTCCACTTAATTTTAGGATCGGCCTATTGCTAACAGAGACGGGCGTCCGGGGCAAGTTGAGATTTGACTTTACCCGGGAAATGATCTATGTTCGAAGCCTGTTTTCATAGCCGTAATCGAACAGGGCACTTAAAGCTCGGGTTAATTATCCTTATCTCAGCCAAGGAGAATGATGAAAGAAAAAACCACCTATAAGAAAGCCGGTGTGGATATAGATGCGGGAAACCTGTTTGTGGAGAGAATCAAACCTTTTATAAAATCCACCGCGAGAAAAGAGGTGATGAGTTCTCTCGGCGGTTATGCCGGACTATTTAACCTTGATCCGGCGCTGTTCAAGAAACCTTTGCTGGTTTCCTCAACCGACGGGGTGGGAACCAAGATCCGGATCGCCCAGATGATGAACCGGCATGATACGATCGGGATCGACCTGGTCGCCATGTCGGTAAACGATATTATCGTTCAGGGCGCCGAACCGCTCTTCTTTCTCGATTATCTTGCCACAGGCAAGATCGATGTGGATAAGCACGCAAAAATTATCGAAGGGATAGCCAGGGGGTGCAAGGAAGCCGGTTGCGCCTTGATCGGTGGGGAAACTGCCGAAATGCCCGGTTTCTATCAGGACGACGACTACGACCTGGCCGGCTTTGCCGTCGGGATAGTCGAGGAAGACCGGGTGATCGACGGGACGAATATCCGTCTCGGGGACGCCCTAATCGGCATCGCCTCAAGCGGCCTGCACAGCAACGGTTATTCCCTGGCAAGAGAGGTCCTCTTTAACAAAGGGGGACTAAAAGCTGCAAGTAAACTCGAAGATCTGGAATTATCCCTGGGGGAAGAGCTCTTGAGGCCCACCAAAATATACGTAAAGACCGTCCTTAATCTCATCAAGGGCTTCAATGTGAAAGGAATCGCCCATATCACCGGAGGAGGGATCATCGATAACCTCCCCCGGGTAATCCCCAAACCGACCCGGGCCCTGTTGGATTCAAGAAGTTGGGAAGTTCCGCCTATCTTCAGGATCATAAAGGACATCGGGCAGGTAGATGATTCGGAAATGTTTAGAACCTTCAATATGGGGGTCGGTCTTGTC
The DNA here is from genome assembly GCA_037445955.1 of Syntrophobacterales bacterium. Taxonomy (GTDB): domain Bacteria; phylum Desulfobacterota; class Syntrophia; order Syntrophales; family CAMTWB01; genus JBBIJM01. The sequence goes on from JBBIJM010000026.1 coordinate 17,752, forward strand.
TTAATCGTCTCCGAGAGAGACTCAAAAGAGATTCTCGAACGGATCTCCATGTTGGGCGAAAAGGCCTGGTTAATCGGCCAGATCGACAAGAGGGAAGAGGATATTGGGGCTCAGATATTGATTAACTGACCAGTCACTTTGCTTCGATTTCAGCCAATGACCGACCTGCTTAAGATAGCGGTGCTTGTCTCCGGAAGCGGATCCAACCTTCAGTCGATAATCGATCAGATTGACCGGGGTCTTCTTAGGGCCAGTATCAAGGTTGTGATAAGCAACAACCCTCAAGCCTTCGCCCTGGAAAGGGCGCGACGTCACGGGATTCCCCATCTGGCCATAAATCACCTTGACTTTGCCAGCCGGGTAGATTTTGAAGCGGAAATTTCAGCCCGGCTCAATCCCCACGCCGTTGACCTTATAGTTTTGGCAGGATTTATGAGGGTGCTCTCCCCTGGGTTCATCCGCACCTATCCGCAGAGAATAATAAATATCCATCCCGCCCTTTTGCCCTCCTTTCCCGGTGTGCACGCCCAAAGGCAGGCCTGGGATTACGGGGTCAAATTCACCGGCTGCACAGTGCATTTTGTCGATGAGGGAGTCGATACCGGTCCCATTATCATCCAGTCGGTAGTGCCGGTATATGACGGCGACAGCCCGGAATCGTTAAGCGATCGGATACTCAGGGAAGAACACCGGATTCTTCCTCAGGCCATCCGGCTTTACGCCTCAAAAAAGCTCGTTGTCCAAGGATCCAGGGTGTATATTAAAGACGGAAAGGGGCATCTTTTGCCATCTGTTCAGAACCCGCCTCCGGCATAGATCACAATGAGCCATGTATGACATAACCGTTATAGGTAATGATCTAAGTTCTTGGATCGCCGCCCTTATCGCCTCTCGTTCGGGAATGGAGACGGCGCTTGTCTTAGATGAGCCCAAGGGTTTTGATTTCACCATGGCCGGCTATACCTTCCCAACCTATCCCCTGCCCCCCTCCGGCTTCGGAGACGGACAGATCTTTCCCGCGCTTTTCCGGGAGTTGGGTCTCAACTGGCCTGAGGGTCTTGAATTACAGCCGGTTACAAACGGCCTCCAGGTTCTTATGCCGAACCACTGGCTTGATCTTTCCCGCGACGAAACGATTCTGGAGAGAGAACTGGCCAGGGAATTTCCCCGTCTGGCCAGACATAAGGATTTCCTGGAGGTCATCAGAAGCTCATCCTCCCTTCTTGATGATTCCAAGACAAAAGAACCGCTCTTGATTGGGGAGACAAGAAAGCTCTCCCTTGCAAAAGCCGGATTTCTCCTGTCCTTTCTTAGATGGCTTCTTTGTTCGGAAAGAAACCTCCGCGCGGCCAAAGACGAGCCGGCTTTGCTGCGGTTGCTTGAGGCCATGTCCCTTGCGTCCACAAATACCGATCTGAAAAACATCTCCGGTCTTACCGCCGCCCATGTATTTTTGCATCACCGGAGGGGCTTATACTATCTCCAGGGAGGGCATGGGGCCTTCCTGAATGAACTGAAGCAATTATTCCAGCAGAAGGGGGACCTTATTGATAACTGTTGCGTAATGAAGATAAGGCCGAGGAAGGAAATCGTGCTCGATTTAAGAAAAGACGATCTTCCCCAGATTGTTAAATCAAGAAAACTCATCGTCTCGGCAAGGTGGGAGAACTTAAATCATCTTTTGCTAAGCCAGGAACCGTTTCAACCTCTTATGAGGCATCTTAAATCGTTTAAGGCGAGCCACTATCCCTTTACGCTGCATCTGGGTTTATTTGAGAGCTGTCTTCCCGCAAGGCTGGCCCCGTATGTGATCATTATAAACGACGAGAAAAGATCGGTCCTGGACCCTATGAATTGCCTGGTCATGGAAATCTCAAGGGCAGGAGACACAGCCCGGGCGCCGCTCGGGAAAAGGTCAATGAGTGTTACCTGCTATCTTGGGAAATCTCCCTGGCTGGTCGGCAACCAGGAACTAAAGCAGTCCGGCGAGAAAATGCTCAGCCTGCTGGAGGGCGTTCTTCCCTTTCTCAGAGAAGGGATAGACTATCTCGATCTCGATCATTCCATCGCCGTCACCAAGGAATACCAGGAGATAGTCACCCCGAGATACAGCGCACCCTGGGAGGGGTCTTATACCAATCTCATCGCCCCTAAGACCTCAGTCAAAAATGTCTTCCTCACCGGGGGGATGTTGATGGCGGGACTGGGGTACGAGGGCGAGGCGAGGGCTGGAATCCAGGCGGCTAATCTGGCACTGAAAGGGGAGGATATTGATTTTGGAAGCCAGTAGTTATGATTTCACCATAAACAACCTGGGGGAACCCCTGGTAGATTCTCCACTTACCAACCGCTATTTTATAAGCGATGAGAAGAGGCTGCTCTTTAACAGCTACCTTCTGAATTATTCAAAACTGACCGATGCCGGCGGGTTGCCTCTCTCCATCGAGGTAGCAGGTCCTCGGGAAAAGATCTTTTTCGAACCATCATTGACCAAGGCGGCCATTGTCACCTGCGGCGGTCTTTGCCCCGGCATCAACGATGTCATCCGGGCAATCGTGATGGAGCTCTATTACCGTTACCGGGTAAGGAACATCGTCGGCATAAGATACGGCTTCCAGGGCCTGATCCCGAGCTACGGCCATAAAGTCCTCGAACTTGCCCCCAACGAGGTTATCGATATCCACGCCAAAGGCGGCAGTATCCTCTCTTCTTCCCGGGGCAAACAAAATGTCTCGGAGATTGTCAAGACTCTAAAAAGGATGAATATCGATATCCTTTTCTGTATCGGCGGGGACGGGACCATGAGGGCGGCAAAACATATCGTCGAAGAACTCCTTGCCAGGGGCTTGAGCATTTCGGTAATCGGGATCCCTAAAACCATTGATAATGACCTGAATCTCGTACCCAAGACCTTCGGCTTCGATACGGCGATTGCCGAGGCGGTCAAAGCGATCCAGTCTGCCCACGTAGAGGCGGAAGGGGCACCGCTTGGCATCGGCCTTGTGAAGATCATGGGTCGCTTTTCCGGTCAAATTGCCGCGAGCACGGCCCTGGCCCAACGGGACGTGAATTTTATCCTTATCCCGGAGGTGCCCTTCGATCTCCATGGGGAAAAGGGACTATTGGCGGCCGTTGAAAAAAGATTGCGGGATCGCGGGCACTGCGTAATTCTGATTGCCGAAGGCGCCGGCCAGGAACATATGAGAAAGCCCGATCAATCTATCGAAACAGACGCCTCGGGTAATCCGAAGCTGTTTGATATCGGGGTTTACCTTAAAAATGCGATTAACAGCCATTTCCAGAAGATCGGGATGGAGATAAATCTCAAATATATCGATCCCAGCTACATGATTCGCAGCGTTCCCGCCAACGCCGGCGACCGCATCTATTGCGGCGCCTTGGGACAGTACGCCACCCACGCCGGCATGGCGGGTAAAACCGGGATGCTCGTAGCCTTGATAAGGGATGAATATGTCCATCTTCCCGTCGGTCTCGTATCCTCCGGGGCCAGGCTGGATCCGACGGGAAACTTGTGGATGAGGGTAATCGACTCGACCGGCCAGCCGCCGTCATTGAAAAATTAATGCTTGCAATTTACCGTCTTCTGTTTTAGATAGCCTCGCACATCAGGTTAAGCAAGGGAGCAGAAAATGTCCAGGGTATGTGAAGTGTGCGGCAAAGGCCCGTCTGTCGGTCACAATGTCAGCCACGCCAATAATAAGACCAAAAAGGTATTTTATCCCAATCTGCATAAATTGCGCTGCACCGATCAAGAGGAAAAGCAAGTCAGACGGATAAAGGTTTGCACCCGGTGCATCCGCTCCGGTTTTGTGAAAAAGGCCTCATAAGGGATTTACAAACCGCGACTTCGTGATTGCAGAAAGGGTGGGCTTAAGGAAATCAGGGTAATCTCTAACCAGTTCCATGCCCGAATCTATAAGTTCGGTCATCCCCCGCAGCGAAGAAGGATCTTTTGAGTCCAGGCCGAATCTTTCCATATAGAGATTGATTCTTCCCTTGTCGTTTGCCATTTCCTTTATTCTTTCGTAGGTGCAGACCCTTTGGGCCTGCTCGACGGCCTTCGAGATGATTCTTGTTTCGATGCCGAAATACCAGGCCAGATTTAGCTCGAATTCCTCTCTGTTTATTTCAAAAGCGGAACGTAAGCCCTTATAGAGGATCATCATGATCCCATCGTCCCCATCGTCCCTCTTAAGCGACTGATCGAAGGTCATTTCGATAAGCAGATGGGCACGGTAGGCGGCCAGGGAAAAATCAATTTCCTCACCGAGGGATCGGTAGAGATCCCTTATCGGCTCTATAAGCTCCCTTCCCTTGAGGTAGGTGTAGCCTTGGGCGAAGGGGTTGAATCCCGCCGTCGCCGGCTCGATAATGGCCCCATAATGGGCAAGGTCGTCCACGAGTATATGGAATTGAAGGAAGGCCGCCTTGAGATGTTTCGGGGAAAGGGGGCGAAATCTGGATCCGCCGTGGGTCATGGCGGGGGTGACAGCCTTGTGAATGGGCAGCATGTCTGGGAAAACGTTGTAGGCGAATATGTCTTCCTGATTGTCTACGGCAGGGAAGTCCCCCCCTAGAAACTCCTTGAGAAGCCAGGTATGGGCAAGCATCAACATGAAATGATCTTTCTTCACCTCCCTATTCAAAGCCTTCAACTATTTTACCGGGGTCCTGGCAAATTGTACAAGTTTGAGCTCTCCTAGTTTTATTACAAACGCCCCATAGGCAGTACGGCCGTATGCCTTTTGTTCCTTGTCCACCGCAATCTCAAGGGAAGTGCCGTCGGCCAAGCCGACTCTGGCCATCAATCTCCCCCCCGCCCGACCGAAGGAAATCTGCTGGATACTCTCAAAATTGATCAGCAATTTTCCCTCGCCCCGCCTGCCTTCCAGATGGGTCATCCCCTCGATGCTTACCTCCGTACAGTCGGTGACTATATCCAGGTTATCGGTAAAGGCGGCGGCAAACTTCTTTGGCGGCACCGGGATTCTCTCCGGGGTGACCTCCCCGGTCAGGGCGCCCATTCCCATCAGGAATGGTAAGGCTAAAACTGCCAGTAGAAGATGCAGCCTTTTCACAATATCTCCTCAATTCAACCTGCGTAATTCCTTCTTCAGAACCTTCCCAACCAGGTTCTTCGGTAAGGCGCTGATAAATTCCATCTCCTTGGGAACCTTAAAACGGGCCAGCGACAAAAGACAATGACCGATGATTTCCTCCTTGGTCGCCTTTGCCTGCGGTTTTAAGACGACGTAGGCCTTGATGTCCTCCCCATAAATGGGGTCTTTGATCCCGATTACCGCCGCTTCTGAAACCTGCGGATGGGAGGAAATCACCTCCTCGATTTCCCGGGGGGCGATGTTCTCTCCCGCCTTGATAATGAGGTCCTTCTTCCTTTCGGTTATGAAAAAATATCCTTCGTCGTCTTTATACCCCACATCGCCTGTGTGAAGCCACCCATTTCTGAGGACCTCGGCGGTTTCCTCCGGTTTGTTCCAGTAGCCCTTCATCAGCATGGGACCCTTGAGGATTATCTCGCCCTCGGCGCCGCTTTGAAGCTCCGTCCCGGTTTCGTCAACAACCTTCATCTCGATCCCTTTCATCGGCAGTCCGATTGAACCGATCTTCTTGGTGCCGTTTAGAGGATTGACGCAATTGTTGGCCCCGGCCTCGGTGAGCCCCCATCCCTCGGCGATCTCAAAACCGAAAGTCTCTTTGAATTGCCTCCAGGTCTCCTGGGTTAAGGCCGCGGCCCCGGAGATCCAGTATTTCATCGAGCTTAAGTTATACCGTCTCGGATCGGGATGGAGGAGGAAAAAGATGTACATGGTGGGAACCGCTGCCAGAAGATTGATCCCGTATCTTTCGATCGCCGTGAAAATGGCATCGACATCAAAGGTATTCATCAGGACGGTCTTGCCTACCTCCCTTAAATAACCTCCGTTAACCGTGGCGATCCCGTAGGAATGGCAGAGGGGAAGAACAATCAGGCTTCGGATGTCCGGCGGCAGTTCTATGGAATCAAGCTGCATCCTGGCGTTCGCATAGAGCCCGCCGTGGGTGTGCATGACCCCTTTGGGCCTGGCGGTGGTGCCGGAGGTATAGATCAACGCGGCCAGCTCATCGTCGAGGGTCTCTTCAATCTGCAAATCCTCCGAACTGCTCTCAAGCAACTGCCGGTAAGAGAGATAGCCATCCGGCGTCTCCGGTTCGATCAGGATAACCTCTTTGATTGCGGGAACCCTCTTGCGGCATCTTTCTATCTTGTCGAGATAGGCGCTGCTGCTTATGATCACCTCGGTTCCGGAATCGGCATAGATGTAAGCGGTCTCCTCTTCCCCTACAAGATAGTTGATAGGAACGACGACGGCCCCGATCTTCCAGATCGCCTGAAAGCCATGCATTACCTCCGGGCAGTTGGGGATCTGGAGGATCACCCGGTCCCCCCTCTTGACCCCCAGAGCCTTCAAGGCATTCCCCAATCTCCGGGCAGATCTTTCAATCTCGGTGTTGGTTATCTCCCGACCCTCAAAGATTAGGCTTACATATTCTCCCCGCTTTGCCATTTGTTCCTGTGCAAGCTGCGCCAGATTCATCGTTCCCCCTTTTTTTGAAAATAGATGCAATTTTTCCCGCAAATTTCACTTGACAAAAAGCATGTTTCTGACTATACAAGGCCCGATTCATGCGAACGCAATTTGACTCCCCTTTGTGGATATGATCGAGGGGGGTTTTTTATTTTCGTTATTCTCATAACATAACATAGCGATCAATTACAAAAGGTATTACAATGAAGATCCAAAGCGAAAAGGTTCGGAATATTGGCATTAGCGCCCACATCGACTCCGGTAAGACTACCCTGACCGAAAGGATTCTCTTCTATACCAGGCGAATCCATGCGATGCATGACGTGAAGGGCAAGGACGGCGTAGGGGCGACTATGGATTCCATGGAGCTCGAAAGGGAAAGGGGAATCACCATCGCCTCGGCAGCCACTTACTGTCAGTGGCAGGACCACCAGATCAATATCATCGACACCCCCGGGCATGTTGATTTCACCATTGAGGTGGAGCGATCTCTAAGGGTGCTCGACGGAGCGGTGCTGGTCCTCTGCGCCGTCGGCGGCGTCCAATCCCAGTCCATTACCGTTGATCAGCAGATGAAACGTTATCAGGTCCCCTGTATCGCCTTCATCAACAAGTGCGACCGGAGCGGCGCCAATCCCTTCCGGGTGATTTCCCAGTTGACTTCTAAATTGTCCCATAACGCCGTGGCCCTCCAGATACCCATCGGATTGGAAGGGGATTTCAAGGGTGTAATCGACTTGATCTCGATGAAGGCCATCTACTTCGAAGGGGAAAACGGGGAAACGCTCCGGATCGACCAGATCCCCTCCTCCCTTGTCTCTGAAGCAGAATCCAAGCGGGAAGAGCTGCAAAATGCCGCCTCCCTTTTCTCCGATGAGCTTACCGAGGCGATTCTTGAAGGTTCTCCGGTGACTGAGGAGATGATCGTCGAGGCCGTTCGGATCGGGACGTTAACCCGCAAACTAACCCCGGTCATTATGGGTTCGGCCTACAAGAACAAGGGGGTTCAACCTCTCCTGGACGGAGTGAACCGGTATCTCCCCTCTCCTTCGGAGGTTGGAAACGAGGCCTTCGATTTAGATAGAGACGAAGAAACGGTGAAGCTTGAGAACGACCCGGATAAACCGGTGGTGGCCCTGGCGTTTAAACTGGAAGACGGCCAGTACGGCCAGCTTACCTATATCCGGGTCTATCAGGGAACCATCGCCAAAGGGGCCACCCTGAACAATTCCCGAACCGGCAAGAAGGTAAAGATCGGGCGTCTGGTTAGAATGCACGCGGACCAGATGGAGGATATCGATGCGATCCCCTCCGGCCAGATCGGCGCCCTTTTCGGCATCGAGTGTTCTTCCGGGGACACGTTCGTTTCGCCCGGACTGAACCTGGCCATGACCTCGATGTATGTCCCCGCGCCGGTCATCTCTCTTGCGGTCGCAGCCCAGGACAACAAGTCCCAGGTCAATATGGCCAAGGCCCTGGGCCGCTTTACCAAGGAAGATCCGACCTTTCGAACCCATGTGGATCCGGAGACCAGCGAAACTATTATTGAAGGTATGGGGGAGCTCCACCTTGAGGTTTACATCGAAAGGATGCGCCGGGAATATAATGTGGAACTGAAAACCGGCAATCCCCGGGTGGCCTATCGGGAAACGATTACCAAACAGGCCGAGTTCAACTATACCCACAAGAAACAAACCGGCGGGGCCGGACAATTCGCCAAGGTCGCGGGATTCATGGAGCCAACGGCAGATGAATCCAGCTTTGTAAATGAGATCCGGGGCGGCACTATCCCGACCCAATTCATCCCCGCCTGCGAGAAGGGGTTCATCAAGTGCCTGGAGAAGGGACCGAACCTCGGCTTCCCCATAGTCGGGGTCAAGTTCACGATCAACGACGGGGGATTTCATGCCGTTGATTCCTCCGATATTGCCTTCCAGGCGGCAACCAGAGGGGCCTTTCTCGAGGGATACGCCAAGGCCCGGCCGGTTATCCTGGAGCCGATTATGAAGGTGGCCGTTGAAACTTTAAGCGAATATCAGGGGCCGGTCATGGGCCTCTTAAACCAGCGGCGCGGGATGATTCTCGGGGTTCAGGACGAGGGCTCCCACTGCGTAGTCGAAAGCCAGGTGCCTCTGGCGGAGATGTTCGGCTTTTCTACGATCCTCAGGTCCGCAACCCAGGGCAAGGCCCAGTTCACCATGGAATTTGCCCAGTACCGCCAGGTGCCTCAGGTAATCGCCGAAAAGCTCATCGAAGAGGCGGCCAGGAAGAAAAGCGCGGCCTGAGAAGATGCCCGGCGACAAGGTGATTGTTTTACAAACTTTAAGAAGGAAGGCAACGATGATCGAAACATTAAGCGCCCTGCAGAAGAAAGATCCTGAAAATACCGGGAGCCGGCGAGGCCGCCAGCCTGCCTAAGGGAGGGCTCGGGGCGGTCCTTGCCCATGCGGGCATCGGTAAAACGGCCCTGATGGTTCAGCTTGCCCTCAGGGAGATGTCCGCGGGGGGGAAGGTTCTCCATATCAGCCTCGAGGACCCCCTAAAAAAGGTGGATCTCTGGTATCGGGAACTTTTGAATAATCTGATCAAACAAAATCCGGCGGCAACAGGCGGCCTCTCTGAAGAGCTCCTTGCCAACCGGTTCATCATGATCTTCAAGGTTGACGGATTCACCGCGCCGAAGCTCGAAGAGAGACTCTCCGAACTGATTGAGCAGAACATATTTTCCCCGGATTTGCTCATCATCGACGGCCTGCATTTCGACGGGGCGTCACGTCCGATCCTCCTTCAACTTAAGGATTTCGCGGCGAGGCTCGGTTTGCGGATCTGGTTTACCGTCCATACCCATAGGTACGAAGAACCCCTGCCCGACGGGATGATCGAGCGGTTTTCCCTGGTTAAGGATCTGTTTTCTTCGGTCTTCAGGCTTTCCCACGAAGACGAAAAGGTCCTCCTGATTCCCCTTCAGGGGATCCCGGAGCAAAACGAAAAATTCTACCTTGACCCGTCTACCCTGCTGGTAAATAACGGCTAGGGGGAAATTCATCGTTTGAGGAAAATGAATATCCGGGGACACTTCCCATATTTTCCCGGCCTGCAATGAAGAGGAATATCTATAACCCCAGCCGTTTGTGATAAGCTGCCCAATCGACGGGATCCCGAGGGACAACCCTGAAATTGCCAGAACAGATGACCGGACTGAACCTACATATAAGCAATCGGCTGGAAGAACTCGCCGGAGGGCTGTCCCGATTGATTTCTTCGCCCCTGGACCATCCCCTGGCCAAGGAGCTTATCCTCGTCGAAAGCCGGGGAATGGAAAGATGGGTCTCTCTGGAACTGGCCCGGCGTCTGGGGATCTCAGCCAATATCGGTTTTCTCTTTCCCCGGGCATTAGCAGCCCGGCTCTTCTCCCGGATCACCGGGCCGAGGCAGTCCTCCCCCCTTTTCTCCCCGGACGTGGTTGCCTGGAAGATCCTCCAAATGCTGCCGGGGCTAAAGGGGGCTGATTTCGCAATACTGGAAGGCTATTTGAAGGATCCCGGGGATAAATCCTTCTCCTTACCCAAGACCGGCCCCGGGGAATCCGGGGGGTCGTCGGGACTTAAGGCCTATCAACTGGCCCGGCATCTGGCTGAAACCTTCGAGAAATACTTGCTCTTCCGGAGGGAACTCCTTGTCTTTTGGGATAAGGGAGACGCCGTTTCACCGGAGGAAAAGTGGCAGGGACACATCTGGCGCCTTCTGTTTCCTGAAGATGAGCCGAAGTATTATCAAATCCCGGAGCTGATTGCCCGGACCTTGAGGCGTGATGGGTCGCAGACCCTGGAGATCCCCGGAAGACTGACGGTATTCGGCGTCTCCTCCCTCCCTGCCCTTTATCTGGATATCCTGACGGAACTTTCACAACATATCGAAATCAATATCTTCCTCCTTAATCCATCCCGGGAATACTGGGGGGATATCCTCTCGGAGAGGGAAATAGACCGGCAAATCCGGAGGGTAAGAGAGCGCAACCCCGGTCGGGAAATCAGTCCCGGAGAGATTTATTTAGACAGGACAAACAGCCTCCTTGCCTCCTGGGGCGCCCAGGGAAGGGATTTCTTCGCCGCTATCGTCGAGCGGGCGGAGGGTATCTTCGATTATTTTCAGGAACCCGGCGAAGCCTCCCTGCTCCATTGTCTGCAACAGGATCTCTTTATCCTGGCCGAAAGGGGCGAAGACCCGCAAACCAAAAAGGAGATTTCCCCCCCTGATCGTTCCCTTACCATCCACTCCTGCCCCGGGCCCTTAAGGGAGGTGGAGGTCCTTTACGATCAGATCCTGGCGATGTTTGAAGAGATTCCCGGTCTTAAACCCCAGGATATCCTCGTTATGACGACCGATATAGATACCTACGCCCCTTTCGTCGAGGCGGTGTTCTCCTCCCCGGCACAGAATCCGTCCAACAGCGCCGAATCCGCCGTCATCCCCTTCTCTATTGCGGATTTGGGGGTCAGGCGGGCCCGGGGGGTGATCAGCACCTATTTACGGATCCTCGATCTCTCTGCTGACCGCTATGGGGCGGAGGAATGTTTTTCCCTTCTGGAGTCGGCGGGGATCCGGAAAAGATTTGACCTTAAGGAAACCGAATTGTCCCTGATCAGGGACTGGATCGCCGGAACCAGGATCTGCTGGGGGATGGACGGGGAAAGCAAAAGGGGTTACGGCCTCCCCCCGTTCCAGGAGAATACCTGGCAGGCGGGGTTGGACCGGTTGTTTCTCGGCTATGCCGCCCCCGGCGGCGACTGGAGGTTATTTCAGGGAATCTCCCCCTACGATCCGATCGAAGGATCTCAAGGGGAGACCCTGGGTAAATTCGCCGGGTTTTTAGACGGTCTCTTTCATTACACCTCGTTATTGGACGGGCCGCGGAATTTAAGTGACTGGTCAGCCCTTCTCTCGGAGCTCCTCTGGGCCTTCTTTGAGGTTGATGATCCGGAGGCGGCAGAAGAGCTCCGCCACCTTAACTCGGCAATAAAGAGACTCTCCCGCCTGGAGAGGGACGCGGCCTTTAGCGGCCAGGTTGACCTGGAGGTGATCAAGTACCATCTCTCCAGGGAACTGGACGAGCGGTTTGAATACGGATTCCTTGCCAGGGGGATTACGTTTTCCGCCCTAAAACCCATGAGAGCCGTTCCTTTCAAGGTGATTTGTCTTTTAGGCCTGAACTCCGGGAGTTTTCCCCGGCAGGAGGTCAATCTGGGATTCGATCTCCTCAAGAGGCGGCCGCGGCCTTCCGATCCCTCGATACGCCGGGCGGATCGCTACCTCTTCCTGGAGGCGCTGATTTCCGCCAGGGAGAGATTGTATATCAGCTATGTGGGCCGGGAGGAGGAAAACGGCGGCGAAATCCTCCCTTCTACGGTGGTCGGCGAACTTCTGGATTATATAAACCAGGGGTTTTACGTTCCCGGGGAAAAGGTAATCGACCGCCTGGTGATCCGGCATC
>JBBIJM010000027.1:0-28261 GCA_037445955.1 Syntrophobacterales bacterium
GGCATGACAATGTGGCAAATACTTTGTCGGCACCTCTGGGGTGTGGCATAAACAAGGAGCGCGTATGGACATCAAGACAAAAAAAATGGTTGTGATAATAACCGAATTCATAATCAAAGACCAGGTGATACATACTATTGAAGAGCTTGGTGTAAAAGCTTACACCATAGAGACCCACCTCAGCGGCAGGGGCTTGAGGGGGATAAGAGATGACAACGTCATGTTAGGTGAAAATATCAAGATCAGTGTTATTACGGATGCTGATATGGTCGATGAGATCAGCGCCGCCGTTGGAGATAAATACCTGAAAGATTATGCAGGAATAATCTACACCTTCGATGTTATTATTAAACATCATTGAGTCATGGGCAACATAGGCCTGGCCATTGTCGCTGAGCCACTGGATCTTCGTGGGAAGCCGGTCAACGGCTCCGAAACGGGCCTCAATGGCCTCTGCCATCAGGTCCCGATGGCCTCCTTAAGCAACTGGACCGGATGCAGGGTTTTGATACCCCTTCCGGGATCCAGGTGATTGGAGATCGTCAGGCTGCAACCAGGACAACAGGTGGCAAGAACCTCCGCTTTAGTTGCGTAGATGTTGTTTATCTTCCGTTCGGTTATTTTGGCGGAGGTCTCCGGATACTCCACCTGGAATGATCCGCCGCCGCCGCAGCAGTCGTCGGCGCCGGCCATCTCGACAAATTCCACATTAGGAAGGGACTTCAGGACATTCCTCGGCGGGGCGCTTATCTTCTGGCCTTTGACTAGATGACAGGGATCGTGGAAGGTCACCTTGACCCTCCCCCGGCCGTCGGTCTTGAAGGGAGGAAGCCATTCTTTATGGTCATCGATGAAAACGGTCACGTCTTTCGTCTTGGCCGCCAGAATCTCGGCATTCTTAACATCATCTTCGGAAACATCCTCCCCAAGCTCCCGCATCTCCCGAAGCAGGTAGGGATACTCTTTGGCAAGAGCCGCCCCGCAGGTGGCGCAGTTGGTCACCACCGCGTCGATTTCCGGCCGGGCAAAGAGGGCCAGGTTCTCCTTGATACACCTAAGAGACAATCTCCGGTCGCCGGAGAGAAAGATCGGCAGGCCGCAGCAGATCTGCGTCTTCGGGGTGGTCACCTCGACCCCGAGAAGCAGCAGCACCTCAACTACCGCCCGGCCGATATCGCCGGAGAGGTAATTGGTGGCGCAGCCGTGGAAATAGAGAACCCGGGCCCGGGTTTCCCCTGCGGGTTTACTGACCTCGGCCACCTCATCGGAAAAGGCCTTCTCGTTGAACCGGGGAATCCGAGCTACGGACAAGGCCCCGGCCTTGAGCTTCTCCTCAATCCAGGGGCCGCCGAAGAACCTTCTTGCCCACCTGCCGAACCAGGCCGAGCCGGACATGGCCCATTTTCTCGAAAGGATCTGAAAGAGTATCCTTTTTCGCCAGTCCAGGCCGTAGCGATTGGCCGCCTGAAATCTGATCCCGGAAAATAGATGGGTGCCGTGGACGCCGCTCGGACAGTTGGCCATGCAGCCTCCGCAGAGAAGACAGGTCGAAAAGAAGGCCCTCTTCACCTCTTCCGAGAGCGCAAGCCCGCCGTCGGCCAGGGCACGGGAAAGCTGGACCTTCCCCCGGGGGGAGGCCTCCTCCAGAAGGACCTCCCGATAGACGGGACAGTGGGCAAGACACAGGCCGCACTTTATGCAATGGTAGATATTTTCCTCGGTATCCCTGCCGAGCAGCACTTTCTCATTCATGATCGGTCTTTCCCCTCAGATTCCCGCAACAAAACGTCCCCTGTTCATAATCCCCGCGGGGTCCATCTCCCCTTTGATCATGTTCATCACGAGCCGATCGTCCCGGGGGATGCCCCAAACGTCGATCCCCTCTTTGATTCGGACGGAGGCCCGCTCAATGATCAGATTTCCTTCCCTCTTCCCCATTTCGGCTCTCAGGGCGGAAACGAGATTAATCAGGGTGCCCTCTCGGCCTTCCTCCGCCAGGAGATAGCCCGAAAGTATCCCCGACCCGGCATGACCGGCCAGGACACAATCCACCCCGGCCTCTTTCGCCAGCCCTTCAAAACATCGGTGCACCCCGGCGTATCCGGCCAGGGGGAAATTGGCCTTAACGGCCAGGGCTTCCGGATACCGGTCGAACAACTCAGCGGGCAGGTCCCGGATGGCGGTCATGAGTTTTTTATGTTCCGCTCCACCGGTCGTTTCCACCTTGAGGGCCCCCAGCTCCTCTCCCAGCCTGGTCACCTCGCCGGCCTGCCTCTCGACGTCTTCGGCCATCCCTTCGATCCCCACCGCAAGGAGGTATCCGGGGGTTTCTCCCGCCCTAAGCAGACCGGCCGCGGAGGGATTGAAGAGTTCGATGGCCGCAGGATAGAGGGCCGAGTGCAGGAGCCGCCGCGCCATCTTATCGGCCTCGGCAAGACCGGCGAAGACTGCCACGATAGTCTTTGCCCCCTCGGGCAGGGGCAGTATCTTGAAGGTGATCTCGGTGATGACCCCCAGGGTGCCGAAGGAACCGATGAGTAGCTTGGTCAGGTCGTAACCGGCGACGTTCTTCACCGTCTTACCGCCGGCCGCCGTGATCTTCCCGGAGGGAGATACCCATTTAAGCCCCAGGATCACGTCCCGGGCGGTTCCGTAGAGAAATCTCTTCGGACCGCTGGCATTGGTCGCCACGATGCCCCCCAGGGTGGCCCGTCCGGTATAGGGGGGATCCAGGGGGATACAATAACCACGCCCTTCCCCGGAGAGCTGCTCCTGCACCTCCCCCAGGGTGAGGCCGGCCTCTAGAGAGACGCTTAAGTTGGCGATATCGTAATCGACTACCCGCCTCATCCGGGAGGTGGAAAGAACAATATCCACCTCCTGCGGCGTATTTCCCAAAGCGATCTTGGTGCCGCCTCCCTTAGGCACGATCATCTTTCCTTCCCCGGCAGCCAGGGCGACCACCCGGGCGGTCTCGTCCGGGGTTTCCGGATAAACCACCACCCCGGGCAGCCGGCCGTCGATCCGGTTCGCCTCGCACACCTCCGGCCTATCTTTGGCCCAGGCTTCTCCCAGCAGCTCCTTAAGCGACGAGATCCACCTCTTCTCAATGGACATGACTTTCTCCTTGGACTCCACAGCAATCGCAGCTTACAGCGGGCAGCACCTTGCCGGGATTGAGCAGACCTTCCGGATCGAAGGCCCGCTTTACCTTGCCCATGGCCTCGAGATCCTCCTTGCTGAAAATGAAAGGCATCCCGGCGATCTTCTCCACCCCGATGCCGTGTTCGCCGCTGATGGTGCCGCCTTTGTCGGCGCAGAGTTTCATGATCTCGAAGGCCGCCTTATGCACCCGGTCGAGCTCGTCCTTGTCCCGCTCATCGAAGAGGATCAGAGGATGGAGATTCCCGTCGCCGGCGTGGAAAACGTTGGCGATGGGAACCCGATACTTCTTCCCTATTTCCACCACCTCTCTTAAGGTTTCCGGCAGTTTCGTCCGGGGCACCGTGCCGTCGTTGACCAGATAATTCGGCCTGAGCCTTCCCACCGCACCGAAGGCCCCCTTGCGGCCGGCCCAGATTTTCATCCGCTCCGCCTCGTTCTGGGCGATCCGGACCTCGCGGACGTTGTTCTTCCGGCAAACCTCTTCGATGAGCCTCACCTGGCGATCCAGACCGGAGGCGAGCCCGTCCACCTCGATGAGCAGGATCGAGGCCGCATCGAGGGGGAAACCTACCCGGTAGGCCTCCTCCACCGCCTTGATGGTCAGGTTGTCCATCATCTCGAGGGTAGTGGGAATGATCCCTTCGGCTATGATCGCCGAGACCGTATTGGCTCCGTCTTCTATGCTGTCGTAGACGGCGAGCAGGGTTTTTACCGCCTCGGTCTTGGGGACGATCCTCAGGATGAGCTTAGTTACGATGCCCAGGGTCCCTTCGGATCCCACTAAAACCCCCAGGAGGTCATAGCCCGGATTGTCCAGGGCCTTGTCCCCGAGCTGGATAACCCGGCCGTCCGCCAGGACCACCTCGGCCCCGAGCACGTGGTTGCTCGTTACCCCGTACTTGAAACAATGGGGGCCTCCAGAATTCTCTCCGAGATTACCGGCGATGGTGGTGGCCTTCTCGCTTGCCGGATCGGGATGATATACGTAGCCCAGCCTCCCGACGGCGTTCTTTATGTCGAGGGTCACCGCCCCGGGCTCGACGGTCACCCGCTGATTTTCCACGTCGATTTCGAGGATCCGGTTCATCCGGGGGAAATTTAGAACGATCCCCCCGCTCAGGGGCACGCTGCCCCCGCTTAAGTTGGTCCCCGCCCCTCTGGCGACCGCGGGAATTCTTTCGGCATGGGCATACCGCAACACCCGGGAAACCTCTTCCGTGGAAGAGGGCAGGACGACGCAATCCGGCTGCGCCTTGATCAGAGACGCATCGTAGTTGTAAAGCAACATCTGCATCGGGGAGGTCAAAACATTGCCCTTCCCTACTATGGCCTCCAACTCCTGAATCATCCTGCCTTTTTCCATTTTTTGCTCCCTTTTGGTTAAAAACGACCGCTAGGCCCCCTTCCTCTTGGCCTCCATGTCGGCGATCTCTTTCATCGTGGCTAGGATCTGCCTCGCATTCTCATACACCGGCGTATCTACCATCTTGCCCAGGTAGGACACCGCCGCGGCACCCTTGGCGATGCCCTCTTCCTCGAACACCTTAACCACCCCCTGAGCCCACTCGACATCCTGGGCCGAGGGCATGTAGAGCCGATGGGAGGGCTCGATCTGGGTGGGATGGATCAGCATCCGGCCCTCGTAGCCCATCTGCCTGCCTTCCAGGGTGCTCTTTTCGAAGGCCTCCATGTTCTTGAAATCTACGAAGGGGCAGTCGATGGCGACGCAACCCGCCGCCCGGGCGGCCACCGCGGTGTGGTAGCGGGCGTAAAGCTGTTCGACCCCTTCCGAGGTCAGTTTCACCCGCATATCCTTGGTGAAGTCCACGGCGCCGAAGATGAGTGAATTCACCCTCTTGCTTGCCGAGGCCGACGGATAGGCGTTCATCACGCCTTTGGCGGTCTCGATGAGGAGCTGGATGGCGATCCCGCCCACCTCGAGGCCTCTTCTGCGCTCGAGCTCCTCCAGTTTCCAGTCCAGACGGAGCACGTTGTCCGGATGGCCGCACTTGGCCAGGCACACCCCGGAGAGGCCCTCATGGACCACCGCCTCCAGGTCGTCGTTGGTCATCAGGGTTTCCCAGTTGTTCAGCCGGACATAGACCCGGGACCCGCCGGTACCGGCGAATTTCAGGTTTTCCCGCACGATCTCCCTGGCCCGGGCCTTCTCCGCCGGGGGCACCGAATCCTCGAGATCAAGGGTGACGATGTCCGCGGGAATCGTAGGGGCCTTCCCCACCATCTTGTCGTTGTTTCCGGGGATATAAAAAACGCTTCTCATTACAGCCATGGCAACTTCTCCTTTCGTCTATTTTCCCAGTAATTTCTTGACCGTCGTCGCGAGCTGATCGGGACGATCAACCACGTGGATGCCGGCCTCTTTCAAGTAATTGATCTTGTCCATCGCCGAGCCCTTGCCCCTCTCCACAATGCTGCTCGCATGGGAGAATCTCATGCC
The DNA here is from genome assembly GCA_037445955.1 of Syntrophobacterales bacterium. GTDB lineage: Bacteria > Desulfobacterota > Syntrophia > Syntrophales > CAMTWB01 > JBBIJM01. The sequence continues at coordinate 5,624 of JBBIJM010000027.1, forward strand.
GGCGGGGGCCCAGGCGCCGGAAACGTAAACCACCAGCGGCTTCGTGAATTTGCCCGCCTTGACCAGATCCGCCGCCTCCTCCTCGTGGGAGCCGCCGATCTCGCCGAAGGCGGCCACCGCCTTGGTGTCTCCATCCGCCTCGAACAGGGGGAGGATATCGGCAAAAGACTGGCCGACCACCGGTTCGGTGCCGATGTGAACCACCGTGGTGACCCCGAGCCCGGCCTCCTTGATCGTCCAGGGCAGGGTCCCCGACTGGCCGCCGCTCCGGGAGAGCACCCCTACCGGCCCGGGGACGAACATCTTCTTCGCCGCATCGAGGGATCCCCCGAGCCAGCCCAAGGCGCCTATCCCCGGGCTGTTGATCCCGATCGTCCCCGGTCCCAGGAGCCTGGCCCCCTTGATCCTGGCGTAGGCCATCATCTCCAGGCTGTCGTAGAGGGGCACCCGCTCGACGGGCATTACCATCCATCTAATACCCGCATCCAGGGCCTCATAGACCGCCTCTTTCAAGCCCGGCCCCGGGATGAAGGTCACGCTCACGTCGAAGATCCCGTGGGCCGCCGTCGCCTCTTCCACCGTATTGTAAACGGGGATGTCGTGAATCTTCTCGCCGCCCCGCCCCGGGGTGACGCCGGCTGCCACGTTGGTCCCGTACTCCTTCATGAACTTCGCCCGGGCCGAACCTTCCCGGCCCGTTATCCCCTGCACCAGGGCCTTTGTTTCCTTAGTCAGCAGAATAGCCATCTCGTATCACCGCCTTCCTTCAAGATAATCCATGCTTTTTCCTGTATTCTTCCAGTCCGGCGACCGGGGCCTCGATAGTAATGGCGCCCTTTCCCCGGATCCGGCATTCGTACTCACAGCCCAGACATTCGGTGCCGAGACGCTCGGCGTAGCCGGCCTCCGGATTCGCCAGGACGGGCTTGCCGTCTTTCAAGGCCAGAATCCCCCGGGCATACAATTTACAGGCCGCTATACAAGCCTTGGATTCACATGCAAGACAAATACTTTCGTCAATCTTCACCTTAATGGTCTTTTCCATGAACTCCATGGCTTATCCCTCCTTCGCCGCAAGTTCCCGACGGTACTCTTCGATGAGCGCCTTCATTCTCGTCGCCATAAACGTGGTATCGTAAACCTTTTCGCTCCCGTAGATCTCGATGCGGGCGTTTAAGTCCTTCGTCCCCTCCCGCAGGATCTCCAGGGACTCTTTCTCCTTGTTTCCGCACAGAAGCATCACCACCGGGAACCCGGGACGGGACGGAAGCTCTTCCCTGAGGGCCTTCACGATCCCGTGGGCGTGGTGCCACTGCTCCTGATTGGCGTACATGAAGCCGCCCACCATGTAGCCTTCGATGCCCTTCTGGGAGAAAATCACCTTCGCCGCCCGGTAAACCTTGGCCGCAGGCGGGTTGCCGCTGGTATCGGCATAGTTGGCGATCTTCAAGCCCTGCTTGTTCAAGGCGTCCACCCCGAGCATCGCCCCGCCGCCGCCCAGACCGTGGTAGCCCACATAATTAGGCTCGGTGATATTCTGGGCCATCTGGGCGATGTAGCAGGTGCCTCTGAGATCCGCCTCTTCTATCGCCCAGGCGATCTTGTCCAGTTCCGTAGGCGGGGTCGAGGCCTCCCTGGCCACCTCGATCCCCAGTTCGGGATGCTTGAAAACGGACGAATCGTCTATCGCCATCCGGCAGTCGCCGGCGATGACCTTTCCGTCTTTCGTGATCACCAGGGGATTGATCTCGGCGGTGCGGCAGCCGTACTCCTTGAACGTCTGGACCAGGCCCAGGATGACCCTCGCTACCCCGGGAAGGAGCTTCGAGGGCACGCCCAGTTTCACCCCAAGGTTCAAGGCATCGTAAATCCGGAAGCCCTTGAGCACATCTATTTTCGCCGTGGCAATCCGATCCGAAGCAACGGACTCGATGTCCATTCCCCCCTCGGTGGAGAACATGACGACAGGCGCCCGGACCTCCCGGGAGGCATCGACTATGACCCCTGCGTAATACTCCTTTTCCACTTCCAGCTTTTCTTCCACCAGGACCTTCTCCACCTTGAGGTCCTTGATCGTGGCGCCGAGGAGACCGGCTGCCGCCTTTTCGGCCTCCTCCGGGGTTTTGGCGAATTTTATTCCGCCAGCCTTACCCCGGCCCCCGGCCCAGATCTGCACCTTGATCACCGTCTCGCCCCCGAGGGATGCGGCGATCTTCCCGGCCTCTTCCGGCGTTCTGGCAACTCCCCCCCGGGGGAGGGGAACCCTGGCTATCTTCAACAAGTTCTTCCCTTCATGCTCATGTAATCGAGCCATACCTACCTCCTTATTCTTTGATGACCGTAAACGAGACATCCCCGGCTCCCGGCCTGCCTCTCCAACAAAGAGGGAAGCCCTTCCCTCGGCCTCACGCCCGGAGCTGCCCTACTGGAAATCCTCTTTCGACCCGCCATGCGAAATAAATGCCAATAATCGCCTTCACCCCCTTCAATTGTGATCAGCCGGAAGGTTATCAAAATACTCTCAAAATATCAAATTAATGGACAGCCCTCCTTTTGCCGCCCGAACAAGTTGCAAAGCCGGGCTGTTTTGGTTATCTCCGGCCGGCTAAAGGCGCAGCGAAAAGCCCGTTTCATCCGAGACGGCTCAACCGGAAGGCCGGCCCTTCATCCATCTGTTTACCCGCCGCTCATGTGCCCCGCAAGCACATGGTGTGCGACCAAGGCACAAGAAAGAAGGGCCGGGCGAAAGGGGGGAGGCTGCCTTGCCAAATCGTTTGACTTGACGGTGAAAATGGTCTAGACAGATACCTGTTGGGGCTTCCCCTGGATGGGGATTGGTTCGGAGTTCTTTCAGATTACAGACGAGGGCTTTGAAAAACTGCCGATTTTGTCATTTCGACCGCCGGGAGAAATCTTAAAACAGCCTGAAGGTAAGATTTCTCGTCGCCGGCGCTTAATGACCCGGCGGCTGCCTGGAGTTTTTCGAACTGACATTATTCAAGGCCCTCCAGACCGAAAGGCAAGGTCCCGTATCTCTATCGGGATACGGGGAAAGAAGGCAAAAACTAAGAACCAGGAGGATTTTATGATTAAAAGATGGAGTTCGTTGGCAGGCATTCTTACCCTGGCGTTGGCCGTTCTTCTGGCCGTCACCCCCGCCGAGGCCCGGCGCTTCTTCGTAATCGCCACCGGCGGTACCGGAGGGGTTTACTATCCCTTAGGAGGCGTTCTGGCCCAGGCCCTCTCGGACAAGGTACCCGACGTGATCGTCACCGCCCAGGCGGGAAACGCCTCGGTGCAGAACTGCAACCTCATCTTAACCAGGCAGGTGGAATCGGCGTTTGTGCAGAGCAATATCGCCTATAACGCCTTCATGGGTGTCGAGCAGTTCGCCGGGCGGGCGGTAAAGAACCTCCGGGCCATCGCCTCCCTCTACCCGGAGACCATCCAGATCGTAGCCAGGGCCGACTCGGGCATCAGAACCGCAGCGGATATCAAGGGCAAACGCCTCATCCCCGGGGATAGGGGCAGCGGAACCGAGGTGGACACGAAAAACGTGCTTGCCGCCCTGGGGCTTGCCTACACCGATTTCGCCGGCACCGACTTTCTGGGCTTCTCCGGCGCCGCCCAGCGCCTGAAGGACAAGCAGACCGACGTGACCTTCACCACCGCGGGATTCCCCACCGCGGCGATCACCGAACTGGCGACGACCACCGACGTGATCCTCGTCCCCCTGGATGAGAGGACCATCGCCACCCTGGTCAAGAATCATCCTTTCTACGCCCGGGTGAACATCCCGGCGGGCACCTACAAGGGCGTCGATCGCGCCGTTCCTGCAATCACCACCATGGCCCTGTGGGTGGTGGACTCGGATGTGCCTGAGGACGTGGTCTATCGTCTCACCACCGCCCTGTGGGAACGGGGCAAATTCGCCCTCCGCAAGGGCGCTGGCGACGCCGCCGATGACGCACCGAGCGGAGCGGCGATCATGGCCCAGTTCCATGCCCAGGGGAAAAACGTGACCCTGCCCACCGCCCTGGACGGGGTGGCCATCCCTCTTCATCCCGGTGCGGCTAAATACTACCGCGAGAAGGGCATAGTGAAGTAGCCTTGCGAAGGGCAGCGCAGGAAAGAGGTGACGGGCGCCGGTTTCGGCGCCCGTCTATCGTTGTGGGCGGAGGCGCGGCCATCCTGGCGCTTGTGCTGGCCGCCCGGATAACCTTTCCTGTCCTGGAGCTTGCCGCTTTCAAAACCGGCAAGGTTATATTAAGCTGGATGATTTCCCCGGAGACGACCTTCGCCCTGGGATTTCGGCATTCGGTGGAACTTTCTTTCGTCTGGGATCTCTTCCGCCCGGACGGAGAGGACCGCCTCGTTCTTTACGAAACCCGCTTCCATTCCTCCAATGCGGGCCTCCCCTCCTCCCTGGCGGAAGGGGAGACGATCCATCTGGAGAAGGATATCCTGAGGATCACCGGCCGGAGGCAGAGGATCGCCTCCCTCCATTTCTGGGTGAACAGCGAAAGCGAAAACACCTTGATTATAAACGGAAAGGAGACCTATCTCCTGGCAGAGCTCGCGGGAGACGGCCTGCTTGAGCTCTCGATCAGGAGAACGGATCTCTTCTCGTATGGGGCATTAAAATTCAAGAGCCTGCTACAATAGTTTCAGGAAGGAAAATTATCCATGGAATCATACAACAGCGCCCCCCTGAAAGACGACATCGAAGAGATAGCCAAGTACGATCCCGAATTCAGGTTCCGCAAGCTCTCCGGGATCACCTTACAGCTCTCCGCTGCCATGATGGTAATCCTGTCTCTCTTCCACCTGCATACCGCCGGGTTCGGGGTACTCCAGGAGTGGCGCCACCGGGCCTTCCACCTGGCCTTCGTGCTGCCGCTTGTTTTCTTGCTCTACTCGATCCGAAAACCGGATACGGCGATGAGAAAGCATTTCATCTTCGACCTCCTCTACTCTCTTGCCGCCGGTGGACTTGCCCTTGTCCTCTTCGGGGACATTCTGAAACTCACCTCGGCCGCCAAGGCGCTCGTCGCCTGCGGGACCTTTCTTCTGGCCCTGTACCTGAAGAGAAGGCAGTTCTGGTCGGGGAGGATCTTCCTCAAAGCCGATCTGGCCGTCTTTGCCGCGATGATCGCCGGTTTGGGCTACGGCGGCTTTCAAATGGCCCGGTTCATAGACACCGCCCTCGTCTTCAAGGATCTCAACCTCACCCTGGTCTTCTGGAGCTCTTTTCTCTTCCTTGTCTTTGCCGGCATCATCTCCCTTTTCATCCTCCAGTTTGTGAGGTCCCTTCGGCTTCTTACTCAAAAGCGGTTTAGTTATGTCCAGGATGATATCCCCTACTTCGACGTTTTCCTGGCCATTTTAGCCACCGCGGTTTCGGTCTACATCTTTCTCGAATTCAACAGCCTCTTCCTGCGGGCCGGCCTGCCCTCCGGGGCCGATCTGATCATCGGGGCCCTGGCCTTTCTCCTGATTCTCGAGGGGGCCAGGCGAAGCATCGGGCCGGCCCTGCCGATCATTTCCCTGCTGGTCCTGATCAACGCCTACCTGGGGCCCTATTTCCTGGACATCCCGGGACTGAGCTTCTTCGCCCATCGGGGCTATTCGGTAGAGAGGATAGTCGAGCACATGTTCCTCGGTACCGAGGGGATATTCGGGATTCCTCTGGGGGTCGTGGCCACCTTTGTTTTCCATTTCGTCCTCTTCGGGATCTTCATCTCTAAAACCGGTCTGGGCCAGTTGTTCATAGATCTGGCCATGGCCCTGGCCGGCTGGACCGCCGGCGGCCCGGCCAAGGTGGCCGTGATCAGCAGCGGGTTCATGGGCTCGATCAGCGGCAGTTCGATTGCCAACACGGTAACCACCGGTTCCTTTACCATCCCCCTGATGAAGAGGGTCGGCTACTCGCCCCAGTTTGCCGGGGCGGTGGAGGCCTCGGCCTCGACGGGAGGTCAGCTCATGCCGCCCATCATGGGGGCCGCCGCCTTCATCATGGCGGAGTTTCTAGGCATTCCCTACATCAAGGTGGCGGCGGCGGCGGCGATCCCGGCGATTCTCTACTTCTTCGCCGTAGGTCTGATGGTTCATCTCGAGGCAAAAAAACAGGGGCTCGTAGGTCTGCCCCGGGAGGTGCTCCCCCGGCTTGGGGCGGTCCTGAAAGACCGCTGGCTGCTCGTGCTGCCTTTATTCATCATCATCTACCTCCTTGTCTCCGGACACAGCCCGTTTCTCGCCGCCTTCTGGGGGATCATCTATGCGGTGGCCATGGGCCAGATCCACGGGAAAACCTATCCCCTTCTGGTCGTCCTTCTGGTCACGATGCCTTCGGTGCTGGCGGAGCTCGACCCGCTTAAGCCGTCCTTATATACCTTGGTGTACCTGGCCTCCCTCCTGGCCGGCTTCATCTATACGCTACGGAGGACCGACCGGCTCTCCGGGCTTCTGGCCTTCGTTCCCGCGGCGATTCATCTCTTGCTCCTGGGATTCAAGGTGGAGCCGGCGCTCGCCTCGTTCTGGTCGGTCATGGTGGTGATCGGCATCGGCGTCTTCTACGAAGAGAGCAAAATGAAGATCGGAGACATCTTGGAGACGCTTCAGTCGGGCACCAAGAACGCCCTGGCCATAGGCGCCGCCTGCGCCTGCATAGGCTTCATCGTCGGGGCGACCACCTTGACCGGTCTCGGGCTCAAGTTCGCCTCGGCGGTAATCGCCCTGGCCAAGGGGGCCTCGTTTTTCATAGGCACCCTCGATGTGTTCAATCTTTTCACCGCCCACGGGATCGCCGTCTTCTTCACCCTGATCTTTACCGCCCTGGCCTGCTTTATCCTGGGCATGGGGATCCCGACGACGGCCCAGTATATCATCGCCGTCATGATCGCCGCCCCGGCCCTGCTTCAGCTCGGCATTGAACCCCTTACGGCCCACATGTTCGTTCTGTTCTTCGCGGTGCTGGCCGACGTCACCCCGCCGGTGGCCCTGGCGGCCTATGCGGCCTCGGGAATCTCCGGGGCGAATCCGTTTCGAACCGGGCTTTCCGCCTTCGGTCTCGCCTCGGCCGGCTTCTGTATCCCCTTCATCTTCGTTTCCGCCCCGATCGTCCTGTGGCTGCCCACCCTGCTCAAGCCTGAGGCGCCCCTCGACTACCTCCATCTCCTGCAGGTACTGGGCACGATGTTCATGGGCGTCATCGCCCTGGGCTCAACGGTGGTGGGCTATTTAAGGGCCCCTCTGGTTCGCTGGCAGCGGCTCCTTATGGGGCTGGCGGCCTTCGGGCTTTTAGACCCGGGGATCTATACGGATTTGTTTGGATTTGCCGTCCTCTCCCTGACCTATATCTACCAGAGGGGAAGTCTCCCCAAGAGACAGCTTTAAAAAACCGCCGATTTTGTCATTTCGGCCCCTTAGCTCCTCGAAATGACATTATTCAAAGCTTTCAAAGACATAAAGATATCAATGCGAAAGGAGTATGGTAAATGACAAGAAGAAAAATCCGGGTCATCCAGTACGGTCTGGGACCGATCGGCCTGGAAACGCTCAGGCTGGCCTTGACGAAGGAGCACCTGGAGGTGGTCGGAGCCGTGGACATAGCCAGAGAAATGGTGGGCCGGGACCTGGGAGACGTTCTCACCCTGGGGCGGGAGATGGGAATAAAGGTCACCGACAACCCCCGGGCCCTTTTCGCCGCCAGCCGGGCGGATGTGGTTCTCCACACCGCGGGATCGCGGCTCAGGCAGATCATGCCCCAGCTCGAGGAGATCGTGAAGGCGAAGCTGCATATCGTCTCTTCGTCGGAGGAACTCCTCTACCCCCGGGGGGAAAACCTGGAAAACGCCGCCCGGCTGGGCCGGCTGGCCGGGGAAAACGGGGTCACGGTCCTGGGAACCGGCGTCAATCCGGGCTTTGTGATGGACGCCCTGCCGGCGTACCTGACCTCGGTCTGCCAGGAGGTCCGGAAGATCGAAATCGAGCGGGTGGTGGACGCTTCGACCCGCCGCTATCCCCTGCAGAAGAAGATCGGCGCCGGAATGGCCCCAGAGGTCTTCCGGCAGAAGATGGAGGAAAAGGCCATGGGCCATGTGGGATTGAGCGAATCCCTCTACCTTCTCGCCGGGGCGTGCGGCTTCAAACTGGAGGAGACGGAAGAGACGGTGGAGCCGGTCTTTTCGCCGCGGCCGGTTAAGACCGCCTACTTCGACATCAAGGAAGGAGACATCGCGGGGATCAAGAACCTGGCCTGGGGAAGGATAAAGGGCGAGGCGGTGATCACCCTGGATTTGCGCATGTACATCGGCGCCCCGGATCCCCACGACGCGGTCCGGATCGACGGGAATCCCTCTCTGAAAGTCCGGATTGAGGGTGGGGTCCCCGGGGACCAGGCGACCTCGGCGATCCTGATCAACAGCATCCCTTCGGTTCTGGCGGGAAGGCGGGGTCTGATTTCGGTACTCGACCTCCCGGTGACCCATATCCTGCGCTAAAAGAGCGGTCCCGGAAAGACCCTTATCGGGGGATGCCCGAGACGGGGCTTAAGGCGGCGGACAGGTCATCCCGCTGCCTTAAGCCTTCATTATTCAAAGCTTTCACAATATCGGCGGCCGGAAGCCGTCTATTTCAGGACGGCCTGCCATTCGTGGGAGTGGCCGCCCTTCTGCACCGTACCCCTCATGGTGTTACCGGAAACCCGTCCGGTGTAGAGGTGGCCTTCCACCTCGAAGGTAATCGTCTCCCCGCTTAGCGACCCGCCTGCGATTTTCCTGCTCCTCAAACCGGACCTCAGCGTTCCCGTTATCTTCTGGTAACTCTGGGCCAGGGCAAGTTCTCCGTCCGAATGCCGCCAGGTGCCCTCAACCTTCGCCGGCACCACCCAGAAGTATCCGTTGCAGTAATTCTCGCAACCATCTTCCCGGCTGACGGTGAAGCTGTGGTCCGGCTTCCATTCGCCCATGTCGAAGGAATTGGAAACGACCCGGGTGCCGGGTTTCATGTTCAAGACCGTCGGACGGAGTTTCAGGTTGAGCTCGGGCAGGAGAAACATCGTCAAGACGGTGGCCTGGGAAAAATCGCTTGCGAATATGTCACCGTGGATAAACCTGGCCCGCTCGGTCACCCCCTCCCGCTGGGCATTGCGCTGGGACAGGGCCACCATTTCCGGGTTGTATTCGATACCCAGGGCCCGGGCCCCCCTTTTGGCCGCCGTGATCACGATGCGCCCATCGCCGGAGCCGAGATCGATCACATAATCCTGAGCCGTCACCCTTGCTACGTCAAGCATCCGGTTGGTCAGCGCCAGGGACGTGGGAACCCAGATCACGTCCTTGCCCGACTGGCCCACCGTGGGCTGGTAATCGGGGCTTTCGGCCTGGACCTGGGCAAGGGAGAGAGAAGCAAACAGGAAAACAAGGGACAGGGTCAATAAGAACTTAAACGATTTGCGCAAATAACGACTCGATATCATTTCCTATATCTCCTTTTATCGGATGAAATTTCCTCAGGGAGGTTTCCCGGCAAAGGGACGGGCCGCGGGCGCCTCCCAACCCGCGGCTCGACAGTAGACCTGCTTATGACAAATGTCAACGGCTTTTCTGAAGGCAAATTTTCCGATCCCCGATATCACGGCCCTTTTTCAGACAAAACGACGTTTTAAAGACCGGCCAGGGCCAGGGCAGCGGCCTTTTCGCCGGCAAGATACCCCGTCGAGAAGGCCGCCTGGAGATTATAGCCGCCGGTGTCCGCATCTAGATCGAGCACCTCCCCGGCGAAAAACAGGCCGCTTGCGAGGCGGGAGGCCATGCTCCGGGGATCCACCTCGATAAGCGAGACCCCGCCGGCGGTGACGATGGCCTGTTTCAGGGGAAGGGAGCGCCGGATATTAAACCTTACCGATTTGATGGTCCGGGCCAGGACAGCCCTCTCCTGCGCGGTTACCTGATGGGCTTGGCGGTCCAGGGGCACAGAGGCCAGGGCAGCGATGGGTTCCACGAGCTTCCGGGGAAGGAGGCCCATCAGAATCTTCTTTAGCCCTTTTTTCCCGGAGCCGTCCAGATCCCGTTGAATCCTATTCTCAAGCATTTTTACGGTCAAGGCCGGCTTGAGGTCTAAAGATACGCCCACCGGCCCCTCCTTCAGCCCGTCGACCACCGCGAGACTAAGGAGGAGCACAATCGGTCCCCCCAGGCCGAAGTGGGTCATCATCATCTCCCCCTGCCGGCTTTCGATGACCGGCGACGTCCCCCGGCGACTCCCGCAAGAGCGCCCAACGTCGGAGGCGGGGATGAGTTCTTCCCTTATCTCTTCGGCCCGGCAGGCAAAGGCGCTGAGGCGGACATTGGTAAGCGTCACCCCCTGCATGGATTTGGCAAGGCCGATCTCCTCGACGACGAGGGGCACCAGGGCCGGCCGCAAGGGGACTATGGTGTGACCGAGAAGGGCGGCCATCTTATAGCCGTCGCCGGAGGAGCCGGTGCCGGGATAAGAGGCCCCGCCGGTGGCCAGGATAACCGCCTCGGCACCGATTTCGCCTCCTTCGGTTTCCACGCCTCTCACCCTGCCTTCGCAAACTGTCAGGCCTGAAACCGGACAGCACAAACGGACCTCCGCGCCGGATTCTTCAAGATAGCGGGATAGACACCGGATTACCGAGGAGGCCTCATCGGAGGAGGGGAATATCCTCCCGCCTCTTTCGGTCTTGAGTTCAAGACCAAAGCGGCCGAACAGGGCGATCAGATCGTCCCTAAAGAAATGATGAAAGGCCCGGTAGAGAAACTTCCCGTTCGGGCCGTACCGGGCGATAAATTCCTCCCGAGGCCGGGCGTTGGTGAGATTGCACCGTCCCTTTCCCGAAAGGAGTATCTTCTTGCCGACCTGATCGGTCTTTTCCAGCAGAAGCACCCGGGCGCCCATCTCCGCCGCCCGGCCCGCCGCCAACATCCCGGCCGCCCCGGCACCGACGACGATCACCCGCCTTTCAGGATCGTTTCTTTTCATACAAACGGCCGGTCATAAAACCTTCAGCCGAGATATCAGGGACCCGGCGATTTCTTCCTCAAAACAGGCAGGGCGGTGGCGTTGCCCTGGGCGAGAAGTTTTCCCGAGGTCTCGCTTGCGGCCTTGAGCTCTACCACCAGACTCCTTTTGCCCCGATGGATGATCCTGGCCTCCCCGATTACCGCATCGCCGAGGTCGGCGGACCTGAAGATATTGAAGGCAAACTGCACCCCCACGGCGTCTTCGACGGCATTTACCGCCAGGGCAAAGGCTACGTCCAACACGGCGAAGATCAAGGCCCCGTGGGCAATCCTGTGGGCGTTTAGAAATTCCTCCTTAACCGGGGCCCGAATCCGGGCCAACCCATCCTCCGCGGCAAGAAGCTCCATCCCGTAGAGCTCATAGATCCGGTCACCGCTTACAATTGCGGCAATCCTGGCCTCTTTCTCCATGACCGTAACCCCCGGCGGCAGCGGCCGTTGCCTCATCTTTTAGCGGGAACAATCTCCAGCCAGTAATCGTCGGGATCGTTGATGAAGTAGATCCCCATGGCCTTGTTTTCAAAACAGATGCAGCCCATCTCCTCATGGAGGGCATGGGCGGCGGCAAAGTCGTCCACCTTGAAGGCCAAGTGGAATTCGTTATCCCCCAGATTGTAAGGCTCCCGCCTACCCTTAAGCCAGGTCAGCTCGAGCCTGTGGGAAGTCTCGCCGTCGGAAAGAAAGATCAAGATGAAGCTTCCGTCGGGGGCCTCATACCTCCTTTCTTCGCTGAGGTTGAGGGCCCGCTTATAGAAGGCCAGGCTCTGATCGAGATCCAGGACATTGATATTGTTATGGGCAAAGACAAAACGCATAGATATATCCTTTCCATTTGAGATTGAGGCCCCGGGCAACAAGCTCGCTCGATCCGGGCTTCCCCGGTCCACCTTTGCTTTCGCCGGCGGCCTTTTTTGTATTGCTACGTACCGGTTCTTATGATACGGTCACCGGGCGTAAATGTCAACATTCCAGTCTTAAGCCGACCCATAACGCATCGACAGGCAAAGGCTTTTCCGCCTGGTTCTAACCACAGGGAAGGAGGGGCAGCAAGAAGTGAATTGGAAGAAGGCGATAAAGACGACGACGGAAGATCAGTTTTCGATTATCAATAAAGGCTGTGAAATCCAGGGGACCCTGACCATCGGGGGGAATTTGGTCATTAAAGGAACCTTCGAGGGAACAATCCGCGGCGATACGGTACAGGCGGAAAGCGGCAGCCTGATCAAAGCCAGTCTAAAGTTAAAAACCCTTTCCCTGGCCGGGACTTTTGAAGGGGAAATCGAGGTGGAAAATACCCTGACCCTGCTTAAGACCGCCCAGGTCAAAGGAAGGATCCTCTGCGGGAGGCTGATCGTCGAGGCCGGGGCGAGATTAAACGGGGAAATCGAGGTTGCCACCCCGGACGGCGATTCGGATTTCCCGATTTCAACGGGGAGGGAGCGGGAAAAATGAGAGCGGCCCGTTTTTTGCCTTTTCCTCCCTGCCGATCTGAAACAACCGGGGGATCTAGACCGGAAACATAGGCTGGCCTTAAGTTCGATCTTTTTGGAAAGGTTTTGTTACTTGAAAATCCCCTCCCGTCTTCCGGCGATGATCTTAAAATCCCTCTTCACCGTCCAACCGCTGGTCCACCGGCATCTTTTGCACTGGTCGCAAAGGGCCGGGCTTATCCCCGATCAGGAACTCCGCAAACAGGCCCTGATGAGCATCGAGACAAAGGATTTCCATTGCGAAGGGGGGGGAATCCTGGGACTGCTCGCCGGCCCCGCCCACCCCGAGGCGATCCGCTTCATCGTAGCCTACCAGACCATCAGCGACTATCTGGACAATCTCTGCGACCGCAGCTCTTCTTCCGACCCCGATGATTTCGCCGCCCTCCACGAGGCCATGGCCGACGCCCTGAGTCCTGAAGGGTCGATCAGGGACTATTATCGTCTCCACCGGGAAAGGGAGGATGGGGGCTATTTAAGGGCGCTGGTTGAGACCTGCCGGGAGGTGCTCGGCCGGATACCGGCCTACGGGCAGATAGCCGCTGAAATAAACGAGCTCGGCGGTTACTACCGGGAACTGCAGGTCCATAAACACGTGCGGAATGAAGAAAGGATCGGCCGCCTGCAAAAATGGCATGAACAGCACCAGCCTCACCTGCCGCCTTTGAGCTGGTTTGAATTTTCCGCGGCAACGGGCAGCACCTTGGGTATATTTTGTCTCGTATCCCTGGGCTTTGACGAAAATCTCACCAAATCCCAGGCCAAAGGGATAAGAACAGCCTACTTCCCATGGGTCCAGGGGCTCCACATCCTCCTTGACTACCTGATCGATCAGGAGGAGGACCGCCTTGGAGGAGATCTGAACTTCTGTTCCTTTTACCGGGATGACGAGGAGCTCGCCTCCCGGCTCATCCATTTCTGCCGCGAGGCCTTGTCCGGGGTAGCATCTCTGCCGGACGCCCGGTTCCACCGCTTTATCAGCCAGGGGTTGCTCAGCACCTATCTCGCCGATCGAAAGGTAAGGAGACAGAGGCAGGTCTCGGCCCTGGCCGGGAGGCTGCTTTGGGCCGGAGGATGGGAAACCCTGGTGCTCTACCTCCACTGTTTTGTCTATCGCCGGCTCAAGGGGGGGGCAACCCCGGAAGACCGAGTCCGGAGAGCGAAATAATTGCTTATGGAAAAGAGGCGGAAGTGAAGATCTCATTCATCGTCAACCCCCACTCCGGGGGAGGAAAGACTGGGAGAGATTGGCCCAAAATTAAGGACCTGGCCAAAAGGAGACTCGGCCGATTCGATTGCCATTTCACCGCCGGGGCCCAGGATGCAACAAAAATCGCCAGAAGGGAACTTGAAAACGGTGCCGAACTCATCGTTTGCGTCGGCGGAGACGGCACCCTCAACGAGGTTTTGAACGGATTCATCGAAAACGACAGGCTCGTTTCCGAAGGCGCCCGGCTCGGCTTCCTGCCCAACGGCACCGGGTGCGACTTTGTCCGGACGGCGGCCATTCCGACCGCCGCGGACGAGTCGATAGACCTTCTCCTCTCCCCTCCGGCCAGGCGAATCGATGTAGGCAAGATGACGTTTCAAGGTCAGGAAGGAAAGGAAACGGTCCGCTACTTCCACAATATAGCCAGCTTCGGCCTCGGCGGGGAGGTGGATGCCCGGGTAAATGCGAGCTCCAAACTTCTCGGTCCCTTTATCTCGTTCTTCCGGGCAACGGTCCTGTCGATTCTTCTCTACGGCAAGAAAAAAGTTCTCCTCAAGGTGGACGATCATTTCTGCAAGGAGGTGCCGATCTGGAACGTCGCCGTGGCCAACGGCCAATATCATGGGGGGGGCATGTGGGTCGCCCCGGAGGCGAGCCTTAAAGACGGTCTATTCCAGGTGGTGGTGATCGGCGATCTGTCTTTGCCCCAGGTGTTTTGGCAGCTGCCGAAACTCTACAACGGCAAGATAAACACCATCGCTCAGGTAAAAACGATAACCGGCAGGAAGATCACCGCCTCCTCCGAGGCCCTGGTTCTCCTGGATATGGACGGCGAACAACCGGGACGGCTGCCGGCTTCGTTCGAAATCCTCCCGGGACTGCTGCCCCTCATCACCGGCTGATTCTGGAGCTGGAACCACCGTTGAGGAATAAATAAGCAAGGCCTGGGGAATTTTTCCCCAGCCACCACCTGTTTTCCCTGCCCCCCGGAAGGGGAACTCTGGAAATATCCAAATATCGAGCTCTGTGAAGTATTGCTGATCTTGTCATTTCGACCTTTATTCCTTGTCATTTCTCCCGCGGGGGAGAAATCTTAAACAGCCTAAATACATCAGGATTTTTCGTCGCCTAAGCTCCCCGAAATGACATCATTCAAAGCTTTCTACCATCAATCGACGGAAAATATTTTTAAATCCGGATAAAATGGCCTCCTTATTGCTTTTAGGGGGCAACAAAATTCAAGGAGGTCTATTTATGAAACGGTTGTTAGTGTTGTTTGTTGGTCTGGCTTTTGTTCTGTTCCTGGCCGGCCCGGTCCTTTCCCAGGCCCCCCCTGCGGCAAAACCGGAAGCCCCCAAGGCGGAAGCGGTAAAACCGGAGGCCCCCAAGGCCGACGCCCCCAAGGCCGACGCCCCCAAGCCTGCCGCTAAGAAGCCTGCCGCCAAGAAGGCCGCCCCGGCTAAAGAGGAACCGAAGAAAGAAGCCGCTCCGGCTGCCCCGGCTGCTCCGGCTGCCCCGGCTCCGGCTCCGGCTCCGGCAAAGAAGTGATGTTTTGATCCCATCCCAGGTGCAGGGGGCCTTCCCCTGCACCACCTCCCCTCACTTTGCCTCAATCACAAAAACCATTAAGAGGGCGGCAAAGAAAAAGATGCAAGCCCCCCGGTCATCTGATATGGTTTCATAAAAACCAGAAGAGCCAATGCCTTGTCGATAAGAACCCGGCTTATTATCATTGTCGTTTGCGGACTTGCCGTCACCATTACGTCCTGGGGGTTCGTCCAGCTTAGAACCTTAGGCAGGCTTCTTGCCGATCAGCACGGCAAGAGGGTTTTTGAACTCGCCGAGACCGTCAGCCAATATTATATAAACTTCCCTACCGGGGAGGGGCTCGCCGCCCTGGACAACACGCTGCGGGAACAGATCATGCTCGATCCCGGCATGGCCAGGATAGATATCTTTTCCCTGGTCGATAATGAAATAGAATATATAGCCGGCGCGAGCCGCATCTATTTCGAGTGGCCCGAGGAGACCCTGAAGAAGGCGGGAAATATCTTTGGCGTCCAGTCTATCCGGGTGGAGACGGAGAACGGACCAGCGTTGGGCGTCATCTATCCGATCCTCCCGGAGAGGGAAAAGAAGACCTACGTGGGGATCATCTCCTTTTCCCGGTCCTACGACGAGATCCTCGCCGGAGCCGGGAGGCTTCTCATCCTCTCGGGAGCGGGGTTCATCCTGATAATCCTGATGCTTTTGGCCTTAAGCTATCGCTGGATTATCGGCGGCCCCCTGAGGCTGATCATAGGAACCATAGACCATCTGGAAAAGGGCCGTTATCCGGAAAGGATCCCCCTGAGACGAAACGACGAATGGGGGCAGCTGGCACAGCATTTCAACGCAATGGCCGAGCGGATCGAGCAGGTCATGAACAGCAACCGGGAATTGAACCTGGGGCTCGAAAAAAGGGTTCAGGAGGCCACCCTCAATGTAGTTGACTTGCAGAATCAAGTAAATCAACTCCAGCAACTGGCCGCGCTGGGGTACCTGACCGCCGTCATGGCCCATGACCTGGGGACACCTATCCACTCGATCGCCGGGCTTACCGAGCTTCTTCTGGAGGAAGAAGGCTGGCCGCCCGAGGTCCGCCGCAAGCTCGATCTCATCAGGCAGCAGACGGAACGGCTGAACATGACCATCGCCAAGGTCCGCCAGGCGACCCGCCTGCCCGATTCCCATTTCGAAGACCTGGGCCTTTCCGACCTTCTCAATGAAACCATTCCGCTAATCGAGCCTCTCCTGGCCAGGAGGAACATCCAGCTCATCCTGGAGCTGGACTCCAATCTCCCCCGGCTTCGCGTCGATCGCCACCGGATCCAGACGGCCCTCTTCAACCTCATCCAGAACTCAAGCGAGGCCATCTCAGCCAATGGGACGATAACGATCCGGGGCAGACTGGCCCGGCCGAGGGACTATCTTATCATTTCCGTTTCCGACACCGGCCCGGGAATCCCTGAAGAGCATAAGCAAAAGGTTCTCGAGCCGTTCTTCAGCACCCATCCGGGAGGGGGTCTCCGGGGGCTCGGGCTTACCATCGTCCAGGACATAATAAAACATCATCGGGGATACCTGAAGATCGAAAGCGGATCAGGCCAAGGGATGACGGTGGATCTCTACCTGCCCCTGCCGGGTCTGCCGTCGAGGACCGCCGGGGATGCACCTTTCCCCAGGCCAGACTGAAGCTTTGAGAGCTTTGAACGAGGGAGGAGCTTTCAAAAACCGGTTATTCTGTCAGTTCGACCGCCTCCCCTTGTCATTTCGACCGAAGGGAGAAATCTTAAACCTTGAAGCAAAGTCTCAAGCCTTAAGATTTCCCGTCCCTTCCCCTCCTCGAAATAACATTATTCAAAGCTCTCTCTTTCAAGATTCAAGAGGCGTTATCTGGTCAGTTTATAATAGAGCATTTTATTCCGAAGGGTCTTGCGGTCGATCCCTAAAACCTGGGCCGCCCTGGTCTGATTCCAGGCGGCGGCCTCCAGGGTCTGGAGGATCTGTTCCCGCTCAACCTCCTCTAAAGGACTGAGGTCAGGGTCCGCCTGCGGCGGCCGCCGGTGAAGCCGGGTGGGAAGGTTTTCCGGCACCAGGACCGAAAAGGAGGAAAGGAGGATTGCCTGCTGCAGGACATTCTCCAATTCCCGGACATTGCCCGGCCAATCGTAGTCCATGATCAGCTCCATCGACTCCCGGGAAATCCTGACCGAGGTGTAGCCGAGTTTCCTCAAGATCGCCTCCACCAGTTGAGGCAGGTCTTCCTTATGTTGCCTGAGAGAAGGCATCACCAGACGGATGACAAAACGGTACAGGAGATCGGACCGGAAGGCCCCCTTCCTAGTCTCTTCATCGATGCTTCTGTTAGTTGCGGCCACGACCCGCACATCTAGATGACGGACATCCTGGCCGCCCAGCCGCCTCACCTCGCCGTTCTGCATGAACCTGAGGAGCTTGCCCTGCAAGGCCGGAGACATTTCGGTTATTTCATCGAGAAAAATGGTCCCCCCTTCGGAAGCCTGGAGAAGCCCCATATGGGGCCGGTCGGCGCCGGTGAACGAACCTCTTTCATAGCCGAAAAGTTCTGATTCAAGAAGGTTCTCGGGGATGGCGCCGCAGTGTACTGCGGTAAAAGGCTTCTCCCGGCGCGAGCTTAGCTGATGGAGGGCCCGGGCGGCCAACTCCTTGCCTGTCCCGCTTTCCCCCTCGATCAGGACGCTAACCGGGCTGTCGGCAATCCGGGCCACCTGTTTGTACAGATCGACCATAACCGACGAAGAACCGATAAAGTTGTAGCTGTCCCTGTTCTTGACCCGGCCACCCTGCTGCCGGCGCTGGAGCTCCCGGACCTCGAGCACCTTCTCTACAAGGAGCCTTATCGCCTCGGGAGAGAAGGGCTTGCCAATGTAGTCGCAGGCCCCTTCTTTAAGGGCCTCCATCGCCGTCTCCAGAGAACCGTAGGCGGTGACCATGATGACGGGCATGTCCGGCCACCCGGCTCGTACCCGGCTAAGCAGCTCCAGACCGTCCATCCCGGGCATTTTCATGTCGGAAATCAGCAGGTGGTAGCGGGACAGGTCTAACGAAAGGACCTCTTCGGCCCTGCAATACGTATCGACGTCATAACCAGCCCTGGCGAGAACCTCCTTGAGAAACTCGCCGGCGACAACATCGTCTTCCACTACCAGAATCCGGTATTTCATCCCGCCGCCATCGTAAATCACGACCGAGGCCTTAGGAGACCTCAGCCCTGTTTCCCCTCTCCCCTTTTCAGCTTTTCCCCTCGAAAAACCCCGGGCATAGTAACACAAATCGTCCCGGATTAACAATATCTGGCTTACCCGGATGCAGGGATAAATAATGGTTGAAATAGGTTTGGAAAAAATGTTTATATGGCTCACATTTTTATACTCAACTTTTCCCGAAGGAATGACGAAAAGAAACCTGGGAAGGAAGGTATGGACAGGCAAAACAAGAAGATCATCCTCGTCGTGGACGACCTGCCCGATGGACGGGCTCTTCTGGAAACCGTTCTCAAGGGGGCCGGCTACGATGTCGTCTCCGCCGCCAACGGCCTCGAGGCCCTGGAGAGGCTGAAAAATGAACCGGTGGATATAATCATCTCCGATATCCTGATGCCCAAGATGGACGGGTTTCAATTCTGCCGGGCCGTAAGAAGCGACAACCGGTTTAATGAACTTCCCTTCATTTTTTATACGGCAAGTTACGCAGACCAGGCGGACGAGCAATTCGCCCTCTCCCTGGGAGCGGACAAGTTCGTCGTCAAACCGGTGGAGCCTTTCGGCTTTCTCAAGGTCTTAAAGGCGGTTCTTGAGGAAGAAACAAGGAGAAATCTCCCCCCCCTTACGGACAACTCCGAATTCATCTCCGAGCACAATACCCGGCTCATCCAGAAACTGGAGCACAAACTCGCCGAACTGGAAAAAACCAATGAACTGCTCCAGAGGCGGGACCAGGAACTCAAAGAGTACTCCCGGGAGCTCCACCTCTCTATGGACAAATACCGCAATCTCATCGACAACGCCCAGGAGGGGATCTACCAGACCTCCCCCGATGGCCGGCTCCTCATGGCCAACCGGGCCATGGCCAACATGCTGGGTTACGATACCCCGGAAGATCTGCTGGGCAAACTCATCAACATCACTGGGGTATATGTGGAAAAAGGAGACCGGGACCGGTTAAGAGACCTCCTTGACAAGCAGGGGGTCGCCCGGAGCTTTGAAACCCGCCTTTATCACAGAAACGGCTCGATCGCCTGGGTATCATTCAACGCCCGGGGGGTAAGGGACGACCAGGGTAATATCCTGCACTACGAAGGTCTCGCCGAAGACATCACCCTGCGCAAGCAGACCGAGGAGACCCTGGGCAACACGTTAAGCAAGCTGAGAAAGGCCATGGAGGGGGCGATCAAACTGATGGTCAACGTGGCCGAGGCGAAGGACCCCTATACCGCCGGACATCAGAAGCGGGTGGCCAACCTCGCCCGGGCCATCGCCCAGGAGATCGGCCTTCCCGACCAGATAATCGACGGCATCCGCCTGGCCGCCTCGATCCACGACATCGGCAAGATCGCCGTGCCCGGGGAGATCCTCTCCAAATCGTCGAAATTGAGCGAGCTCGAATTCAACCTGATCAAGACCCACAGCCAGGCGGGCTACGAAATCTTAAGCGGGATCGAATTCCCCTGGCCGATTGCGGACATGGTCAGCCAGCATCACGAGAAGATCGACGGCAGCGGCTATCCCCAGGGTCTTAAGGATCAAGATATCCTGATCGAAGCCAAGATCATCTGCGTCGCCGACGTCGTTGAGGCCATGGCCTCCCACCGCCCCTACCGCCCCACCCTGGGCATTGAAAAGACCCTGGAGGAGATCAAGGCAAACAGGGGAAAGCTCTTCGACCGGGAAGTGGTGAACGCCTGTCTGTGTCTCTTTCAGGAAAAGGGTTTCGTCCTGGAGTAGCCGCCCTTTGCCCCGGAGCCTCAGGGCATCCTGCAGAGAGCCCCGGCCGGGGGCTAGATGAAGAGACCGGTTTTTTCCCCTCCGGCAATCTCCTCGGAAGAATAGCCCGCCTCCCTTAATATCTCTCCGGTATCGGAGCCGGGGGTGACCCCGGCCTTCCCGTAGGACGGCGGGGTCCGGGAAAACTTAATGGGGCTTGCCACCTGGCGGACCTTCCCGCCCCCGGAAAGAGTGAGTTCCACGACCATTCCCCGGGCCCGGATGTGGGGATCATACAGGGCTTGAGACAGGGAAAGCACCGGCTCGGCACAGGCATCCACCTCCCGGAAGACCTCCACCCACTCCGCTGACGTCTTCGATCGGATCAGGGCCCGCAATTCCTTTTTCCTCGCCGCCGCCTCCGGGGGATATACCCCGCCGGGGATTAGATCGCCCCTTCCCAGGGCCGTGCAGAAGGCCTCAAAGAATTGGGGCTCCAGGCCGCCGAAACTCAAATATCCGCCATCGGCGGTTTCGTAGAAATCGTAAAGAGACCCTCCGTTTAAGGCCGTATCCTCCCTTTCGGGCTCCGCCCCGTCAACTAGAAAGGCCGCCCCGGCCAGGGCATGAAAGGACAGGAGGCCGTCGGTCATGGCCACATCCAGACACTGACCTTCGCCGGTCTTTTCCCGATGGACCACCGCGGCCAGAATCCCGATCACCGCCTGGAGGGAGCCTCCGGCGAGATCGGCCACCTGCATCGAGGGCAAGGTGGGGCCCGTTTCCTTCCGGCCCGAATAGGCCATCAGGCCCGAACGGGCGAGGTAGTTGATATCGTGGCCGGCCCGTCTGGCCAGGGGGCCGCTCTGGCCGTAACCGGTTAACGAGCAGTAGATGAGGGCCGGATTTTCCCGTCTCAGGGATTCGTAGTCCAGGTTGAGCCTTGCCATCACCCCCGGCCGGAACTGCTCGATGAGGATGTCGTATTCCTTCACCAGCCTTCCCACCACCTCCCTTGCCCGGGGATCCTTCAGATTCAAGGCAAGGGAGCGCTTGCCCCGGCCCAGATAGGCGGCGGCGGCGGAGAGGGAGCCCTCTTCGAGAAATGGGGGCAAAAGCTCAACGGGATCAGGCCTGACCCGGGATGCCACCTTCACCACCCGGGCCCCCAGATCCGCCAGATACATGGTCGCGTAAGGTCCCGGCAGCAGGGCGGTAAAATCGAGAATTTTCAGGCTGGCAAGGGGTCCCGGCATAGTCCTCCTTTGGGCATTCTCTTTTTGACCCAAGGATCAACCTTTATAGGCTATGACCTCTATCTCTAAAGGATATCCTCCGGGCAGCTCTTTTACGGCGACACAGGTCCTGGCCGGTCTGTCCTTGGGAAAGTAGCCGAGATAAACCTCGTTTAAGACGTCATAGTCCCTCATATCGGCGAGGAACACCGTCGCCTTCACCACCCGGCCCAGATCGACTCCGGCCTCAGCCAGGATCTTTTTGATGTTTTCCATCACCAATACCGCCGCCTTCCGCACATCGTCCCTTACGGCCTCCCGGGTTACGAGATTGACCGGGACCACCCCGGAGACAAAGACGAATCCCCCGGCCTCGCAGGCGGGGCTGTAAGGGGCGTCCTTCGGCAGTTCTTCGATGAAGAAGGTCTTTCTTTCCATATAGCTTCTCCTAGAGTCCCATGAACCGGGAGGCGATTCCTTTCATGATCTCGTTGGTCCCGGCAAATATCCGGGTCACCCGGATGTCCCGCCAGGCCCGGGCGATGGGATACTCCTCGCAATAGCCGTAGCCCCCGTGGAGCTGGAGGCAGCGGTCCGCCACCCGGGAGGCCATGTCCGTAGTCCAGTACTTGGCCATGGATACCTCGACCACGAGGTTTTTCCCCTCGAGATGGTCGGCAATCAGCTTGTCGATAAAGCACCGGCCCAGCTTAACCTCCGTTGCCATCTCGACCAGTTCGAACTGGACGTGCTGGAATTTCGAGATCGGCCTGCCGAAGGCCGCCCGCTCCTTGCAATACTTGATGGTGATGTCGAACATGAATTCCGCCGCCGCCACCGCCCCGATGGCGCAGACGAGTCGCTCGGGCTGGAGCTTCTCCATCAGCTTGGCAAAGCCCGTCCCTTTTTCGCCCAGGCGGGCGGTCCTGGGGATCCGGCAGTCGCTGAAGTAAAGTTCCGCAGTATCCTGGCTGTGCCAGCCGATCTTCTTGATCCGGCGTCCCTTCTCAAAGCCCGGGGTTCCCGCCTCGATAAGGAAGAGATCAACGGCGGCGTGGGGATTGGAGGTCGCAGGATCCCGGGCGGCAAGCACCAGGAGGTCGCAGTTGATCCCGTTGGAGATGAAGGTCTTCTGGCCGTTTAAGACGTACT
>JBBIJM010000028.1:0-28142 GCA_037445955.1 Syntrophobacterales bacterium
GCCGGATAAGTTCCTCCGCCGCATGGGCAGCCTCGACCACCTGGGCAACCGTATTGAAGAAGGGATTGTGGCAGGGGGCCTTGAGTCCCAGCTCTGCGGCGACTGTCTTGGCCAGGGGGGAGAGCTGTCGGTGATTTAGATTGAACCTGGCCAGGGCGCCTACGAAGTAGCTGTCCCTTTTGTTTCTGGTGTATTTGGCCGTGGACTGGGGGACCAGATATTCGTTGGTTACGCTTCGATAGTTGGCAACCTTCGTCACCCCCGCATCGGTGGAGGCGATATCGCCGTCATAAAGGGCGTATTCCTCATCTGAGGTAAGGGCGATATATTCCGTCTCCCGCTCGAACTGGGGGATGGTCAGGGTTTTAAAGAGGGCGACGGTGGCCTCAAGATCCGGAATCGCCTCGACGAGCCTCTGCCGGATGGCCTTGATTTCGCCTGTCCCGGGAAGCTTGGTGAAGCCTCCCACGGTGGGGGTGATGGGATGGACCGTGCGGCCGCCGAAGATATCGCACAGATCGTTGGCGAGTTTCTTCATCCGGAGGGCGCGCAGGACCACTTCAGGGTGGGTGGCCACCAGGGGAAACACGCTGGGAGCCCCCACCAGATCCGGGGCGACGAGGAAATAGGCGTGGAGAACGTGGCTCTGGAGGTTTTCCCCCTGGATCAGAATGCGCCTGAGCAGTTTGGTCTGCTCGGATATCTCGATCCCCAGGGCTGCCTCGGTTGCCTTGAGCGAGGCCAAGGTATGACCGATGGAGCAGATCCCGCAGATCCGGGAGGTAAGATGGGAGACCTCAAGATAGCTGCGTCCCCGGACAAAGGCCTCAAAAAACCGCGGCGCCTCCACCACCTTCCACATGCATTCTTCGATCCGTCCTTCCTTTACGTTCACCACGATGTTTCCGTGACCTTCCAGGCGGGTTACATGCTCCACGTTAATGTTGATATTTCTCATTTCGCCACCTCCCCATAGCCCAGGAAAACCCGGAATTGTCCCACCGCCTGTTCCACCGTGAGACCGTACTTCTGGAGCACCTCTTTTTCCGCATCGGTGTTGGGGTGGGGGATCAGACCCCGGCAGCCGGTGCAGTTATCCTGATAGGTGGGGCACCAGGAGCCGCAGCCCGCCCTCGTGACCGGGCCGAGACAGAACCTCCCCAGCTCAAAGACACAGACGTTACCCTTGAGTTTGCATTCGACACAGACCGGATAGGAGGGGGTCTCCGGCGTCTTGCCCAGAAGAAGCTCGGTTACCGTTTTCACGAAGTCTTCCTTGTTGATGGGACAGCCGTGAATGTAGAAATCCACCGGCACCACCGAGTCGATGGGTCTTGCGGCGAAGGTTTCGTACCAGTGGGCCCGGTCGCCGTAAACGTATCTCCTTACCTCCTCGAGAGGCTGGAAATTTTTCAGACAGTTCACCCCGCCTATCGTGGCGCAGGAACCCAGGGCCACCAGTACCGCCGCCTGCTCCCGGATCTTCTTCAGACGGGGGATATCCTTCTCCCTGGTGATGCTGCCCTCGACGAAGGCGATGGAGTAATCGTCGCTGCTTTCGGTCATGGCCTCCCGGAACTGGACAATGTCCACCGCCCCGATCACGTCGAGCATCTCCGCCTCGAGGTTTACAATCTGCAGTTGACAACCTTCACAACTGGCGAAATCGAAAAAGGCGACTTTAGGTTTCATCAGATAGCCTCCTTTAGGTCTTTAATCGTGGCGTAGGTGAAGACAGGCCCTTCCTGACAGACATAGATATCGCCCATCTGGCAATGCCCGCATTTCCCGACGCCGCATTTCATGCGCCTCTCTAAGGAGACGATGATCTGGTCATAAGGTATCCCTTTCACCTGAGCCTCGAGAATGGCAAAACGGTACATCACCGGCGGTCCTACGATCACGGCAACGGTCCGCATGGGGTTTACCGTTATCTTGGGAAAGAGCGTGGTGATGACCCCGATATTCCCCCGCCAGCTTTCGTCTGCCCGGTCCACCGTTTCTAAGTATTCCATATCGCCGCTAACGCGCCATTTGGCCAGCTCTCCTGAAAAGAGCTGCTCCGCCGGGGTTTTGGCCCCGAAGAATACGATCATCCGGCCGAAATCTTCCCGGCGGTCGAGGACATAATTAATGAGCGACCGGAGAGGAACCAGCCCGATGCCCCCGGCAACGAAGAGGATGTCCTTCCCTTTCATTCCCTCTACGGGAAATCCCTTCCCGAAGGGGCCTCTAATGCCTACCGTCGCACCCGCCTCCAGGCGGTGCAGGGCGCGGGTGACGTTTCCCACGGCGCGGACGGCGAGTTCAAAGGAGCCCTTGCGGGTAGGCGAGGAAGAGATGGAAATGGGGGCCTCGCCGATGCCGAAAAGGGAAACCTCGACAAACTGTCCCGGTTGATGGCCGAGCTCCCGGGCGCCGGAGAGCTGGATTTCGAAGAGCTTCTCCATCGCCGTGAGCTGTTCGGTGCGGACGATCCTGGCCAGTTGGGGCAGGTAGATTGATCCTTCGTCACGCTGAAAGTCTCTTTGGACTAATCCTTTGGTTGTCATCGGACGCCCTCCTTTAGCCGGTTGAAGATCTCCACGGGATTGGCAATATCGGGAAGACACGCAGAGGCGCATCTTCCGCAGCCGACACAGCCGTGTTCCCCGTATTTCTCATAGATGTACCTGCCCTTCCGGGAAAGCCGGTGTTTGATCCTGTCGGCCCGGTCTTCCCGGAAATTCTCGCCTGTGGCGACCAGGGCAAAGCCGTCTAAGAGGCAGCCGTCCCACTTGCGAAAACGCTCGCCTTCCGCCAGGTTGAGGCTCACCTCGTCTAGGACGTCGAAGCAGTAACAGGTGGGGCAGACCAGGTTGCAGGAGCCACAGCTCAGGCACTTTTCCGCCAGTTCGTCAAAAAGGCCCTTTCCCGCCTCTCCGGCCAGGAGCTCCGGCAGTTCTTCATAAGCGGCCAAGACGGTATTTTCGTTGTAAGAGGCGACGATACTCTTGCGGATGGCGGATCTTCTGGAGATTTCTTCCTCCGTGGCCGCCCGGTATTCGGCATGGGCGGAAAGAAGCTCCGCCCCCTTTTTTGTCCCTACCGCCAGGACGTAACGGTCGCCTATGTCCGTTAAGAGCAGGTCGTATCCGTATTCGACCAGGGCGGATTTCATCGAACCGCAAAAGGCAAAGCGGTAGGGGCGCTTTACGTCTGAGCCGATGATGATCTTGTCCTTGCGTCTTTTTGCGTAATGTTCATCTGGATTCTGGTCGGCAAAGATCCGGTCCAGCTGGGAGATGGCCTTGATATCGTAGGGATGAACGCCCACAATAGCCAGGGGTTTGCCGTCAAAAACCGCCTCGCAGCCGGTGTTTTCTCCCCTTGTGAACTTGACCAGGGATTCCCTGGTCGGCAGGAGGTATTTTTTCGGGGGTAAAATGGTGACGTCATAGTCAAGACAAAGCTCTGAGGAATCTTCCAGGGGCGCATACTCGAATTTCCCGGGGATCTTTTCCTTTACCCCGACAACGTCCATAGCTTTGATGAGATTGTCAAGGAAAGGCGGGAAATTCTTCTTTTCGATGGTGAAGAAGCTCATCATTTTCCTCCTTAAGACTTTCGTGACATGGTTATGGATAGATCGAAAACCTAAAGCATCCCAAGGCAGGGGACCTGACTTTTAGTTTTTCGAGCCTGTATCTTAAACCAGTAAAATCTTCTTTCGGAAATCAATGAAAGCGCATTCGCAGGAGCATGAGCAGGAGCAAGAGGCGAATCTCAAACGTACCGATCAACGCAACTCGCACGGGTAAGCCCAAACGGCAATGTATCAAGATTGCCCTGTCCTTAACTACCGATCAGGGAAAAAGTCAAGGGGTATTTAGCTTCTATTTGTGATGGTTTTTTTTATGACAAAAAACCCTTGACTTTTCTTTGCGCTTGAATAAGCTCAACCGATACAAGGCAGGGTACCTTAACGTGGTAGCGACGGTTGCACCGGTTTTTCAGCGTCCGATGGTTGGATGAGCTTTGAATAATGTTATTTCGAAAAGAGCGGGCGAAGAGAAATCTTTAGGCGGTTTTTAAGATTTCTCCCCGCGGTCGAAATGACGAAATCAGCGATACTTCAAAGCTCTCGGTTGGTTTGAAAAGCAGGGCATTAGTGTTCGTTCGAACATCAACGCGCAGTTAAGGAGGAAACCGTACTATGGAAGGAGCGAAGATTTTAGTAATCGATGACGACCCTGATATCCTGGAAATCTTGAGAATAACCCTGGAGGCCAGCTCCTATAAGGTGTCCACTGCGGCAAGCGGGACGGAAGGTCTGGCGAAGATCAAGGCGATCAGGCCTGACTTGATTATCCTCGATGTGATGATGGATTCGATCACCGAAGGGTTTCAAGTTTCTTACAAGCTCCGCAACCCGGATCCGACCTCCGAGTATGCGGAGTTCATTAAGATGCCCATCTTAATGCTTACCGGAATCAGGGAGAAAACCAAGATGAAGTTTTCTCCCAAGGAAGACGGGGCGTATCTGCCTGTCGACGACTATCTGGAAAAACCGGTCCAGCCCCAGGTGCTCCTGGAGAAGGTCAAGGGCCTCCTCCAGGGAGGAAAGCAATAGGGCGGAGGTTTAAGTGTTTATCCGGGAGGCTAAAGAAGACGTTTCAGGGTGTCGTAAATGAGAGGGGATGAATCCCGGTAAGCAGCGTTAAGTCCCATATCCGGGCCGTTTAAATCGAGGCGGGACCTTTGCCACAGGGCAGAAATCAGAGGTCCCGCCTCATCGGCAAAACTCCCGATCCCCTGACCTCCCAGCAGAAAACCGTCCTTGAGGATAATCTGGAGATAATCCTTTCCCCGGCATTTCTTGAGAACCTGAAGGCCTGGAGACGCATCCGGCATCCCTCTTAGGGTTTTGCCGAAGGTTACCGCATGGGTCTTGAAAAAATGGGCCCGGGCAAAGGCATAAGCCCCCCGGTAAGAGACGTTTTCTCCCAGGATGTTTTTCGCCACGATCCGGGCCTGTTCCAGGGCGTTGTGTTTCAACTGGTAAAGAACGGGCTCCGAGGTCGCGGCGTCGAAGGTCTCAACACAATCTCCGCAGGCGAAGATATCGGCGTCGCTGGAATTTAATTTGTCATCCACCAGGATTCCCCTGGCAACCTTCAACCCGGCGCTTTCGGCAAGCGGCTTCCCGGGGACCACCCCCGTCGCCAGTACTACCGTATCGCAAGGGATTTCACCCCGGTCCAAAACGACTGCCGTGACCCTTTCACCGCCGGCAACGGCGATCACCCGCCGGCTGGTTGAGATCTTGATCCCGTTTTCCTCTAAGGCGGCCTCAAGGAGTCTCGCCGCCGGCTCGTCGAAGAGGGTGGGGAGGATCCAGGGCAGGATCTCAACGATCGTCACCTCATAGCCCCTTTTTTTCAGCGCCTCCGCCACCTCCACCCCGATGGCCCCGGAACCGATAATGACCGCCCTCTCTCCCCGATGAAGGGTCAGTCGGTCTGCATCCGGCAGACTCTTGCAGCTGAAGACCCCTTCCTTGTCTATCCCGGGGAGGGGAGGAACGAAAAGGCTTCCGCCATGAGCCAGCACCAGCTTATCGTAGGGCAAATCCGCGGCCTGCTCGATATGGAGGATCTTGTTTCTTGAGTCCACTCCGGTGGCCCTGCTGTTTAAGAGGAGTTTTATCCCGGCCTTCCGGTAGAAAGAGAACTCCTTGCGAAACACCGCTTCCCGGGAGATGGTCTCGCCTACATAATAGGGCAGGCTGCAGGGGTCGTATTCGGGATGGCCTTCCTGAGAAACCATCGTTATTGAGAGTTCCTTGTTTTCACAGAGCCCGGAGGCGACTTCATTGCCCGCCAAACCGCAGCCTACGATTACTATTTTCAATTCTCCTTGCCCCGCATCTGTTCCCGTTTCCCCAGGAATTTTGAATCGAAGGCCCCGCTACGGTCAATCCGGTCGGTTTTCATCATTCATCACCTCGTCTAGAATCTCTCCCAGCCGGGTCTTAAACCCTTCCCGGGTTAATTTCCTCCCCGTCGCCCCATAAAAGAGGTCAAGGAGGAGATCTATTTCCTCCCGCCGGCTTTTCCGGGGGAGAAGGGTCGGGCATAAACCAAACAGGCCAAAGATGTATGAATCGGCAAGGAGCCCCTGTTTTCCCTTCCCGTTTCCCTCCAGTCCCGGCAGATCTTCCTCATGAGACAGGGCGGCAGGGGAAAACTCCCGTGGGCCAGGCGGGAAGAGAGAAAACCAGATCCCCGATTCAGGAGCCCCGATGGGATTTTGTCCGGCAGTCGGCCTCTGGCCTGTCCGGCGGGAATTGAGAGTCGATTCGGCAGGCGATAGGCAGGGGCAAGGCCTGGCCGGGAATACCCGGGCATCGTTTCCGATGAGCTTCCTGAAACCCTCGGTATCATAAACCTCGATGGCGCCGCTGCCGGTAAGGGAAACGCCGACGAGATTCATATCGGCGAAGACTGAGGCGATTTTCGGCCCACCGATTAGGCGCCCCCGGTCATCTAGAAGGGCCAATTCAGACCGGTGCTCCTCCCGGGCGATCAATCCGGTATAAAGCAGGGTGGAAAACTTTCCGGCCGAGTCCCTTCGCAGCGCCGCCCGTATCTCTCCGGGGTCCCTCCGGTCTAAGCCGGAGACATCGAGAAAGTCTATCTCATCGTCTCTGATGAAGATTGCCCGCGGCCCTGCCGCCTTGCCGGCAATTACCAGCTGGTCATAGCCTGAGTATTTTAAAATCGGGCCGAAATCGCCGCCGAAATTGAGGTGCATACAGCTCCCCTCCGGCGGTTTCCGTCTGACGGGAAGGCAAACGCCACAAGCGGTAATCGGCGGGGATGGGGCGAGGGTTCCCGTAAGCGGTCCTGTCGCCAGGGACAAAACGGCCCCGTCCGGAGGCGGGAGCCCCTGATTTGATCCCGCCCGGGAGAACTCCGCCGTGTTGAGTCCCCAGCCTCCCAGGTAACTCTCCAGGTGGGCCTGGGAAAGGGGAACTTTTTCGGCCTTTGAGTCGGTCAGGTTTACCGTTAGTTTTCGACCAATCCATCCCGGCATCGTTTGGTTTGCCTCTTTAATTTTTCCCGTTCAGGGGGAAACGGGGCTGATCTGCGCCCTCTTTCTTGGCGAGAGGAGACGCAGCCAGTACTCGCCCGGACCGGCGGCAAGCTCTCTGTTCGTATTTTCCAGGGGCAGGTAACTTAAGGCCTTCTCCGGGCAGGCCCTCACACACCAGGGTTCCTCTTCCCCCGCACAGAGGTTGCAGGTCATCGTCTTTTTTGTTTCCGGCGAGATGGCCGGGGCGGAAATCGGGCAGATGTAAAGGCAGGCCAAACAGCCGATGCACTTATCCCCGTCGGTATCCACCGCCTGGTTCGGCAGGACTTCCCGGGCATTCGCCGGACAGACATCAAGACAGGGGGCCTGGCTGCAGGCAAGGCACACCAGGGGAAGGTAGCCGTCGTCGAGCTTGTGAATCCGGATCCGGGAGCAGGCAAGACCAAACAGACCGAAGAATTTTAAAGAGCAGGCCAGCTCGCAGCGATGGCAACCGCTGCATTTAGATCCGTCTGCCAGAATTGCATGGTGTGGGGCCGGGCGGGGTTTCACCGGTTTTCCCTTTCCGGCCCGCCTAGAAAATATCCCTTGACAAGAAAAGTCATTTATATTTAACCTCCCGCTCTTAAAAGTATCTCGATTATCTTCGGTCTCCCGGTTACGGCCCGATTAAGGGGACGGGAAGCGGATATTTGATACCCTATTTTAGGAAAAAACTAAACCTTAAATTGGCCTTTGCGCATGAAGATAGATCTTAATTTCCGGGGTGAGAGGCAAGTCCTGGGGTTTGAACTTGAGGGAAGATGGTTTCAGGATCTCATGCCTTCCGCCTCCGGGCCTGATTTCGATCTCAAGCCCGTTGCGGTGAACTGCGAGGTTGCCCGGGTCGAAAACCAGCTCGTCTTGACCGGCCGGATAGAGACGGTTATAATCATGGAATGTGGCCGTTGTCTGGAAGAGGCCCTCCTGCCCCTTAAGACCGATTTTGAATATCTCCTGGTTCCCGCCGGGGAAGAGGAGCTTCCCCCGGATCGGGACATCCCGGAGGACGAGCCGGATGTCTTTTCTTACCAGGGGGAATCCCTGGAGATTGAGCCTTTGATCTTTGAACAGATCGTCCTGCAGATCCCGATCAAGGTTCTCTGTAAAGACGGTTGCCGGGGATTATGTCCGGTTTGCGGGGCCAATCAGAACCTCGAGGCCTGCCGGTGCGTGAGGGAGGAATTAGGTTCCAAATTTTCTTCCCTTAAGAACATGAAGTTATAATTAAAACTTTTTTGAGGATAACCTATGCCGAATCCAGTAAAAAGACATTCACGAACCAGAAGGAACATGAGAAGGGCCCATGATGCCCTTGCCGCCACCGAAGCTTATTCCTGCCCGCAATGCACCAGTCCGAAACTCCCCCATCGGATCTGTCCTCAGTGCGGTTTTTACAAGAGGCGAGAGGTTATCTCCGAGGCCAAGGCCGAGTAAATTGCGCCTGCTGAGAGGAGCTTAAGACCGGGCCATTCCCGTCCCGAAAGGCGATGAGGCGGAAAACCCGCCATATTACCTAGGTGAGATAAAAGGTCGAAATCGATGAAGATCGCCCTTGTAACAGGAGGATCGCGGGGAATCGGCAGGGCCGTTGTTTTAAAGCTGGCCAGCCGGGGCGTATTCACCTACATCAATTTCCTGCAAAGGGAAGATCTGGCCCGGGAAACCCTCGGGATGGTGAGAAAGAAAGGCGGCGACGGGGCGTTGTGCCGGGCCGATGTAGCCGATGCCGAAGCCGTCGGGACACTTGTCAGGACCATCCTTGAGGAAAGGGAACGTCTGGATATTCTGGTCAATAACGCCGGCGTTGTCCGCGATAGCCTTCTTATCCGGATGTCTGGCGAGGGCTGGGAGAGGATGCTCTCCACCAACCTGCTCGGGGTGATCAACTGTTCCCGGGCGGCGGCCAGGCCGATGATGAAACAGAGATGGGGCCGGATCATAAACATCTCCTCGGTAGTCGCCGAAAGTGGAAACGCCGGTCAGTGCGGTTACGGGGCGACCAAGGCGGCGGTCGAGGGTTTGACCAGATCCCTTGCCCGGGAGCTTGGGGGAAGAAACATCTGTATCAATGCGGTTTCCCCGGGACTTATAGAAACTGAGATCTTAGGCTCCCTCAAGGAGAAGGACAGGGAAAAGATTCTTCAAAATATCCCCCTGGCCCGAATGGGGACGGCGGAGGAAGTCGCCTCACTGGTCGGTTTTCTCGCCTCTGAGGAGGCCGGGTATATTACCGGTCAGGTTATTCGGGTCAACGGCGGCCTTTACATGTAGACGAGCAGATGCGCTATTAAACAAGGAGGATGACCGCATGACGATAGAGGAAAAGGTTATTGATATCATTGTGGAACAGCTCGACGTTGCCAAAGAGGAATGCGTCCTTGAGGCATCTTTCATAGATGACCTGGGGGCGGACTCGCTGGATCTGGTTGAGTTGATTATGGAGATGGAAGAGAATTTCGGCATCCAAATAACCGACGAGGAACTGGAAAAGATCCGCACCATAGGGGATATCGTCAACTTCATAAAGGGCAAACAGGGGAAATAATCCGGGGGCAAGCTTGAGAAGAAGGGTAGTTGTCACGGGCATGGGGGCTCTAACCCCGCTTGGTAACTCGCTTCGAGACACCTGGCTGGAGATTTGCGCAGGCAAATCCGGGATCGGCGGGATTACGAAATTTGACGCTTCGGGTTTTGAAACTAAAATAGCCGGAGAGCTTAAGGATTTCGATCCGTTGAACTTCGTCAACAAGAAAGAGGTCCGCCGTTTTGATAATTTTATCATTTATGCCCTGGCCTCAGCGGAAATGGCCTTGGATGACGCCGGTCTCACCATTGACGAAACCAATGGGGATCGGGCGGGGGTTTTTATCGGTTCGGCAATCGGAGGGCTTGCAACCATCGAAAGGGAGAAGACCGCGTTCCTTCAGCACGGACCGGGGAAGATGTCTCCGTTCATTATCCCGGCGGTTCTCTGCAACCTGGCCGCCGGCCAGGTTGCGATCAGATGGGGAGCGAAAGGACCTATCGGCTGTCCGGTGACCGCTTGCGCCGCCGGGACTAACGCAATCGGCGAGGCGGGAAGGATCATCGAAAGAGGGGACGCGGACATAATGATTGCCGGAGGCTCGGAGGCGGCGGTCTGTCCGCTTGCGGTAGATGGATTCAATGCAATGCGGGCCATTTCGAAAAGGAATGACGAACCCGGCAGGGCAAGCCGTCCGTTTGAGCTTCACCGGGACGGTTTTATCATTTCCGAAGGCGCCGGGATTTTAATCCTGGAAGAGCTTTCTTATGCTTTAAACCGCGGGGCGAAAATCTATGCCGAACTGGCCGGTTACGGCTGCACCGCCGATGCCTATCACATGGCGGCCCCGCCCCCGGGACACGCCGGAGCCGAACGGTGCATGCGGGCGGCCTTGCGGGACGCCGGGCTGATCCCGGAGGAGTTGGACTATATCAATGCCCACGGGACCTCGACCCCGATCAACGACCTCTACGAGACCGAGGCGATAAAATCGGCCGTAGGAGGCCACAGCTGTAAATTGATGGTCAGCTCCACCAAGTCGATGACCGGGCATCTGTTAGGGGCAAGCGGCGCGGTAGAGGCGATCTTTACCGTCAAGGCGATCGAAGAAGGTATAGTTCCCCCTACGATCAATCTCGATGAACCGGATCCCGAGTGCGATCTTGATTATGTGGCCAATGAGGCAAGGAAAGTAACGATCAACGTGGCGATGTCCAACAGCTTCGGTTTTGGCGGGGCAAACGGGGTTTTGATATTCAGGAGATCGGTCTTTACATGAAGGAAAAGATTATTATCGGGTCCGATCACGCCGGCTTTGCCCTTAAAGAGGGCTTGAAAGGATATGCGGAAGGTAAAGGGATCGAGGTCATAGATGTCGGCGCCGCCGGCTTAACTTCGGTGGACTATCCGGATTTCGGAGGAAAGGTGGCCCTGGGGGTCTCGGAGGGCCGCTATGCCCGGGGGGTTTTGATCTGCGCCTCCGGGGTGGGAATGACCATCGTGGCAAACAAATATCCCCGGGTGCGGGCGGCTCTTGCCCTGGATGTGGAAACAGCCAGGATGAGCAGACTGCACAACGATGCCAACATCCTGGTCCTGGCGGGCGGGAAGACTGAAGCTGCCCTGGCCTTCCGGATTTTTGACACCTGGCTTGCCACCCCTTTTGAGGGAGGAAGACATGAAGGCCGCTTAAGAAAGATCAGCGAGATCGAGAGGAGCCTGGGGACGGGTTTCCGGGTAGACGAGGTGGGGAAATGACGGTTTTGATGAAGGCCGATCCCGAGGTGGCCCACGCGATCCGGCAGGAGACGGCCCGGCAGGCGGGTAAACTGGAGATGATCGCCTCGGAAAATTTTGTGAGCGAGGCGGTGCTTGAGGCTCAGGGAAGCATCCTAACGAACAAATACGCCGAAGGCTATCCGGCAAAAAGGTTCTATGGCGGCTGTGAGTATGTGGATCTGGTCGAGACCCTGGCCATCGAGAGATGTAAGGCCCTCTTCGGGGCGGAACATGCCAACGTCCAGCCTCATTCGGGGGTGCAGGCCAACATGGCGGTGTATTTTACCGTCCTTAAGCCGGGCGACATGATCTTAGGGATGGATCTTTCGCACGGCGGGCATCTTTCCCACGGCAGCCCGGCGAACTTCTCCGGGCGCTTCTACCGGAGTGTCTTCTACGGGGTTGACCGGGAGGGGGAGCGGATCGATTTCAACCAGGTGGAAGACCTGACCAGAAGTCATCGGCCGAAGATAATCGTCGCCGGGGCCAGCTCCTACCCCAGAACCATAGATTTTTCCCGTTTCGCCGAAATTGCCTGCCGGTACGGCTCCCTTCTCCTTGCCGACATGGCCCACATAGGGGGGCTGGTCGCGGCTGGATTGCACCCTTCTCCCGTTGCCGTAAGCGATTTTGTTTCGACCACCACCCACAAGACCCTAAGAGGACCCCGGGGGGGGCTCGTCATGTGCCGGGAGAGGTTTGCCCGGGAATTGGACTCCCGGGTCTTCCCGGGGATGCAGGGGGGGCCGCTGATGCATGTGATCGCCGCCAAGGCGGTGGCCCTGAAAGAGGCGATGACCGAAGAATTCCGTAACTACCAGAGACAGATCCTGGCCAATGCCGAAACCCTTGCCGGGGAACTGCTCAAAAGAGGGTTCCGGCTCGTCTCAGGCGGGACGGACAATCACCTGATTCTGGTTGATCTCTCAGACAAGGGGATAACGGGCAAAGAGGCCCAGGAGATCCTGGATCAGGTGGGCATCACCGTCAACAAGAACCGGATCCCCTACGATACCTTAAGCCCTCAGATAACTGGCGGGATCAGGATCGGCACCCCGGCCCTGACGACCAGGGGGATGAACGAGCCCGAGATGACCGTGATCGCCGGATTGATCGCCGAGGTCATCTCCCATCATAAAGACGAAAGGCGCCTGGCCGAGATCAAGGAAGAGATAACCAGACTCAGCTCCCTCTTCCCGCTGTATCCGGAACGACAGGAAACGACGAAACCCCCGATTCCCTTTTCCCTTAAATCCCAGGAGGTCCTGGGGACCGGCATCGCCTCCTGACCGGCAGCAACCCTTGAGTTCACATGACCCGAGAGGAAACAAGAACTTCCGCCGCCTCGCCTGCGGGGAGACATCGCCCGCGCTGGGGGGATTACTTTCTTGATATCGCCGCCCTCGTCGCCCGGCGGTCGACCTGCCGGAGAAGAGGGGTCGGCGCGGTTCTGGTCAGGGAGAGGAGGATCCTGGCGACCGGTTACAACGGCGCCCCGTCGGGGCTTGGCCACTGCCTGGAGATCGGGTGCCTGCGGGAAGAACTAAATATCCCCTCCGGCCAGAGACATGAACTCTGCCGAGGCCTGCACGCGGAACAGAACGCGATCATCCAGGCGGCCCTCCACGGCGTGAGCATCAAGGGGGCCACCCTGTACTGCACCAATCATCCCTGTATCATCTGCGCCAAGATGCTGATCAATTCAGGAATCGTCGAGATCATCTACAAGGAGGGCTACCTGGATGACCTCTCCCGGGAAATGCTTCAGGCGGCCGGAATAGAGGTGAAACGCCTATGAGATGTCCCTTCTGCGGAAGCGGAGAAAACCGGGTGATCGACTCCCGGCTAAGCAAGGACGGCGGCGCCATCCGGCGGAGAAGGGAATGTTTGGCCTGCGGCAAGCGGTTTACCACCTACGAATTCGTCGAAGAGATCCTCCCGGTGGTGGTGAAGAAAGACGGCCGCCGGGAATCGTTTGATCGAAAGAAACTCATCTCCGGCATCAAGAAGGCCTGTGAAAAACGCCCGATCAGCATCGAGTCCATCGAGAATGCCGCAGACAACGTGGAGAAGGCCTGCCAGGAACTCCAGGAGCGGGAAATCGCCTCTTCCTTCATCGGGGAGAAGGTGATGGAGGAACTCAAAAGGCTCGATGGGGTCGCCTACGTCCGTTTTGCCTCGGTCTATCGCCAGTTTCGGGATGTCGGGGAATTTCTGGAAGAACTCAAAGGCCTGCTGGAAGACAGCCGGGAGAGATAGCCCGGGGTGTCCGGGAAACCTCCCGAGCGGGGGATTTCGTTTTGCCCCCGCGCAGTCCAACAGGAAGGCGGGTCCTAGAAGGTTCCGGTCAGCCGCCGGAGATGTTTGCCCGGGCCGTATGATCCCTGGAGGAGACTTTCGGCAAAAGAAGAGACATCCGCCTGTTTTATCATCAAATTTATGATGAGGCCTTCCCCGCCGGTCTTGCCCACGAGGATCGCCCCTTTGAGGACGCCGTCCCGTATTGAGAGTTTCCGATATGATCCGGGACCCTCTTCCAAGAGCGTCCGGCCTTCCTGAGATTTAGCCGAGCCGGCGGAGAAAATCGTAAGTCCGAAGATCGAAATAAGATTCCTCATGAGACTCCCTTCGCCGACGGTGGTATGGCCGGTCATATTTAAGGCCGCAACCCGTCCCTGCTCTACCGCCTCCGGCCAGACGGCGTTGACCCTGCTTTCGAAGGCAGTAAGGTCCCCGGTTTCGGCAATATCCCCCGCGGCGTATACGTTTTCCAGATTGGTTTGCTGATGCCGGTTTACGACTATTCCCTGCCGAACGAGAAGATCGCTTCCCCCGAGGAAGCCGGTCTCCGGCCTCACGCCCTTCCCCAGGATTACCAAATCCGCTCCCCGGGTTTCCCCGGAGCGGAGCTTGACTTCTCCATCCGGTCCGATCCGTTCGATATCCTCTCCCTTGCGGACCTCTATGCCCAGGGAGGCGATCTTCAACTCGACGAGAGCCGCGGCCCTCTCATCCAGGATGGTCGACAGGAGATGATGGGAGCTGACCACGATGGTTAACCGGTGGCCGAGTTCCTGGAGGGCGTCGGCCATTTCCAGGCCCACCGCCCCGCCGCCGGCAATGACGACCCTTTTTCCCCCCTCCCCGCCTAAGACCGCTCTGATTCCGTAAAGGTCGGAGATATCTCTCACGGTAAAGACAAAAGGCAGGCCGCCTCCGGTGAACTCCGGCCTGACCGGTCTGCTTCCGGTGGCGATAAGGAGCCGATCGTAGGGGAATTGATCTCCGGCGCTCGTTTCCACGATCTGTTTTACCGGATCGAGACGGGCGGCCTCCCGGTTTAACATTAGCTCGATCCCGGCGGGCACCGGCAGATAGACCGCTTCAGCCGGGGCGTTTCTTCTCAACAGTTCCGGGAGGGCTATCCTCCCGTAAGGGGGGATGGCTTCCCTCGAGAGGATCGTTATCGTACCTCGAGGATCCCGCTGTTTGATGGTTTTCGCAGCGGTAAGGCCGGCGGGACCGGCGCCGATGATCAGGTATTTCACTTGCCCACCTTCCGGTCAAATGAGTCCCGCCCCCCGGTAAGGCCGGGGGACGGTCTTTAAGAACCCAAGGGTTTTTTCTTTCCCCAATCCGGGTAAACGGGATGTCACCGGGTCTGGCCCCCTATAAGCCCAGGGACTTCAGCTTTTTTTCGGAAGGCACGCCTTTTTCATCCCAGCCCCTTAGGGAATAGTATTCCGGGAGCATCTCGGCCAGCCTGTTTACCTGGCCCTTGTTGGGCCCCGCGGGCAGGGGCTCGGCAAGGAGCCTCGGCGGCAGGGTGTCGGCCTCGCCGGTTATCCCCGCCTTGAGGTTAAAGAGTCTCTCTAAGTTCCAGATCCTCGTCCCGGCTGAAATCAATTCTTCCGTTGAGTATTTCACCCCGGTTGCGGTGGAGAGAAGATCGGCCAGTTCGTCTGCCCCGATGCCGAACGTGGCAAAGAGGCACATCCCCGTGGAATCAAGGGCGGCGGTCAGGTCCTGGAAGGCAACGGCAAAGCCCGCCTTTCCCTCTACCGCCTGGGAATCTACCTTCACCGGGTTGCCCAAAATCTCCACCGCGGTGGTATAACCCCGCACATGACAGCCGCCGCGGTTGCTTGTGGCATAGTTCAGGCCTATTCCTTGAACACCCCGGGGATCGTAGGCGGGCAATTCCTGTTTCTTGGCGGTCATCGAGTATTCCGGATGCCCGTAGAGCTCAGCCAGGCGGTAGCTGCCCAGCGCCAGCCTTATGCCGAATCCCTCTCCCAGGCCGGTCAGCCTTACCGCCTCGACCATTGCCTCGGCATTGCCGAAGGCCAGGTTAAGGCCTCCGGTATCTTTCACGGAGATGATCCCGTCGGCTGCGAGATCCATCGCGCAGGCAATCGTCGCCCCCATGGTGATCGTATCGAGGCCGTATTCGTTGCAGAGATAGTTTGCCTTCGTTATCGCATCCAGATCGTCGATCCCGCAGGAGGGGCCGAGGGCCCAGACGGTTTCGTATTCCGGGCCTTCGCCCATCCCGGCGTACCTGGGATTGGCGACCCGGGTGGCCCGGCCGCAGCTGATGATACAGGAGAAGCAAGCCCGGGGCCGGATAAGCAGCCTCTTGGTCAGGGACTCGCCGCCCACCCGGTCGGCGGTGGCAAATGATCCCTCCCGGAAATTGCGGGTGGGCAGCGCCCCGTTTTCGTTCATGATGTTTATCAGCACGTCGGTTCCGTACATCTTGAGTCCGCCGCCGCCCACGGGATGCTGCTTGATCATGTTGATCGCCTTCAGGATCGATTCCCGGAAGAGACCGACGTCTGCGACCTGGACCGCTCCGGTTCCTCTGACCGCCACCGCCTTGAGGTTTTTCGATCCCATCACCGCCCCGACACCGGTTCTCCCGGCGGCCCGGTTGGATTCGTTCATTACGTTGGCAAATAGGACCATCCGCTCTCCACCCGGGCCGATACAGGCGACCGACGCCTCATCTTCCGTGGCGGCCCGGATGGCCTCCGTCGCCTCCGGCACCTTCTTTCCCCAAAGGGCCGAGGCGTCTCTAATTTCCCCTTCGCCGTCTTTGATCCAGATATAAACGGGCGCCCGGGCTTTGCCCTCTACGATCAGGAGGTCAAGGCCGGCGTATTTCAGCATCGGGCCGAATAAACCCCCGGAACTGGAGGCGGCGATGGTGCCGGTGAGAGGTCCTTTGCAAACCACGTTGTAGTGAGAGGCACAGGGAGCCAGGGTCCCGTTCAACGGCCCCGGGGCGAAGATGAGCTTGTTTGCCGGGCCTAATGGATCGGTCATCGGGTCAACCTCGTCGTAGATAATCTTCGATCCCAGGCCGCGGCCGCCGATATATTTTTGGGCCAACTCCTGATCCAGCGGCGTCTTGATGATCGAGCCGTCGGTCAGATTAATTCGCATAATCGAGCCTATCCATCCGGCCATATCACTTCACCTCCTCGAAAGTTTTCTTGAAGTCAAAGGCGACGGCCTTTCTTCTCCCCCGGTTTGCATCGGTTTCTCCGGTGTATTCCAGGGCCCTGTTGGGGCAGAAGAGAACACACTCCGGCTCCCCGCCGCAGAGGTCACACTTTACCACCCGGCGGCGGGGAGTTTCGTAAACCACCGCTCCGAACGGGCAGGCCAGGACGCACATGCGGCAGCCTATACATTTTGTCTCCGTCCAAGCCACCAGGTTCCTCCCGGGCTCGTCGTAGAGTGCGCCGGTGGGACAAACCGCCCGGCAGGGGGCGTCGTCGCACTGGAGACAGGTGGTGGGCATGGAAAACCCCTCCATCTCCCAGGAATAAACCCTGATTCTCGCGGCCTGCGGCCGGAACTCGCCGTCGTGGAAGAAGGAGCAGGCGAGCTCGCAGGAGTGGCATCCGGTACAGCGATCCGGGTAAATCATCAGCATCTTCTCCATGGCACCTCCTTGCTTCTTAAGCTGGTTTTCTGAAACGTATGATTCTGATTTGAGGTCGCGTCTGTTGGTTGATTAACAATGGTGATGGAAAGTAACCGGAACTACTGGGGCAAGTTATGACGGGGCAAAATTGTTGTCAAGAAAAAAATGGGGATCTCTCTTCGCCGGGTCAGGTCTTTACTTTTGATATCTCTCTTGGTTGAATATTCTAAAGACTCAATCCTTAACGAAGGTCCAAATCCGGGTAGAGCTTCCTTGCGCAGTCGTTGCAAATCCCGTGGCTGAACTCGACATCGGCGTGTTCCCGGATGTAGGACTCGATCTCTTTCCAGTAGCCCAAGTCATCCCGGATTTTTTTGCAGTTGCAGCAAATAGGCAGAAGCCCGCTTAATTTTCTGATCTTGGCCAGGGCATCTTCCAGTTTTTCCTTTTCCTTGCGGAGGCGGTACTCGCTCTTTTTTATCAGCTCAAATTTTCTGGTATTTTCTAGGGCAAGCCCGCACACTTCGGCAAGAGACAAACTGAGATTGAGATAGCGTCCTGCATACTCGGGATGGCAAAGATCATCCACCCGAATGACCCCCAGAGGCCGGCCCTGGTGGCTGATTTTTACCAGAAAGCCTTTCTCCGAATCGGTAAGGTCATGATTTATCGATGGATTGATGGCGAGTGCGAGCATTTCCGCCGTTTCCCTGTTAGACGGCTCCGTTGCCTGGATTTGCTTCGTTTGTTCGTTTCTCAACGAGAGGAAGGTCAATTTACCCGGGGCAAAAAGGGTCTTGAAAATCTCGAGGATCTGCTGGACTGTCTCGTCCTCCGTCTCAAACCGGGTGATCAGGGGGAGCAAATCGAAGGCCATGGCATATTCGGCGGCCAGCATTTGATGCTCCGCGGGATCCGCTTTGAGTTTGTTTGGCTTTTCCTTCAAAAGCGATGCCGCTCCCTTCCGCAAACCAGGCGAATTTGATTCCATTGCTATTTGTTTCCTGCCACCCAATCCAGAGGGTATCTCCCCCAGGTATGGACGGCCTCGGAGATGGCCATCAGAACTTCATCGGGCACCTGCCAGGGTATTTCACCGTGATTATCCGAGATGATGAATCCACCGCCGGGGCCCGCCTGAGAGATCGCGTTCTTGACCTTTTCTTCCGCCTGCCACCCGGTCCAGCGGCGCATTTCTATGCCGTTTAAATTGCCCAGCAGGGAAAGTTTGTTCCGGCACCGGGCTTTGAGTTCCGAAAGATCCTCCTCGGCGCTCACCCCGATGATGGCGGTTTTGGTTTGGGCGATATCCTCGACGATGGCAAGACAGCGTCCCGAGGCCAGATGGGTGGCGGTGGGGCCTTCGATCCGGGCGATGGTCCGCCGGGCGATCTCAAAGCCAGTCTTAAGATACGTTTCTTTTGGTATGATGGTGGTGGAAGACACCGGATCGAAATAACAGATCGCCGTCGAACCTGCCTTTAGCTGGGCGTTCGCCCACCGGACACAGAATTCCTCGTTTATTTTCATGAGTCTCCCGAACAAATCGGGACTCTCATGGATCAGTTCGAGGTACCTGTCAAATCCCATCTGCATCACCGGCAGGGAAAAGGGCGACATGACGACCCCGATTATCGGGGCCTCGCCGCCGGTCTTTTCTTTTAAGAGCCCGGCGGATTTCAATGCCCTGGTCAAACAGGGGATCTCCTCCACCCGCGGGACCTCCAGATTTTCGATATCTTGAAAATGTCCGATCGGAGGTTCCCCGGAATTAGGGGGGCCGTCGTCACGGTAGATGACCTCCCCTCCGAACGCCTCGACTTCAAGGGGGGCATGATAAAAATTGTAGATACAGTCATGGCGGTATCTGGCCCGCAATCGGAGCTGCCCCTCGACTACGTTTTCAGCCCTCAAGAAGTAGTCTTTGATGGACAGGCCGAGTTCTTTGGCGCCGTGCATCGTCGCCAGGAGAAAAAAAGGGACCCGGTCAGGTTCTCTATGCCCAAGGGTCGTAAGGACCCGGTCAAGGGAGGTCATTTCGTCCCTGATCATCGGGCACCTCCCAGGACCTGATGAATCGTGGACAGGGCCTCCGAGGCGGACCGGCACATGGCGTCGGCGCCAACCTCCCGCCAGAGATTTTCGTCCAATCGAAACGGCGCCCCGCCGACGATGATTTTTACCTGAAGGCCCGCTTCGTGCAACTTTTCCGCTACCTCCTTCACCTGCAGGGCTGAGGGAAGCATAAGAACCGAGATGAGCAGGATATCTATCCCGTCGGTCTTCACGCGGTGGGCGAGCTCGGAAACCCCGGTGACGCCATAATCCGAAAGATCGTAGCCGGAAGCCCTTAAGAGCGAATACACGATGGTTTTTCCCAATTTGTGCTGATCCGAAAGGACGCAGATGGCCATTTTAGGATGATTCTTGCGTTCCGGGGCCCCGGGAGGCAGAAGATCATCGACAATGCCTTCACAGATCCGGCCGCCCATATAGACCTGAGACAGGGCTACGACTCCCTGCTGCCAGTCTTCCCCGATCCGCTCCAGCGCGGCGACAATTACGTTTTCGACAAATTGGATCGGCGTCATCCCGTGCCGTCTGTCCTCGACCATTTGCCTGGCGGCAATCCTGTCCAGAGACAAAAGCGCCTCGGTAAAACGATCGACAAGATGGATCATATAAGGCCTTTCGGCGGCAGGTAAATGAGCGGGAGCGGTTTCAGAAGTTTCTAGAGATCCTTGAGCTCTTTCTTGATTTTCAGCCTCTTGTCTTTTATCAGGCTGTTCTTGTAGTCGTCGATCCAGTAGCGGACGAGCTCTTCCCTCTTTATCCTTTCCAAGTTTTTCCGGACGGCCTCCCTGTTTGCCTCAAGATCCGCCGCATCCGGGGCGCTTTTCCCCTTGAGAGCAAAGAGATAGAACCGGCCGTCTATCAGGTAGATCTGATCCGCAAGGGGCTTTTGCGGGGTCAGGAGATAGAGCGCCTCGTTTATCTCCCTTGTTCCCTCGCCGACCCTGGGGATGGGACCGCCGGGACGGAAAAACCCGGTTTCCGAAATCTTGATTCCCCGCTCGAGGGCCAGCTTTCCCAGGTCGGCCCCTTTTTTCAATTGCTCGAGGATCTCCTCTCCGCTCTTTCGGCAGAGAATGCCCGCCTGCTTTTCCAGGTAACGTTCCGCAACCCGCTTTTCAATCTCCGCAAGCGGGGGGATATAGGAAGGCCTTTTGGCGACTAATCTAAGGATGTAATAACCCTTCCCGTCGTCCAGGAGCCTGCTGATCTCGTCCTTTTGCATAAGCGGGATGGTCTGGGGAAGGTTGGGAAGCTGAGATAAAACCTCCGGTACCCGGGCCAGGGGAAAAAAGTCGGTGGTATGAATCTTTAAGTTATGTTTCAACGCGTAGCCTTCGAGATTTTCCTCCTGATAGATCGTTTCGTAGGCCTTTTTGGCCTCGGTCTGGGCCAGATCCAGGGCCTTTCGGGCTCTCAGTTCGGCGGTTATCTTATCCCGGGGAACCGTGGCGGGCTTGGCCCCTTTGAGCTGGTCCTTGATCTTCTCCAGGGTCGAGTTGATCTCTTCCTGAGATATCTCGACCAGCCCTTCTTGATCTTTGGCCAGAAAGGCCAGATATTGTACCTGGTAATGCTCGGGGTTGCGGAAGAGATGCCCCTCTTCCTTGAGATATTTTTCCAGATCTTCTCTGGTGAAAGAGACTTGCTTTGCGTAGTCCTTAGGCGAGAGCGCGAGGTAATTGAGATTAATCTGTTCATTCTGGAGACGATAGAGCCCTTCCATCTCCTTGTCGGAGACCTTGGCGGAGCCGGCCAGCAATCCCTCGAGTCTTCCGATTGTCAGCATCTCCCTCTGCCTGAGCTCATATTGTTCCGCAGTCATTCTATTACTCCGCAAGGCGTTCTCGTAGAGACGTCGGTCGAAGGCGCCGCCAAACTGGAATCCAGGATGTTTCAAAATGGATTCCCTTACATCTTCATCGGTAACGGTCAGTTTCAACTCCTCGGCCTTGTTTAGGGCTATGGCCTTGAAGATCAGGTTGTCAAACGCCTGCTGTCTGAGATTAAGCCCCTTGATTATTTCTTCGTTCAAGGCTGGTCCGAATCTCTGCCGGTAGAACTCCAGGAGATCCCCGTATTCCTTCTGATAATCGACGACGGCCAGAATCTTCCCGTCGAGGTTTGCGATGGTCTGGGCCTCTCTTTCGCTCCCTACGGTTCCGAAATAAAAGATAAAAACGACTATGATAATCCCCAGAAGCGTCTTCATTATCCAGCTTCTGGCGTGTTTCCTCATCAGTTCGAGCATGGCATCCTCTTTATATGGTTTACCTCATCTGACTCCGGCCGACGACTATTCGGACTTAAGGCCGGCCGGGGCCTTTTTTGGGGCCTTGGCATTTTCCGTTTCCGCCGCGGCCAAAAGCCGTCGTGATTCCTCAAGAAGGTAGCCGGCTTTATAGTCGAACCCCAGATTGGGATATTCTTTCACCACGACCTCAAAGCGGCCTGCCGCCGCTTTGTACCTTTTGGTTTTGAAATAAAACATCCCTACGTAAAACTCCCGTTCGGCGAGTCTTTGCTTTGTCTCCAGAAGCAATTTCTCGGCCACCGGAGAAAACTTGCTCTTCGGGAAGCGGGAGATAAGGGCCTCGAAGCTCTGTCTGGCCTTAAGGGTTTCTGTTTGATCCCGATCTATTGTCCCCATTTGATGGTAGTGGCACATGCCGATTTGAAACATCGCATAGGGGAGGTTTTCGTTCATCGGGTTAAGAAAGATGAACTCGCTGTAAACCTGGGCCGCCTCCAGGTATCCCTT
Source organism: Syntrophobacterales bacterium (assembly GCA_037445955.1). Classification (GTDB taxonomy): domain Bacteria; phylum Desulfobacterota; class Syntrophia; order Syntrophales; family CAMTWB01; genus JBBIJM01. The sequence goes on from JBBIJM010000028.1 coordinate 22,192, forward strand.
GTTGCTGAAGTACGCATCGGCGATTCCCAGTTTGGCTAAAACGGCCTGTTCGCTCAAGGGATGCTCATCGGTCAATCTCTGAAAGGTCTCGATGGCGCTTTTGTATCTGCCCTTCTGATATTGCTGGGATCCGGCCTTATAGAGAGATTCCGGCGTGACCGCTTGATCGGGCTTCCTGAAGAGGCCGCAGCCGCTCAGGACGAAGACGATTATAAAAACTATCGGCAAATATCTGGTATAGGGCAAAAGATCTGAATCCTCCTTTTGTTTGGCGGCTTGGTTGTCTGGCCTGGATTGGGCTGTGGCCGTCATAAGGCTTTCGTCGGTTCTACAGACCTTTTTTAAGGAAATTTTCCAGACGCTCTTTGTTTACCAGCCCGATTAAGGTATCTAAAACCTTGCCGTCTTTAAAGAGGATCAAGGTGGGAATGCTTCTTACGCCGTAGGTTGCCGCGGTCTTCTGATTGTCATCGACATTGAGCTTGGCCACCTTGACCTTCCCCTGGTAGGTCTGGGCCAAATCCTCCAGAATCGGGGCGAGCGCCCTGCACGGTCCGCACCAGGGAGCCCAGAAATCGACCAGCGCCGCCTGAGGAGATTGTAATATTTCCTGATCAAAATCGCTGTCGCTAACCGCTTGGGGGCCTGTTTTGTCAGCCATGGATTTCCTCCCTTATAAATTCTGCGAATCTATGACACACTTTCCCGGATAATGTCAAACGCTATTTGGATCATTGCATAAGCAAGCCCCCGGCTCTTCTTTCCAGGGGGAGAGATTTTTTTTGGCATATTACCTTTGAGAGACCTGTGGTATGTAAGAAGAGAAATCGTCAGACGGGGTCGATATGGAACGATTGGGGATAATTTCCGGGGCCTATGAGTTGAGGCGGAGATGTTTCAACGGCTGTGAAGAGCGGCGGATGGAGAACGAATTCGGGACAACCGGGGTATATGTCGGAGAAAGGGCGGTTTTTTTGCCCCGCCATGGGAGACCGCAAGAGGGTCACATCCTGCCCCACCTGATAAATCACCGGGCAAACTTGAAGGCCCTTGAGGATCTCGGGGTAAAGAAGATCTTCGCCCTCAATTCGGTGGGATCGCTTAAGGCGGATCTCTTGCCCGGGACGTTCGTTATCCCGGACGATTTCATCGCCTTAAATCCGCCGGGCATCGCGACGGCGAAAACCGGCAGCGAAGCGCACATCGTTTGCACTCTTTCCGATCCGGTCCGGCGGGAGATATTGGCGGCGGTCCAATCGGCAGGGATAGAGGTTGTTCCGACCGGGGTATACTGGCAAACCCCGGGGCCCAGGTTTGAGACCAAAGCGGAAATCCGCCTGATGGCCCGGTTTGCCGATATCGTCGGGATGACCATGGCAAGCGAGGCCGTTGCCGCCTCGGAGAGAGGCATCCCTTACGGCGCCTTATGCTCCGTTGACAACTACGCAAACGGCGTCGGGACGGGGGAACTCAAGGGAGAGCACATCGCCCTTGCCGCCAGAGGTCAGCTTGATCGGCTGGTCACAATCATTGAAAGCTACCGGGAGAGCTTTCCCGCGGGCAGGTGAGCCGGCCTAAGGGAAAACCGGGACGCTCCGTCGCCGGAAGGATCAGAAGGCGCCCAGTTGACAGGGCCTGATCTTTATCTTCAACGTTTCACAGGCGCAGGCGGCCTCGAACCTTGAAAGGTCCAATTCATCGGCGAGCGCCCAGATATCGGTGCAGGAGATCTCCCGCTTACCCGCCAGTTTGGCCTCCAGCTTCTCCGGTAACCGGGACAGCGGTTTTATGATTCTTTTTTCCTTCCCGAATCCGAACAGGCCAAGCTGACATTCGCTGATCGAGATTTCCAGAAGATCGATCGCCAGCCCTACCTCCAGGAGGGGGGCCTTTTCATCGAGGGCGATCCGGACGGCCTTAAGGCAGGAAATCTTTCCCTCCTCTGCCTGCCTTCCGACGGCGTCGGCTATGCGCGGGCGGGCGGTCTTTCCCGGCGGATGTTTGGCGGAAAAGTTGCCTTTATCTCTGTGGGTCATATCCTGGCTCCTCTTTTATTTCCCCGTCGGTTCCGGCTTCGCTGCCCAGGATGGGAAGCCCTCAATATGGCGGAGAGAGCGGGATTTGAACCCGCGGTACACCTGTTGGGGCGTACAATCGCTTAGCAGGCGATCGCTTTCGGCCACTCAGCCATCTCTCCGCATTTATCGGCCATCTTGCTATTCCCTTGATAGCTTCGCAGTATTTCTGATTTTGTCATTTCGACCTTCTTGTGTGAACTGGCGGAGGGAGCAGGATTCGAACCCGCGAACCTTTCGGTCAACGGTTTTCAAGACCGCCGCCATAGACCGCTCGGCCATCCCTCCGTTCATGAGCGCAACCAATGCTATACTACTTGAGGTCTCCTGTCAAACCCTATGAGGGGCGGGATATCAGGGGGACCTTGCCTCGCCAGTAAGGTTTCAGGGCCTCGGGGACCTCGATCGTGCCGTCGGCCCGTTGATAGTTCTCCAGGATCGCCACGAGGGTTCTCCCCACGGCAAGACCGGAGCCGTTTAAGGTATGGACATGCTCAAGTCTTCCCGTCTTTTCCCTTCGGAATCTGATTCCCGCCCGCCGAGCCTGGAAATCGCCGAAGTTGCTGCAAGAGGATATTTCCCGATAGGTCCCCTGACCGGGCAGCCACACCTCAAGGTCATAGGTCCGGGCGGCGGAAAAGCCCAGGTCCCCGCTGCAGAGAGACACCCTGCGATAGTGAAGCTGGAGTCGTTCCAGCACCTCTTCTGCGTGATCCGTAAGCCTTTCCAGTTCGCCATCGGACTGTTCCGGGGCGGTAAACTTAACCAGCTCGACCTTGTTGAACTGGTGCTGCCGGATGAGCCCCCGGGTATCCTTGCCGTAAGAGCCCGCCTCCGCGCGGAAACAGGGAGTATAGGCGGCGTAGGAAAGGGGCAGGTCTGCTTCGGCCAGTATTTCTCCCCGATGGATGTTGGTCACCGGCACCTCGGCGGTGGGGATAAGGAAATATTCGGTGTTTTCCAGCCGGAAGAGATCCTCGGCAAATTTGGGCAGTTGTCCCGTCGCGGTCATGCTCTCCCGGTTCACCATGAAAGGGGGGAGGACCTCCTGATACCCGTGCTCCTCCGTATGGAGATCGAGCATAAAACTGATGAGGGCCCGCTCGAGCAGGGCGGCGCCGCCCTTGAGAAGGGTGAACCTTGCACCGGTGATCTTTGACCCCCGGGCGAAGTCCAGGATATCCAGATCCTCTCCCAGCTCCCAGTGAGGTCTCGGGGTAAAGTCGAGGCGGGGCTTTTCGCCCCAGTATTTCAGCACCTGGTTATCCTCCGGCCCCCCTCCCGGCGTCACGGCCTCGTGGGGAAGGTTGGGCAGGGTCAGCATAATCACCGAGAGTTCGTCCTCGATCCGGTTAATTTCCCCCTCCAATCCCTTGATCCGGTCGGAGACTTTCCCCATCTCGGCGGTAAGGGAGGTGAAATCTTCCCCCTTCTTCTTCATTTCGCCGATGGCGCGGTTGACCACATTGCGCTGATTTCTTAAGGTCTCGACCTCCTGAAGGACATTCCTCCTTTGACCCTCGAGCTTTACAAACGGGCCGAGATCGATCTGCTGCCCCCGGGTCGTAAGCCGCTCTTCCACCCGGGCGATATTTTGTCTTAAATACCTTATGTCGAGCATGGGCAAACCTTCTTTATCCCCTGCCGGGATAGGGCTTCCTAACACTTGCCTCTTGAGAAGTCAATAACCTAAAGATTTCTTTTCCTGAAATTACTTAAGATTACCGACAATTCCTCGCATCGGCAAAGCCGGGCGGAAACAAGGAAGGCCCCGAGGCCCGCGGCGACCGAGACGCCTAGATAGACAAGCCGCCCGCCGAAATCCCCTGCCGCATTCCAGGGCAGCAGGTATTCGACCAGGTTCAACGAGGCATAAAGGCAGGCTGAGGCGATGATCATCCGCCCGCAGGCGGAAAAGAACCCCGGGTCGAGGAAGGAGCCGAGCCTTTTTCGCAGGAGGTACGAGAGGAAAAGAACGTTGGCTGCCGAGGCAATGGAGGTGGCTAGGGCGAGTCCCGCATGTTTGAGGGGGAACATGAAGGCCAGGCTGCAGAGAACATTAACGATCAGGGCAAGAACTGCCGCCCTCACCGGGGTTTTCATGTCCTGGAGGGCATAGAAGGCGGCAACGACGATCCGGATGGTGGAAAAGGCCCACAACCCCAGGGCGTAACAGAAGAGGGCCTCGTTGGTTTTTAAGGTGTCAAGAGAACTAAAGGCGCCCCGTTCGAAAAGCACCGAAAGGATCGGTTCCCCGAGGGCGATCAGGGCGACCGTTGCCGGCAGGGTGACAAAGAGGATCAGGCGCAGGGAAAAGGAGATGGTATTCTTGAGTCCCGCCAGGTCTCCCCGACTCGCCTGCGCCGAGAGGGAAGGCAGGGTGGCGGTTCCCACGGCGATGGCAAAGACCCCCAGGGGAAGCTCGACGAGCCTGTCGGCGTAGTAGAGATAGGAGACGCTGCCCGGAGGCAGGAGCGAGGCTAAAATGGTCCCGATGAAGATGTTGATCTGATAGACCGCCGCCCCGAACACCGCAGGCAGCATCAAAAGGCCGATTTTCTTCAGGCCGGGATGGCGGAAATTAAAGCTTGCCCTCAATCTCATCCCCATTTTGAGGAGAAACGGCCATTGGAGGGCGAGCTGGAGGACCCCCCCTGAAATGACCCCGACGGCCAGTGAATAGATCGGTTCGGCAAAAAGGTCGCCTAGAAGGAGCGCCGAGAGGATCATAGAGATGTTAAGCAGCACCGGCGAGACCGCGGGCGCGGCGAAATGCTTGAGAGAATTCAGGATACCCATGCAAAGCGCCACCAGGGAGATGAAAAGGATATAGGGGAACATGATCCTGGTCAGCATCACCGTGAGGGCGAACTGCCCGGGTTCTTTCAGGAAGCCCGGCGCCATGACGGCGACGATCGCCGGGGCGAAGAGAACCCCGGCCAGAGAGACGATAACCAGCAGGATGGAAAGCGCCGTAAAGACCACGTTCGCCAGTTCGAGGGCCTCTCTTTTCGATCTGGTCTCCAGATATTCCGTAAAGACCGGAACGAAGGAGACGGTAAGGGACCCTTCGGCAAACAGCCTTCTTAGGAGGTTGGGGATGCGGAAGGCGACGAAAAAGGCGTCCGCCGCCACCCCGGCCCCGAAAAGGGCGGCGACAACCATATCCCTGAGGAAGCCGAAAATCCGGGAAAGAAAGGTGGCTGCGCCTACCACTCCGGCCGCCCTGGTGATCCGGCCGTTTTCGCCGTCTCCGGAAGGCGGTGGGGTTATCTCATGGGAATTAATCAAGCCTTGCCCTCGCTGGCGGATTTACGGGAAAGTTACCAAAATGTCGACCAGAGCGGGCAGCAGGTAGCTTTCGATTATCACGATGGCGAAGATGGCCAGGATCGGCGAAAGATCGATCGGCAGACCCCGGAGGGGGATCAGTTGTCTCAAAGGGGCAAGGACCGGTTCGGTGGCTCGGTTGAGGAATAGGACAATCCGGTTGTAAGGATCCGGATTCACCCAGGAGATAAGGGCCCGGATAATTATCAACCACAGGTAGACGTTTAGCGCAAGCGAAACCAGCTTGGCCAGGGCGAGGATCAAACTGTCCATAAGATATTTTCCTTTCTTGATTTTCAGCGGCCCTGCGGCAGGGCAAGGGAGCCAAGAAAGTCCGAGAGGGCGCGGTTGAAGGCCTCGCTTTCCTCCTGCATGACAAAATGGCCTGCCTTCCCGATCAGGGCAAGCGACGCCCCGGGGATGTTGTCTTTAAGATACCGGGATAAGACGGGCGGGGTGAGCTTGTCTTCATCCCCGCAGACCACCAGGGTAGGCAGATCAAGGGAGGCCAGGGCATCCTTCAGGTCGAAGAGGCTGCAGGCATAT
>JBBIJM010000029.1:0-27594 GCA_037445955.1 Syntrophobacterales bacterium
CGGTTGTGAACGCTAACAATTAATATACGAACTTCGCTTTTTCCGATAATTTGATATCATTCTACCACTGATTGTTTTCACTTCAAAGAAAAAAATTCCCGTAATTCCCGAAAAATAGCCCTTTGCGGCGTTTCGGATATTCTGATAATAAAGACCAAAAACCAACTTCGTAAAATATGGGAAAAATGTCCAACACCAAAGCAAATGACATCCTCCCCGGACCTTTGTTATAAAGTTCGCCTTCAGAATCCCGGAAATTTATCTTCAGCAGACCAATAAACAACGGCGAAAGGGATTTTAAACATGGAGACTTGAGGGATTGAATAGTTGGTCGGGGCGGCAGGATTTGAACCTGCGACATCCTGCTCCCAAAGCAGGCGCGCTACCAAGCTGCGCTACGCCCCGGCTGTCTGCTCATTTCTTGATCATCTTCCCAAGAGACCGGCCCAGCTTTTCAAAGGCCGACGCCCGGTGGCTGATGCGATTCTTCATTTCCAGAGGAAGTTCCGCGGCGGTCCTGCCCAGATCAGGGAGATAAAACACCGGATCATAACCAAATCCCCCTGCCCCGCGGGGCTCTTGGGCTATCATCCCTCGCCAGGTGCCTTCGAATGACTCGTAGCCCCCATCGGGCCGGAAAAGAACAAGAACGCAGCGGAAGGCGGCGCCCCGACCTTCCGCTTCCACCCCGTTCATCTCCCTTAAAAGCTTCTTTAAATTGTCCTCGTCGCTGGCCTCTAATCCGGCAAAGCGGGCCGAGTAAACCCCCGGCGCCCCTCCCAGAAAATCGACCTCGAGGCCGGAATCGTCCGCCAGGCTGATTTCCCCCGTCGCCCGGGCGACGGTTCGGGCCTTTATTAAGGCATTATCGAAGAAGCTTTCCCCGTCCTCTTCAATTTCCCCGATTCGGGGATAATCGGCAAGGGATGAAAAATCAAGGGGGAAATCCGCCAAAAGCTCTCTGGCCTCCCTCACCTTCCCCGGGTTTCTCGAAGCGAAAACGATTTTCATCTTGAGAATTCGTTCCTCCGAAAATCTAAGGAACGTACTCCTGCAGGCTCTTCACCAAGGCATCGACAATATCTCTTGTAGTTTTCTCCTTGAGAAGCAGTTTCTTGTCCTCCGGGCTTGTTCCGAAACCAAGCTCCACGAGTACCGCCGGGAAGGGCAAATCGTTCAGAATCAAAATCGGGGCCTCCCTGAGACCCCGTCCCTTCCTGGGCAGGACCCGCTCCAGGTTCTTGAGCAACCCCTGGGAAAAGCGGACCGTGTCGTTTTGATGCTTATTCCTGCTCATATCGGCGATAATCGCCGCCGGTTCCCCGCCGCTTCCGGATGCGCTCTTAAACCCGGGAAAGAATAATTCATAGCCCCCTGCGGCCTTGCCGAAACCGGCATTTACGTGAAGACTCATGAAGAGATCCGGGTTCATCCCCCTGGCCAGATCCACCCGCTGGGGAACTGCCAGGTTCCGGTCGTCGCTCCGGGTGAGGTGGATCTCCAGCCGGGGAGAATCGGCTAATCTGGCTTTAATCTTGAGGGCTAAATCCAAAACCAGATCCTTCTCCCTGGTCTTGCCGATCGTGACTCCGGAATCACCGCCGCCATGGGCCGGATCTATCAATATCTTAATCCTTGCCGCCTGTTTCTCCGCCCCCCAAAGCGGGCCGGGAGATCCGGCAAAGGCCAAAACCACAACCAAAAAACCTATTAGACTGTTCATTTAGTCATCCTGAAAAAATTCGCTGAACCATACAGCAGCGGCTTCCGCCTGTCAATCAGGTTCTCTTTAATCTTTTTGGGGCCTGGTGCAGACCCCACTGATTCTGATGCTTCCTCACCCGATCCACCGAGATAACCCCTTCGAGCCTTTTTAACGCCCCGACCACCTTCTTGAGCTGATTTAGATCGCTGATGTCGAGGATGAAGTCGCAAACCGCCCTCAGGTCCTCTCCGGTATTGACCTCGGCATGACTGATGTTTATATCCATCGCGGCGATCAGGGAAGATACCTCCGCCAGAACCCCTTTCTTGTCCGTCGAAACGATCCGGAAATGGACCGGATAGGTATGGGCTTCCTTGATGTCCCAGTAAACATCCAACAACCTGTCGTCGTCGAGTTCCTTCAGACTCGGGCAGTCCGCCGCATGCACGGTGATCCCCCGGCCGCGGGAGATATAGCCGTAAATCTCCTCTCCCGGGATGGGGCTGCAACATTTGGCAACCTTCATCAAAACGTCTTCTATTCCCGTCAGGGAAATACCATCAGAGGAAGAGCTAGGTCTCTTCTTCGCCGGTTTCCCGATTATCTCCTCAGCGGGTTTTTCCTCCGGGAGAAGCAGATTGACCACCCTTTTGGCGGAGATCTTCCCGTAGCCGACCCGGGCCATCAGTTCCTCGATATTTGACACCGAGAGTTCGGCAAACACCTTCTTCAACTCCTCCGTCTTGACCGCCTGGGCAAACTTCAGGTTGTTCTTGCGGAATTCCTTCTCCAGGATATCCCTGCCCATGGCGATTCCCTTTTGTAACTCCTCGTCCTTTATCCACCCTTTGATCTTGGAGATCGCCCGGGAAGTTACCACATGTTTCAACCAGTCTTTGCTGGGCGGATGACCGGCCTGGGTGATGATCTCTACGGTGTCGCCGTTTTTCAGCTCGTATCTGAGGGGGACTATGTTCCGGTTAACCTTCGCCCCGACGCATTGATGACCCACGTCGGAGTGAATGCTGTAGGCAAAGTCGATGGGGGTAGCCCCCTTGGGAAAGGATCTCACGTCCCCTTTCGGGGTAAACACGTAAACCTCATCCGGGAAAAGAGCCAGTTTCAGATTGGACATAAACTCCCGGGGATTGGTGAGCTCCTGCTGCATCTCCAGGAGATCCCTTATCTTCTGGATCTGATCGACATCGGTCTCTTTAAAGGCGCCTCCTTCCTTGTAGCGCCAATGAGCCGCTATCCCCTCTTCCGCCCATTCGTGCATCGGCACGGTCCGGATCTGGATCTCCGCCCTCTCCCCGTGGGGACCGATGACGGTGGTATGGAGGGAGCGGTAATTGTTCGCCTTGGGAATGGCGATATAGTCGTTGAAAAGACCGGGCACCGGTTTCCAGAGGGCATGGATCATACTTAAGGCCTCGTAGCAGTCCTTGTCCTTATCCGAGTAGAGAATAACCCGGAAGGCGATCTGGTCGTAAATCTCGTCATATTCGATCTGCTGCCCCCTCATCTTCTTGAAGATGCTGTAATAATGCTTCGCCCTCCCCTCGACCCGACCCTTTATGCCCAACTTCACCATCTCCCGGCCGATTATCTCCCGCACCTCGGAGATGTATTGATTGCGCTGATCCTCCTTTTTGGCCACCCGTTTGACCAATTGCTCGTATTCATAGGGATAGAGATAGCGAAAGGCAAGGTCCTCGAGCTCCACCTTCATCCAGTGGATTCCCAATCTGCCGGCGAGCGGGGCGTATAACTCCATCGTCTCCCGGGCGATAAAAGAACGCCTCTCCGGCGGCTGAAACTCCAGGGTCCGCATATTGTGAATCCGGTCGGCAAGCCGGATCAGGAGAATCCTGATATCCGCGGACATGGCGAGGATCATCTTGCGGAAGTTTTCCGCCTGATGCTCCTCCCGGCTGTTAAAGGTGATCTTGCTGATCTTGGTCAGGCCTTCCACCAGAAACGCTACATCCTTGCTGAAGGCCTTCTCCAGTTGCTCCACGGTAGTTAAGGTGTCTTCCACCGTATCATGAAGAAGCCCGGTGGCGACTGCCGCTTCATCCAGATGCATCCCGGCCAGGATCCCGGCGACTTCCATCGGATGGCTCAAGTAAGGCTCTCCGGACAGGCGGACCTGGCCTTGATGAACCGCCGCCGAAAAGACATAGGCCTTTTCGATCATCTCCTGACCGGCGGCGGACAGGTAGGGCTGCATCTTGTCTAATATGTCGTTTATCCGGAGCATAGGAACAACACTATTTCTTAAAGAAGCTCCCCGATCACCCTTTCGATCTCCCCAAGAGGCACTACCCTAAGCTCGCCGCCTTTTCTCAGGCGAAGCTCTACCTCGCCTGCGGACAGCCGCTTGGGCCCGATGGTAATCCGGAAGGGGATACCGATCAGATCGGCGTCCTTGAATTTAACCCCGGCCCGCTCTTCCCGGTCGTCAAGGAGGACCTCCACCCCCATTCCCAGGAGTTTCTGATAAATATTTTCGGCGGCTTCCCTCTGGGGGGTGTCGCTTACATTGACCGGAACGATGATCACCTCAAAAGGGGCCAGGGAAGGCGGCCAGATGATCCCGTCGGGATCGTGATTCTGCTCGATCGCCGCCGCCATGGTCCGGCCGACCCCTATCCCGTAGCAGCCCATAATCATAGGCTGCTCCTTGCCGTTCCTGTCGAGATAGAAGGCCTTCATCGCCCGGGAATACTTCGTCCCGAGCTTAAACACATGTCCCACCTCGATCCCCCGGGCGAAATGGATCGTTCCTCCGCAGCGGACACAGCTATCACGCTCTTTGATAAACCGGAGATCGGCGAACCTTTCGATTGTCACATCCCTGGGGAGATTGACATTCTTCAGATGGTGGCCCTCTTTGTTTGCCCCCATCAGGAAATTTCTCAAGGTTCCGACCTCGTAGTCGGCGATTATCCGGCCTTTTAAACCGACCGCCCCGGCATAGCCTTTCGGGGCACCGGTAAGACGGCGGATTACCTCATCGGTGGCGAGGGACAGCTCGGAGCAACCGAGCAGACCTTTGAGCTTCGCCTCGTTGACCTCTCCGTCTCCCCGGAGAAGGACCGCCACCGGCGAGCCGTCCGCCTCATAGATCAAGGTTTTGACTATTTTCTCCGGGCCGACGTTAAAGAACGAGGCCACCTCGAAAATGGTGGTAACCCCGGGGGTGGCCGCCTCCTCCAGGGGGAGCCCATCATCGTCAAAAGCCGAAGCCAGGGGCGGGGGCACCTCGGCCTTCTCAATATTGGCGGCGTAATTGCAGTCTCCGCAATAGACGATCAGATCCTCCCCGGTTTCCGCCATCACCATGAACTCGTGAGAGTAGCTGCCCCCGATGCTCCCCGAATCCGCTTCCACCGCCCGGAATTTAAGCCCCGAGCGGCTGAAAATCGCCTCGTAAGCGTTGAACATCCTGCGGTAACTCTCTTCGGCCCCCTGCTCGTCAGCGTCAAAGCTGTAGGCATCTTTCATCCCGAATTCCCGGCACCGCATCACCCCGAACCGGGGTCTTATCTCATCACGAAACTTGGTCTGGATCTGATAGAGATTTTTCGGCAACTGGCGATAGGTCTTGATCTCATGCCTCACCAGATCGGTTATCACCTCTTCATGGGTCGGTCCCAGGCAGAATTCCCGGTCATGCCGATCCTTTATTCTTAAAAGTTCCTTTCCGTAATGGACCCACCTTCCCGATTCCTCCCACAGCTCCGCCGGTTGCACCATGGGCAGATGGACCTCCTGGGCCCCCGCCCGATCCATCTCTTCCCTGATGATCTTTTCTATCTTCTTGATCACCCGATAACCCAGGGGCAGGTAAGAATATATGCCGGCCGAGAGCTTTCTTATCATCCCCGCCCGGAGCATGAGCTGATGACTGGCCACCTCCGCATCCGCCGGCATCTCTCTCTCGGTGGGAATGAACATCTCCGAATAACGCATCTAACCTCCTTCACCTGGACGCCAAAATATCATCTATCTCGTCCATCAGACAATCGACAAAATCCTCCTCCCGGACGGTCTTCGTCGCCTTTCCCCTTTTGAACAAAAGCCCCCGGCCCCGGCCTCCGGCGATCCCCACATCCGCCTCGGAGGCCTCCCCCGGTCCGTTTACCACGCAACCCATCAGGGCTACCTTGAGATATTCCTTCCGGCCGGCGAGTCTTTCCTCCACCCTGGAGACGAGGCTTATAAGATCGATCTCACAGCGGCCGCAAGTGGGACAGGAGATGATCTCCGGACCGTACCTTCTGATCCCGAGCGCCCTCAATATCCCCCAGGCAATCCCCATTTCCCCCACCGGATCCCCGGTTAAGGAAACCCTGATCGTATCGCCGATGCCTTCGTAAAGAAGGGTCCCGATCCCCAGGGCCGATTTTACCGCGGCCGAAACCAGGGTCCCCGCCTCGGTGACCCCTAAATGGAGCGGATAGTCCGTCTTCGTCGAGATTTTCCGATAGGCCTCGATCATCGTCGGCACCTGGGAGGATTTAAGGGAAAGCTTGAGATTATGAAACCCCTGGTCTTCAAAAAAGGCGACGGCTGCGAGCGCCGATTCCACCAGCGCCTCCGCCGTCGGCCCCCGGTGCCTGGCAATGATTTCCTCCTCGAGGGAACCGGCATTCACCCCGATTCTGATTACGACCTTCCTCCGGGCGGCCTCCCGGATAACCAGACGCAGCTTGTCCCGGCTTAGATTGCCGGGGTTTATCCTGATCCCGTCAGCCCCGCTTTCCATCGCCCCGATTGCCAGCCGATGATCGAAATGGATATCGGCAATAAGGGGAATCCCGATGGATTTTTTTATTGTCTTGAGGGCCTCCGCAGCCTCCCTGTCCAAGACCGCGACCCTCACCGCTTCACAGCCCGCCTTCTCCAGGCGTCCGATCTGGTCTACCGTCGCCCTGATATCCCGCGTATCGGTGCAGGTCATAGACTGAACGGCCACCGGCGCCCCGCCGCCGATTTGCAGCTTGCCCAAATAGATGGCCTTGGTATTTCTCCGATTACCAGGAGCTCCTCCGGAGGGACCCTCGGAAGCCTGTTTTGATTTCTGCATCTTGAAAGGGGTTAAATACTACCTGGGACCACGCCAGCAGTAGAGACACAAATCCCTCTCGGGCAGGCCGATTGCGGATATCATATCTTCAATATCCAGATATTTCAATGATGTTACACCTATTTCCTCACGGATTACCTCAACCATTCTCCGATAGTTCTCGGAGGTGGAATCAAGATAAGGTTGAAGGTTTTCCACATCTCTCTTCTCGGTCCTTTCGATCGCCCTTCTGGCGGCAAGTTCCCCGGTGGACCGGGTTGAAGATCCGTAGATACAGGGGAACATGAGCGGGGGACAGGCCGCCCGGACATGGATCTCCCGGGCGCCGTTGTCCCATAGTTTATGGATCGTGTAGTTTTTAAGCTGGGTGCCCCGTACAATCGAGTCTTCACAGATGATCATCCTGTTGCCTTCTATCACCTCTCTTACCGCGGAGAGCTTCATTGACGCCACCAGGTCCCGGATCTCCTGATAGGGAGGGGTATAGCTTCTCCCGTAACCCGGGGTGTATTTGACCAGGGGACGGCGGTAGGGAATCCCCGATTCTATCGAATAACCCAGGGCATGGGCCACCCCGGAATCCGGGATCCCCGCCACCAGGTCCGCCTCGACGTTATCTTTTGCGGCAATCCGCCGACCGCACCTCTCCCGGGCGGCCTCGACGCCTATGCCCTCGTAGCTCGACGAGGGATAGCCGGTATAGATCCACAAAAAAGAGCATACCCGCTTCTCTTGCCGGGCCGGGATAAGCGGGCTGATCCCATCCGGGCTCAGGAAAACCGCCTCACCCGGCCCAAGATACTTTACCAAGTCGTACCCGAGGCTTGCCAGAGAGCTCGCCTCGGTAGCCACCACAAACGACGGGTCGCCGTTACTCTTCCTGCCCACAGCCAGGGGAAAGCGCCCGTATCTATCCCGGGCGGCAATGATTCCCTCTTTGGTCATGATGAGAATACAGGCGGAACCTTCGATCCTCTCCTGCATCTCAGCGATGCCTTCGACGAAATCCCTGCCCAGACCGATCAGTTTACCTATGAGTTCGGTCTGGTTGACCCCCCCGCCTCTCATCTCGTTGAACGAATCCCCCTGCCCGAGCAGTTCTCCAGTCAGGGTCTCCCTGTTGGTAATCAACCCGGAGGAAACGATGGCAAAGGTTCCCAGCTTGGAGCGGATGATCAGGGGTTGCGGGGAATCGTCGTCGATGGCCCCGAGACCCATCCAGCCTTCCATTTTTCTCAAGTCCTCGATAAACCGGGATTTGAACTGAAACTGACTGATCGAATGGATCGTATTCATAAAACCCCGGGCACCGTAAACCGCCAGCCCTCCGTTTTCCGTTCCCAGATGGGAATGGTAATCGGTGCCGTAAAAAAGGGTATTGGTGCAATCATTCCTTTGGACTATCCCAAAAAGTCCGCCCATATCTCCTAACCTTTCAACGAAATTTTAACGGGAACCCGACCCGTTTATCCACGTGGTGGATCCTGTCTTAAGCCACTATCAGGGATACTTCAAGCCAGTCTTTCGACCCCGGCCCGGATCCGCCTGATCCCTTCCTCGATATTTTTCATCGAGGTGGCATAGGAAAGACGAATGTGTTCATCATGGCCGAATTCGCCCCCGGGGACTACCGCCACCCCGGTCTCCTCCAGAAGATAGACGGCAAGCGCAGCCGAATTGCCGATGATTTTTCCCTGAAAAGAACGTCCATAAAGGTTCGATACCCTGGGAAAGACGTAAAAGGCCCCCTGGGGGAGGAGACAGGATACCCCGGGGATCCCATTTAAGGCCTCTACGATAAAATCCCGGCGCCTCTGGAATTCTTTTGCCATCTCGACCACCACCGCCTGGTCTCCGTTTAGGGCTGCGGCAGCGGCCTTCTGGGCTATCGAGGTCGGATTGGAGGTGCTCTGGCTCTGCAGCTTTACCACCGCCGCCACGATCTCTTCCGGCCCCCCCAGATAACCGATCCGCCAGCCGGTCATGGCATAGGCCTTGGATACCGCGTTGACCACCAGGGTTTTATCCTTCAGCTCCCCGCAGGCGTTTAAGATATTTGCAAATTCAAGGCCGTCATAGAGGATCTTTTCATAGACATCATCGGTAATGACGATGAGGTCTCGCCTCACTGCCACCTCGCCTAAAGCGGAAAGCTCTTCTTTACTATAGGCAACTCCCGAGGGATTGGAAGGACTGTTTAAAATGAGGGCCTTAGTCCGACCGGTTACCGCCCGGTCAAGCCGGTCGGGTTTTAATTTGAATCCTTCCTCTTCCCTGGTCTCGACTATCACCGGCCTTGCCCCGGCCAGAAGCACCAGATCGGGATAAGAAACCCAGTAGGGCGAAGGGATCAGCACCTCATCCCCCTCCTCGAAGAGGACCTGGGCCAGGTTGTAGAGGGTATGTTTGGCGCCGCAGGAAACGGCTATTTCAGAACGTTTATAGGAAAGGCCGTTATCCCTTTTGAATTTATCGATAATCGCATCTTTGAGCTCGTCGATTCCGCCCACCGGCGTATACTTGGTAAAGCCCGTTTCGATCGCCTTGATTGCCGCCTGTCTGGCGGTGATCGGGGTATCGAAATCGGGCTCACCGGCGCCGAAGCCGATGATGTCCCGGCCGGCGGCCTTCAGGGCGTTGGCCTTGGCGGTGATGAGAAGGGTCGCCGAAGGTTTGATCAAATCCAACCTGCTTGCCAGTTTCATGAATCGTTTCTCCTCCCGTATCTTTCCTGAATCCTCTGATAAACGATGTCCGGCACCATCCCTTTGACCGAACCGCCGTGGCCGGCGGCCTCCTTAATGATGCTTGAGCTCGTATAGAACCATTTGTACCCGGTCATGAGAAATACCGTCTCAATGTCCCGATTGAGCCGCCGGTTCATGAGGGCAAGCTGAAACTCATACTCGAAGTCCGACAGGGCCCGCATCCCTCTCAAGACCACGTTCGCCTCGATTTTTTTAACGTAGTCAACCAGCAACCCTCCCCAGCTGTCAACCCGGACCCGCTCCTCATCTCTAACCACCTCCCGGATCATGGAGAGCCTCTCTTCCAGGTCGAAGAGACACCTTTTTTCCGGGTTGTAGGCCACAAGAACGATCAACTGATCGAAGATCTTAAGTCCCCTTTTGATTATATCCACATGACCGTTGGTAATCGGGTCAAAGGAGCCGGGATAAACGGCGGTTTTGGTCATAACTTCCTACCTTGTTTCTGAATTCTTCATTTCCATAAAGGTCAGGATCGAGTCTCCGTATCTTCTCCTTTTCCCAAGAAGGAAGGGTTCTCTCTCCTCTAGGTCCTCCCGGGCCGAATGCTGGAGGACGAGGATCCCGCCAGCCTCGAGGATCCTGCCCTGGCCGGCAAACGACCCAAGCTCCACAAGCACCCTGCCGAGATAACCCCGGGCATAAGGGGGATCGGCAAAGACAATATCGAAGTTGCTACCCCGCAAGGCGAGGTCTCGAAGGGCGCATCCGAAATCCGCCGAAATAACCTCTCCGCAATCACCCGCGGGAAAGTTCCCAAGGAGGCCTTTCAAGTGGTCTGTATAGACGCCCTCGATCTCGACGAAAACCACCTGCCTGGCGCCCCGGCTTAAGGCCTCAAGGCCGACGGATCCGGTCCCGGCGAAAAGATCGAGAAACCGCTTCCCCTCAACCGGAGGAAGGATATTGAAGAGGTTCTCCCGGAGCGAATCGGAGGTCGGTCTCGCCTTGAAGCCCCGGGGAAGGGGGTAACCCCTGCCCCGGGCTTCCCCGCCGATAATCCTCATAGATATTCTTTGATCAATATCTCGGCAATCTGGACGGCGTTTAAGGCGGCGCCTTTGCGGATATTATCCGCAACGATCCACATATTTATCCCGTTTTCGATGGATTCGTCCTCCCGGATTCTCCCTACGAAGGTCTCGTCCCGGCCGGCGGCGTGGATCGCCAGAGGATACATATTGACCGAAGGGTCGTCCAAGACCTTAACCCCCGGCGCCTCCTCGAGAAGTCTCCGAACCTCAGAGGCGGTGATCTTCTTTCGCGTTTCTATGTTCACCGCCTCCGAATGTCCATAGAGAACCGGCACCCGGACGGTGGTTGCGGTCACGGCGATGGCCTCGTCCTCAAAGATCTTCTTCGTCTCCCGGACCATCTTCATCTCTTCCTTGGTGTAACCGTTTTCGAGAAAAACGTCGATGTGGGGAAGACAGTTGTAGGCGATCTGGTAGGGATAGACCTTCGCCTCCGCCGTCTGGCCGTTGATGATGGCCCGGCTCTGATCCATAAGCTCGGCGATGGCCTTCTTGCCCGTCCCGGATACGGACTGGTAGGTCGAGACCACTATCCTCTTGATCCTCACCGCGTCGTGGATCGGTTTTAAGGCAACGACCATCTGAATCGTAGAACAGTTGGGATTGGCAATGATGCCCCGCACCTTGTACCGGCCTATCGCGTGGGAGTTAACCTCCGGGACTACCAGGGGAATCTCGGGAACCAGGCGAAAGGCGCTGGTATTGTCGATAACGACAGCTCCGGCCCGGACGGCCAGGGGGGCAAACCGTTCGCTGATTCCCCCTCCGGCGGAAAAGAGGCCGATCTCAACGCCGGCGAAGGCATCCTCCTTGAGAAGCTCCACAGGATGGGTCCGGCCGCAATAATCGATACCCCGGCCCACCGACCGCTCCGAGGCCAGAAGTTTTAAATTATTTACCGGAAACCGTCTTTCCTCAAGGATCCGGATCATCTCGTTCCCTACCGCACCGGTTGCACCTACCACTGCCACGTTGAACCTTTTCATCTATCCCTTCTCCTTAAACCAGGTGTTCTTTGTTTTCCGACTTCTCGATCTTTTGTCTCGCCTCGAGACGCTGTTTATTGACCCATCTGGCCGCATACCAGGCCGGTCCGGAGATGCTGTAGCCCAAAGCAAAGGCAAACAGCATCATCTGGGGCTCCGCCACAATTATGATCATGATCAGGACAATAAGGACAAAAGACGTAAATGGCTTTCTGGCCAATACGTTCATATCCTTGAAACTATAATATTTAATGCTGCTTACCATCAGAAGAGACAGGGCCGTCACCAGAAAGAGGATGACGGGATTCTTAAAATCCCCCTCCCCTCCGAGATAATAATAAAACAGGATCATCGTGGCCACTACCGAGGCGGCCCCGGGGATCGGGAGCCCATTGAAGACCTTGCTCTCGATCAGGCCGATCTGAACGTTGAAGCGGGCCAGGCGCAGCGCCCCGCAGGCCACAAATAAAAAGGCTATAAGCCAGCCGATCCGTCCGTAGGCCAATAGGGACCAGTTGTAGAGCAAAACCGCCGGCGCCACGCCAAAGGCCACCAGATCCACCAGAGAATCGTATTCGCTGCCGAATTTGCTCGTGGTTTTGGTTATCCGGGCTATCCTTCCATCGAGGACATCCAGGATCAAGGAAAAGACGATGAAGATAGCCGCGATCTGGAATTCCTGTTTCATGGCGGCAATGATTGCATAAAAGCCGCAGAAGAGATTGGCGGTGGTAAAGATGTTCGGCAGAACATATATCCCTTTATTGAATCTCATCCGTTTGAAGTAGGGTCGATTTCTCATCGAAAACCTCCTATAACCGTCTCTCCGGCCTTTACCTTCTGGCCCGTCTGTACCCGGATCTCGACGTCCCGGGGAAGATAGACATCGACCCGGGAGCCAAACCGGATCAGCCCGAATCTCGCCCCTTTCTCCACCTTCAAACCCACGTTTATCCAACTCACTATCCGCCGGGCGATAAGACCGGCGATCTGGACGAAGATTATCTCTCCCCTCGGGGTTTCGAGCACCACCTGATTCCTTTCATTCAGGACCGACGCCTTGTCCAGATCGGCCCGGATGAACTTGCCGGGATAGTAATTAATAGCCGTTATCGTTCCCCCATACGGGATCCGGTTGACATGGACGTTGAAGACATTCATGAAGATGCATACAAGTTTAAACGACCCCCGTTTTGTCACCACCTCTTCAATCTTGATGACCTTCCCGTCGGCGGGAGAGACTATCGCCGTTTCATCGGCGGGAATCTTCCTTTCCGGGTTGCGAAAAAAACAGATTATAAAGACGGTCAAAGCCAAGAGGAAAAGCGTTGGCCAAAAATACCCGAAATAAATTGAAATGGCCGTCAGGAAGAAGGCGATCCCGATGAAGGGAAACCCTTCCTTAACGATATAAGTGTCGTGTCCCATAATACCTTCTTTAAATAAAATCGCCCTCATACCGGAGGGTTTTTGGGCTCGTCCAAGAATTTATATTAATTAATTAATTAATCAAGTCAAGCTCAATAATTAATCCGGGGCGCGCAGATAGCGGGGACAGAGTTCCCCGGGGGAAAGGGCCTTCCCTTCCCTATGGATCCTCAGCCCCAGAAGCCCTGCCGCCTGGGCCTTGATGTAGTTGTATGGTTCCGGGAGAAAACGGGCCTTCTCCCCGAGACATTCGGTGATAACCTCCCGGGCGGCCAGGGCGCTTACCCCGAGAAAAACAGTCTCTTGCTCAATGTTTTTCAAAATATCTTCGATTGCCGCCACTTTCTCTTCGGCAATCGGGCGGATCGTTCCCCCCCGGGAGGCCTCGTACAGGCACGAATAGATTTGACCGCGTCTCGCATCGAGCATAGGGCAGAGGGCAGGCCCGGCAAAAGGCAGATTCATAGCCAGGGTCTCGAGGGAAGAGACGCCGGCAACGGGCCTGTCCGCCGCAAGGCCAAGCCCCTTGATTGTAGAGACCCCGATTCTCAAACCGGTGAAATTACCGGGACCTACGGTGGAGACAAAGAGGTCGATATCTTGAATCTTAAGCCGGGACCTCAAGAGGAGCTCGTCGATCAAGGAAAGTAAAACCGGGGAATGCTCCTTGGGCTCGGCAAGGAAGACCTCCCCCCGGAGCCTCTCCCCCTCCAGGAGGGCAACGCTCGCCGTTGCGCTTGAGGTATCGACGGCCAGGGTCAGCATGTTACTTGAAAATATCCAGATTGAGCCTCTCTATGTCCATAAAGATGACAAAGAGCATCAGCATGACGATCAACGCCAGGCCTACCTGCTGGGCCCTCTCCCGCCATTTGATCCCGATCTCCCTTCCCCGGATCATCTCGATTAAGAAAAACAGCAGATGCCCGCCGTCGAGAACGGGAACCGGGAGGAGATTGAGGATGGCCAGGTTGATACTCAATACGGCCATGAAAAGGATAAAGGGGATCAGTCCCTCCTTGACCTGGGAGCCGGCTATCTGGGCGATCAGAATGGGCCCCCCTAAGGTTTTCGGAGAAACGATCCCCTGCACCATCTTGACCACCGTCAAGACGGTAAGTTTCGTCATGTTCCAGGTCTGAACAAAGCCCCGATAGACGGCGGCAACGGGATTCGCCCTCTCGACCACCGTATCCGGAGCGGGGGTTATCCCGATGACATAGGTTTCCATCTCCTCACCGAAGATGTTCTTGCCGATAATGGCTCGGGGTTTGATCGTTATCTCCCGCCGCTCCTCCCCCCTCAAAACGCTTAACGCCAGTTCTTTCCCTCCGCTCTTTCGGATTATCTCGGCCATCCTGTCCCATCTGGACACCTCCCGGCCGTCGATGGCCAGGACGATATCGCCCTGTCTGATGCCCGCCTCGTTAGCCGGGGATATCTCCGTAAATCCCCCTATCTTGGCGGTAAGGACCGGCAGGCCGATCATGCCCACCGCCGAGAAGATCAGGACCGCAAGGAGAAGATTAAACAAAGGACCCGCCGCGACAATAGCAAACCTTACGTAGACCGACCTCTTGTTGAAATAATGGCTCGCCTCTCCCCCCGGCGGGATCTCCCCTTCCGACTCACCTGCCAGTTTGACGTAGCCGCCCAGGGGGATCAGGGACAGAAGATATTCGGTCTCGCCTATTTTTTTCCCGAAGAGCTTCGGCCCGAAGCCCAGCGAAAATTTCTCCACCCCTACCCCGGCCCTTTTGGCCGCTAGGAAATGGCCCAGTTCGTGAACGAAGATGAGCACCCCCAGCAAAATAATCAACGCAAATATACTTATTCCCACCAACTAATTCCCCCTCCTTTTCGTTGCCTCGCCGCCGGCCAGCCGTCCGGCCTCCCCTCTGGCCCACCGGTCAGCCTCAAGAATCTCTTCCAGGTTCGCCGCTCCCTTGGGGAGATGCCTATCCATTACCCTCTCAATTATCTCCGGAATCTCCATAAAACCAATCCTGCCTGAAATGAAGGCCTCTACCGCCCCCTCATTGGCCGCATTGAGAACCGCCGGCATGGTGCCCCCGGCGATGGCCGCCTCACGGGCCAGGCGGAGGCTTGGGAATTTTTCCACATCCGGAGGAATAAATTCGAGGGGACCGGCTCTTAGCAGGTCGAGCTCCGGCCCCGCCCCGAAAAGCCGTTCGGGGTAGGAAAGGGCGTAGGCGATCGGAATCCTCATGTCCGCAACCCCAAGCTGGGCCAGGATCGATCCGTCCACGAACTCCACCAGCGAATGGATGACGCTTGGCGGATGGACTACCACGGCGATTTTTGACATCACAAGATCAAACAGCCATCCCGCCTCGATCACCTCTAAACCCTTGTTCATCATCGTCGCCGAATCGACGGTTATCTTCCTGCCCATTTTCCAGTTGGGATGCCTTAAGGCGTCTTCCGGTTTAACCGCCTGAAGGGCCCCTTTCTCGAGATTAAAGAACGGTCCGCCGGAGGCGGTTAGGATTACCCTCTTTAAAGAATTTCCCCTTTGCCCCTGGAGGCACTGGAAGATGGCGCTGTGCTCGCTGTCCACAGGCAGTATCTTCGACCCTCTCCTTCCGGCCTCCTTCATTATCAGCCCCCCGGCCATGACCAGGGCTTCCTTGTTGGCCAGGGCCACGTCTTTTCCCGCCTTAAGGGCGGCATAGGTGGGCAGGAGACCTGCGGCCCCGGTCTGAGCAGAAACGACGAGATCAGCCTCGGGATGAGCCGCTATGGCCTCGTAACCCTCTTTCCCGAAGAGGATATCCGCCGGCCTCACCGAGGCGGGAAGATCCGCCAGCCCCCGGGCATGGGCCTCATCTATGACCGCCACCGCCCCGGGACGAAACCTCTCTATCTGTCTCTTCAAGAGCTCGATGTTCACCCCGGCTGCCAGGGCGCAGATCTGGAATCGTTCCGGGTATCTCTCGACCAGATCCAGGGTATTGACGCCGATAGACCCGGTTGAACCGAGCAGGGAGATGGTCTTCATGACAGGATAAACATCCGGTAATAATAAACAAACGGAACAATGAAAAGCAGGCAGTCGATGCGATCGAGAATGCCCCCGTGGCCCGGCAGGAGGGATCCGGAATCCTTCAAGCCGAAATGCCTCTTTAAGGCCGATTCGGAAAGATCGCCGAGCTGGCCGATTACACTGCCGAAAATCCCGAGGGCGGCGGCGTGGTACCAGGGGAGCCCCGGCAGAAAAGCCCATTTAAAAACGAGACAGGCCGCGGTGCTCCCTCCGATGAGTCCCAGGGTCCCTTCGACGGTTTTCCCGGGGCTGATCGTCGGGAGCAATTTTCTTCCGCCCAGCAGACTCCCGGTATAAAAGGCCGCTGTATCTCCGGCAAAGGCCAGAGTCAGGACAAAAAAGACCCAGATCGTCCCGGAGGGAAGCTTCCTCAGGAAGATAAAATGGGCCAACCCCAGGGTAATATAAAACACCCCCGCAGCGACGGCGACGACCGTTATAACGTCAAAGGTCCTGCTGGAACCTCTCCAGAGGCCGCCTATAAAGACGACAGGCACGGTCAGGGACAAAATAGCCAACAGCAGCGCCTGGTCGCCCCGTTGTGCCGCGAGAACCAACCCGAGGGATACGGCCAAGCCCAATACCTTCTCCCCCTGACAACCTGGCCCCATTACCATCCGGTAATATTCCATAAGCGCAAGAATTGCCACGACGGAAATCAGCAGGCTGAAGTGGAAGGCCGATCCGTATCCTATCAGCAGGAGTATCCCCGGCAGGACAAGCAGGCCGGTAAGCCATCTATTCAGGTGAGCCCCCATTTAAGGACATTCCTCTTTAATTCTTTGCTTGACCGGCCGCCGGGTCAGTCCCGCATCTCCTGACCGTTCACAAGACCGAATCTCCTTTGTCTCTTCTGGAAGTCGGCAATCGCCTCGAGGAGGTCTTCCCGGGAGAAATCGGGCCAGAGGACATCGGTAAAGTAGAGCTCGCTATAGGCGCACTGCCACAGGAGGAAATTGCTCAAGCGGTATTCGCCGCTCGTGCGGATGATCAGATCCGGTTCGGGAAGCCCTGCGGTGTACAGATTGTCCTCAAAAATCTCCTTTGTTATCTCCTCGGGTCTGAGCCCTTCCTGCCTTACCTTGAGGGAAAGCTTCTTGACCGCCTCGAGGATCTCGTCACGGCTTCCGTAACTCAATGCCAAAACCAGGATCATCTCCCGGTTCATCGACGTGGCCTCGACCGCCTGATCGAGGAGTTTCCGGAGGGATTTGTCAAGACGGCTTACCTCGCCTATGACCCTCAGGCTGATTCCGTTTTCCCCAAGCAGGGGGATCTCGGATTTCAGGAAATTCTTAAGCAGCCCCATCAGGGCCCTGACCTCCTGATCAGGCCGGAGCCAGTTTTCCGAAGAGAAGGCATAAAGGGTGAGGCAATCGATCGCCAGCTCCCGGCAGGCCTTGACCGTCCTCCTTACCGCTTCCGCCCCCTTCCTGTGACCGGAGATCCTGCCCAGGGCGTGCTTCTGGGCCCAGCGGCCGTTGCCGTCCATGATGATGGCGATATGTTTTGGAACCTTTTCAGGATTGATTAATATCATTTAAGGGCTGGTTCTTGATCCTAGATTTCCATAATCTCTTTCTCTTTTTGATCAAGAATGAGATCGACCTTCTCCATGAGCCGATCGGTACTCTTCTGCACCTTGTCCTGGCAATCGTGAAACTCGTCTTCCGAGACCTCGCCGTCCTTTTTCAATTTCTTGAACTCTTCATTCGCGTCCCGGCGAACGCCGCGAAGGGCTATCTTGCACTCCTCCGCCATCTTTTTGACGACCTTTACCAGTTCCTTTCTTCTCGTCTCGGTAAGGACCGGAATCGAGATCCGAACTACCTTCCCGTCGTTTGACGGATTGAGGCCGAGATCGGATTTCAAAATCGCCTTCTCGATTGCGCCGATGACCGAAGCATCCCAGGGGGCGATGACGATCAGCCTGCTCTCCGGCACCGACAGGGAAGCCACTTGATTAAGCGGGGTAGGGGTGCCGTAATATTCTACCTTTATCCCGTCGAGCAGAGCCAGAGACGCCCTTCCCGTCCTTACCTTGCCCAGGGATTTTTCAAAGGCCCGAATGCCTTTCTCGGCTGCATCATTGAGTTGCTCAAATATCAATTCTTTCATACAGGACTTCCTTATGACCTCTACAGTATGACTACAGTATGACCCGGATGGGGTCAGAATGACGAAGAACAAAGGCAGAAGCGAAAATCAAGCAATGCATCAGGGCTTTCATTTCCCCAAACATTCTGATCTCGCCTATAGACCAACCCTGGTTCCGACCGCCTCCCCGCGGATTACCCGTTTGATATTGCCCTTCCGGTTCAGATCAAAGACCGCCAGGGGAAGGCGGTTATCCCGGCAAAGGGAAATGGCCGTGGCATCCATGACCTTGAGGGATCTCGCCAACACCTCGGTATAGCTGATTTGTTCATACCGGATGGCCTCGGGAAATTTCACCGGATCCTTATCATATACCCCATCGACCTTGGTAGCCTTAAGCAGGATTTCCGCCTTGATCTCCATCGCCCGAAGCGCCGCCGCGGTATCGGTGGTGAAATAGGGATTGCCCGTGCCTCCGGCAAAGATCACGACGAACCTCTTCTCCAGGTGGGCAATCGCCCGCCGCTGGATGTAAGGCTCGGCCACCTCCTTCATCTCGATGGCGGTCATGACCCTGGTCTTGAGGCCAAGCCTCTCCAGGGCCCCCTGCAAGGCCAGACTATTGATCACCGTTGCGATCATTCCCATGTAGTCCGCGGAAGTCCGGTCCATCCCTTTGGCGCTGCCTTCGAAACCGCGGAAGATATTTCCGCCGCCGATCACGATCCCCAGCTCTACGCCCAACGAGCTGACCTCACAAATCTCCCCGGCTATCCCGGCAACTATGTCCGTATCTATGCCGAAGGACTTCTCTCCCATAAGGGCCTCCCCGCTTAACTTGAGGAGGACCCTTTTATAAGCCGCCTGTTCCATCTTGTTATTCCCCATGACCGGCGTGATTTGGGGTGTATTGCCGGGTCAGCCCTGATCTTCGCCCAACTGGAACCGGGCAAAACGCCGGATAACGATGTTCTCCCCGGTCTTGGCAATGAGATTCGTCACCACCGCAGAAACGGCAAGGTCGTTGTTCTTTACGAATTTCTGATCTAAAAGACAGACATCCTCGTAATATTTACGGAGCTTGCCTTCGATGATCTTATCCCAGATCTTCTCCGGCTTCCCCTCTTCCCTGGCCTGGGCGCGATAGATTTCCTTCTCCCGTTCGAGTATATCCGCCGGGACCTCTTCGGACCTTACGAAACGGGGGTTGAAAGCCGCAACATGCATGGCCAGATCCCTGGCCAGATTCTGAAAATCTTCCGTTTTGGCTACAAAGTCGGTTTCGCAATTAAGCTCCACCAGAACCCCGATCTTCCCTCCCATGTGAATATACGAGGCAACGGTTCCCTCTTTGGCCGCCTTGGAGGAGCGTTTCGTCGCCGCGGACATCCCCTTCTTTCTCAAATAGTCAACGGCCTTTTCCATATCCCCGTCGGCCGCGGTAAGAGCTTCCTTGCAATCCATAATCCCCGTGCCGGTTTTCGCCCTGAGTAATTTAACCATTTCCGATGTGATTTCCAATTAAATATCCTCCCCTATCCAGATATAATCAGTTAGTCTTATTTGCCCGCTTCAAGGTTTTCCTCGCCGCCCTTTATCTCCTCGTACTCCGGGACATCGTCCTCCTCGTTGGCCGATGACGAAAAATCACCCTGGGCAGTTGTCTTGTCGCTCTCCGCCTGGAGCCTCTCTTCATACCTCCTCCGGCCTTCCAGCACCGCGTCGGCCATCTTGGCGGAGAAGAGTTTAATGGCCCTTATGGCATCGTCGTTGCCGGGAATGATGTAGTCGATCTCGTCGGGATCACAATTGGTATCGATTATGGCAACGATTGGAATCTGAAGTTTGCGGGCCTCCCGGACGGTTATATGCTCCCGCTTGGGGTCGATGATGAACACCCCGCCGGGCAGCTCTTTCATTTCCCGGATCCCCCCTAAAACCTTCTTTAGCTTGTCCCGCTCCTTCTGCAGTTTGAGGATCTCCTTTTTGGGAAAGGCCTTGACGCTGTCGTCGGCAAACATCTTATCCAGTGAGTTGAGCCGGTCAACCCTCTTTTTAATGGTGACAAAATTGGTCAGCATCCCCCCCAGCCAGCGCTGGTTTATATAGGGCATATTGGCCCTGGTCGCTTCCTCTCCTATCGATTCCTGCGATTGCTTCTTCGTCCCGACGAAAAGGATATCCTTCCCCGCCGCCGCGGTCTCCGCAACAAAGTTGTAGGCGATCTGAAACAAACCGACGGTCTGTTGGAGATCGATAATGTAGATGTTGTTTCTCGCCCCGAAGATATAGGGTTTCATCTTGGGATTCCACTTGTTGGTCTGATGACCGAAGTGGACCCCCGCTTCAAGCAGAGCTTTCATCGAAATACTGGCCATAACAAACTCCCTTTCTTTTGTGTTTTTATTCCTCCATCCCTTCCTGATTAAACGGTCAACCTCCACATCTGGAAGGCAACACACCGCAGAAGGGATGTGTGAAGTCCGCAGGGTTTAACATAAATGCCGAATTTAGGCAACATAAAACAGGCGGATATTTCGGCTTTTTCCATCAGGTGCGGTAGTGGGCGTTAATCTTGACATAGTCGAAGGTAAGATCCGAGGCATAAACTGTAAAGGCCCTGGTCCCTCTGGCCAGATCTACCTCGACCCGGATCGAATCCTGCTGCATCACCCGGGCGACCGCCTCTTCATTGGCGGTTATGCCGCCCCCATTCTTGAAGATAGGTGTCCCCTCAAGGGCCACCTCTACCTGCGACACGGGCAACGGCAAACCGAGCGAACCCAGGGCCGAGATTATCCTCCCCCAGTTAGGATCGCCGCCGAAGAAGGCCGTCTTTACCAGGTTCGAGTTGGCTATGGCATAGGCCGCCTTCCTGGCCTCCGAACGGCTTGCGGCCGAGGTTACCGCTATTTCCATGACCCTGGTCGCCCCTTCGCCGTCTCTCACTATCTCTTTGGCGAGTCTCGACATAACCCGGTGGAGTTTTTCTTTAAATATCCCCGCCTCCTTTCGGCGGTTTACGATCTCCTTGTTGCCGGCGAAACCGCTGGCCATGATAATGGCGGTATCATTGGTGCTCATGCACCCGTCCACGGTTATGGCATTGAAGGTCAGATCGGCCACCTCGCGAAAGACCGGCGCCAGGATCTCCCGTTTCACGTTAAGATCAGTCAGGATGAAGGCCAGCATCGTGGCCATATTCGGCTCGATCATCCCGGCGCCCTTCGCCATTCCGCAGATCGTGACCTCCTTTCCCCCGACGACGAACTTCTCCCGGGCCAGCTTGGGAAATCGGTCGGTGGTCATGATGGCCTCTTCGGCTATCTCTATCCCCTCCTCCTTCAGGCCGGAAACTAAAGACCCCGCAGAGGCCTCGATCTTGTGAACAGGGAGGGGAACCCCGATGACCCCGGTTGAGGCAGTCAGGACGAGGTCGTCTTTTATCTTAAGCTCCGTTGAAACGGCCCTGGACATGGCGCAGGCGCGGTCATATCCCTCCGCCCCGGTTGCCGCGTTGGCATTGCCGCTGTTTACGACAATCGCCTGGGCGTAACCGTTTTTGATCCTCTCCCGGGCCAGAATAACCGGGGCCGCTTTAAAGGTATTGGCGGTAAAAACACCGTCGGCGCAGGCGGGTTTTTCCGAATAAATAAGGGCCAGATCCCTTCCGCCGTCTTTCTTGATCCCCGCGGCAATCCCGTTGGCCAGGAATCCCCGCACCCGATAGCCTTCGCCTTTTTCCCTCATGCCATCGCCCCCGTTTGTGTCTTATCACAGCATTTCTTGAATTTTTTTCCGCTTCCGCAGGGGCAGGGATCGTTTCTTCCTACCTTCCTGCCCTCCCTCTTAACGGTGGCCGGGACCTCTCTCTCTCCTCCCCGGGAGAGGTACATCTCCTGCTTCTCGCTGGGGCGGATCTCTTCAATGTCCTCTTCCCGCTGGATCCTGACCAGGCAGAGCTTCTCCAGGGTATCCGTCTTTATCCGGGAGATCATATCCATGAACATCTCATACCCTTCCCGCTGATACTCCCTGACCGGATCCTTCTGGGCGTAGCCCCGGAGGCCTATCCCCTCTTTCAAATGGTCCATGGCCAGAAGCTGTTCCTTCCAGCGAACATCAAGGGACTGGAGCATGATCATCTTGATCAGGTACTCCATAATCGGCCCGCCGAACTCCGCCTCCTTCGCCCGAAGCAGGCTGATAACCTTCTCGACGATGATCAAGGCGATATCTTCCCGGGAATAAGGGTCTTTCCTTTCAAAAAGATTCAGGCGCAGGGAGAACTGTTTGAAAATCATCTCGTCTAGACCCTTGAGGTTCCACTCTTCCCTTTTTGCCTTCTCGTCTGCGAACTGATCAACCAGATCCTCCGCTATCTCGCCTGTCATTTCCTCCAGATCCGCCCAGGCATCCTCCCCGCGGAGGACCTTCTTCCGCTGCTCGTAGATCACCTTCCGCTGGCGGTTCATCACATCGTCATACTCAAGCAGGTGCTTCCGGATCTCGAAGTTATGGCCCTCCACCCTTCTTTGGGCATTCTCGATGGCCCGGGAAATCAACTTGTGTTCGATCGGCTCATTCTCTTCCAGGCCGATCTTGTCCATCAGGGAAGATATCCTCTCGCCGCCGAAGATCCTCATAAGGTCGTCTTCCAGGGAGAGATAGAACCGGGAAGAGCCCATGTCCCCCTGCCGGCCGGACCGCCCCCGTAACTGGTTATCTATCCTTCTGCTCTCATGACGTTCCGTGCCCAGGATATGGAGACCTCCCTGTTCGGCCACCCCCTGCCCCAGCCTGATATCGGTGCCGCGGCCGGCCATGTTCGTCGAAATGGTCACCATCCCCGGCTGGCCGGCCTGAGCGATGATCTCCGCCTCCTTTTCATGATGTTTCGCATTGAGAACGTGATGTTTGATCCCGGTGCGGCTCAAATACCTCGAGAGCAATTCGGATTTCTCGATGGAAATCGTCCCGACCAGAACCGGTCTCCCTGAGTTATGGAGAACCCTTATCTCTTCGATGATCGCCTCAAATTTCTCCTTCTGGGTCTTGTATATCACATCGGGATGGTCGGTCCTGATCATCGGCATGTTGGGCGGAACCACAACCACATCGAGATCATATATCTTCTTGAACTCGATCGCTTCGGTGTCGGCGGTTCCGGTCATCCCCGCGAGCTTCTCATACATCCGGAAATAATTCTGGAAGGTGATCGAGGCCAGGGTCTGGTTCTCCTTCTCTATGGTTACGTTTTCCTTCGCCTCCAGGGCCTGGTGAAGTCCGTCGCTGTAACGCCTCCCCGGCATGATCCGGCCGGTAAATTCATCGACGATAATGACCTTGCCGTCCCTCACCAGATAATCCACGTCCCGATGGAAGAGGGTGTGGGCCTTAAGCGCCTGGTTTACGTGATGGAGGATCTCGATATTCTTCGGCTCGTAGAGGTTCTGCACCTTCATGAGCTGCTCCACCCGGGCTATCCCCTCCTCGGTCAAGACCGCCGTCCGGCTCTTCTCATCGAGGGAATAGTCGTTATCCTTCCTCAGCCGGGGGATCACCTGGTTGATCCGGTAATATTTGTCCGTCGATTCCTCCGAAGGGCCGGAGATGATAAGCGGGGTCCTGGCCTCATCGATGAGAATGCTGTCCACCTCATCGACGATGGCATAATGAAATCCCCTCTGGACATAGTCGGCCAGATCGAATTTCATATTATCCCTCAAATAGTCGAAACCGAACTCGTTGTTTGTCCCGTAGGTGACATCGGCGCGGTAGGCGTTTCTCCTTGCCTCGTCATCCATTCCGTGAACTATAACCCCGACGGAAAGGCCGAGGAAAGTAAAGATCGGCCCCATCCAGGCGGCGTCCCGGCGGGCGAGATAGTCGTTTACCGTAACCAGATGGACCCCTTTTCCGGTCAACGCATTGAGATAAAGGGGAAGGGTCGCGGCCAGGGTTTTGCCTTCCCCCGTTTTCATCTCGGCGATCTTGCCTTCGTTAAGGACTAAACCTCCGATTATCTGAACGTCAAAAGGCCGCATTTGAACCGCCCTGCGGGAGACCTCCCGGACCACGGCGAAGGCCTCGGGGAGGATATCTTCGAGGGAGGACCCCTGGTGCAGTTTTTGTTTGAAATATGCGGTCTTCGCCCGCAGGTCCCCGTCGCTTAAGGCACAGATCGTCTCCCCCAGGTCGCTTATCTCCCTCATGATAACGGTGAGGCGTTTCAACTCCCGATCGTTCTTGCTGCCGACGATTTTCTTTAGAATATACTCGAACATCTCTTGCCCTTCCGAAAAAAAAACCGGCAAATCTCACCGGCTGGTAGTTTAAATTATCAAGGATTATATCAGTTTAAATACTTGCGGGGATTGACCGCCGCCCCTTGTCGGAAAACGGCAAAATGGAGGTGAGGTCCGGTACTCTGGCCGGAATTACCAACGTAGCCCAAGACCTGGCCCCTCTTGATAGTGCCGCCCTCCTTCACCTGGGGCCTGAGGAGGTGTCCGTACAGGGTCGAATACCCGTGACCATGGTCGATCTTAACCAGGTTTCCGAAATCCTGCCGGAAGCCGACCTCGGTAACCAGGCCATCCGCCGGCGCTATTATCGGCTTGCCCATCCGGGTGGCAATATCGATTCCGGCGTGAAATTCTCTCTCTCCGGTAAAGGGCGAATTCCGCTGGCCGTATTCGGACGTTACCCAGCCCATTACCGGCCAGAGGGACGGGGTTGAGGCCTTGATGGATTTCTGTTCCCGGAAGTATTCCAGCATTTCCGCCAGACTCTTTTCCCGAATCTCCGCCTCCCTTGCCAGTTGGTCGATCTCCTGATGGAGATCGGCTATTAGAGCCTTTTTCTCGCCCTCGTGTTTCGCCTTGGCCCTGGCCTCCTCCGGCATCGGCCCGCCGACCCCCAGCAGTTGTTGCTTGTTGGGGCTTCGTTCGATATTGGCCATGATCCTGATTTTTCTCTCAAACTGGTTTAACGACTCGATCCGGCCGGCGAAACCCTCCACCCGGGCGGTCAACCCGTCGATCATCGAGCCTTGTTCCTTGGTTAAAATCTTAAGGCGGGCAAGCTCGGTGTTGCTTCTTTTGATATTGATATAATCATATACGACATACATGAACGAAAGGGTGATAACCCCGAAGAGGACAAGGAAAGAGGTGATGATCCTACCCGGAAGGGCCACCTTTTTGGCGGAGCTTTTCTCTTTGGGTATGATAAGGAGGGTATAGCTCTCGGGCATCGTAGTCCTTTCTCGGAGTCTCTCTTACCTATGCCGGAGGGTTTACCGCTTGTTGTTACGAGAGCTTTGAAGTGTTGCTGATTTTGTCATTTCGACGGCATCTGTGTCATTTAGAACGAAGCGAGAAATCTTGATCCTCTGCTGCTTAAAGATTTCTCGTCCCTTACGCTCCTCGAAACGACATTATTCAAAGCTATCCGTTACCCAGATAGGCGGAAGTAACTGCTACCATATGGCCAGCAAGAAAGTCAAGAAAGAATTACCTGGCCGTTTTAAGTTTCAACCGGTACGACTTCAACCTGATCGCCGGAAAATAGGATTTCTTCGCTTGCGCCAGCCCGGGCAAGCCCATGTCGCTTTCCTTGTTCACGTAGGCATATTTGGAAAAGCAACCCCTTATGCACTCTCTATCCAGAAATTGATACAGGCCGCGGTGCTGGGAAAAGGCCTTCTGGTAATTTAAAACCCCCGTGTCTTCCGTCAAACGGCTGACAAAGGCAAAGGCGCTCAACCGTCCGTCAATCCGGACGGCAAGGCCGCACATCTCAAACAATTCCATGTTATCCAGGGTTACGTGGATTGCCTTTCTTTCACAGTTCAACTGCTCGCCTTCTTCCCCCTCACAGGGATAATCCCGACACCACTCGTCCAAAAATTCCCGACATTCCCTCTTGTTCTCATCGGTTATCCCCTCCATCGCCACCCTTTTCAAATCAAGATATTCCCTCTCGAACTGATGGATATGGTTTCTCTTCTTGGTAAATCTCCGACCGGGAAGCTCCGCAAGCTCCGAGGCTTCGTAGATGTAATCTTCATACTCCGCCTGCTCCGTCGGCTCAAAATATTTCAAGATAATCCCCGGGTCCTGTCTTCTCAAGTAATCTTCGGGGATGAAGCGGTATTCACCATAACCCAAAGATTTGGCCAGATCGTACATTTCTTCCGGGGCTATTTCTCCCTCTGCTGAGAGCGGCAGAATCAGATAACCGCGGCCCTCGTCGCTCTTTGAGGAGGAGGCCATAAGAAGCCATTGATCCACAAGGCGATAGTACGTTTCATAAGAACCGCTGTTCCAAGCGATTAACGAGGGCAGGGAGTAGATCGACAATCTTGATCTTTGGTTTATAAAAAAACCCTTCAGGGCCAGATAATCCGCGGGTCTTAACTTGATGAATTCAGTCATAAGCCTTCATAACCATTGGAGTTGAATCACTCATTACCTTAAATCCCAGGCACTGGTAAAAGGGAAAGGAATTCCTCTCGGCAATGAGACCGATCCATTTGATTCCGTCCTCCCGCAACCGGACAACGAGGCGCCTGATGATCTCCGTTCCTATTCCCCGCCCCCGGTACGGCAAGCGGACCGTCACATCCTGGAGGTAGGCGTCGCTTGCCCGATCCGATATCGCCCGTCCCATACCTACAATCTCCGCGCCGTTTGAGGCCAGGAGAAAACAATGGCTGCCGGCAACCAGGCGGGAGACAAGCTCAAGATCATCCCCTTTTCTTCCCCACCAGCCGGCCTGGCGATAGAGGTCGATTATGTTCCTGATTTCCCTATCGTCTCTTCCGGTTGCATATACGTAAATTATCATCATCGATCCAATCGCCGGCGTCGATCTTCCTCCAAACGGCGGTAAGAAGGCAGTTCTTCAACCGGAGGCCACCTTACTAAACTTGCCTGAATAAATCAAATGCAGTCCCAAGTGATGTCAAATAAGAATTAAAAGTGAACCATTTTGCGGATTTAAAATTTAAAAGTGAACACCCCAAAAACGTTAGAGGGATTTCGGCCAGGACGTCGATGCGGAGTAACGAGGCCTCATCAATTACCAGGACGACATGGATCTTTTTCCCGCAGACCAATTCGGTGATTTCACTCCGAATGCGTTTGAGTAGGACCGCCTTGGAGAAACTGGCGGTATCTGTTCCCAGCTCCCCAAGAATCTGGCGGTAAAGTTCGAGGATCGCCCCCGAGGTAGCGGTAATATGAATGGTGTAATAAGCGGAGGGGTGGAGATGACCGACGGCGTACCTCAACGCGGTGGACTTGCCGCTGCCGATCTCCCCGGTCAGAAGAGCAATAGCGCCCAAGCGGACCGCATACATAGCTGACGGCAGCCAGCAAATGACTTTCATCGAGGACGCAGGAACCG
>JBBIJM010000030.1:0-23841 GCA_037445955.1 Syntrophobacterales bacterium
TGACCTCTTTGAACATATAGGTCTTCAATATGCCTGCGGTATTTATGAAGGCGCCTTTATCTTTCTTCTCTTGGACCTCGCTTAGGATATTTTCAAAATTGATGATCCTGGGCAACCTCGCCACCCGGTCGAAAAAGGCCACCGTCCGGTGATAACTCCCCCTTACGGTCATCTTGATGGGAATTACCTCGTAGAACGGCTCCTCGATCGCCTTGGCATCCTTTTTTCCCTCCGCCGCCTTCTTTTCTTTGGGATCCGGCGGGGGAGGGGCGATCGGCTCAAAATGAACGAACTCCAGGCCTACCTGGCGGCCTATCAGGGCCACCGACCGGAGTAAGCCGGGAATCTCCTTGCGCTCCGGAAGTTTGATCAGGGCGAGCCTAAACTGCTCCTTGATGGTCTTAAGCTCACTCGCATGTTTATCCCTCTGGGCGATGATCCTTTCCTGCGCGGCGATCCTCTCTTTGAGCTCGGATACCGACGCCGTCAGCCTGGTCTTCTTTTCCCAGGCCTCCCCGAGGTAGAAAAACCAGAAGGCATACCCCAAAAGCAGGCAGGTACCGACCACAATCAGGGCCTTGATTCGGGGCGGAAGCAACAAGATATCGGCAAAGGTGGTTATAGCCATCGGAGAGCCTCTTGGGTCTTCATCATATGCCCTTGCCCGGGATTGGTTTTGCCTTTTCCTCAAGGACGAAGCGCAGCAGAAACTGTTGCACCGGAATCTTTTCCATCTCGGTCTGCTTGGAGATTATAAGCTCGACCGACTTGAAACGGCCGGTCAGTTCGGCATTCCTCATGAGCCGGGCGACGGCCACATTGTCCCTGGCAAACCCTTCCAACTGAATTACGTTTGCCTCCTGGCGGACCCGATCGAGCCACACATCCTTAACCGGGGTCAAAGAGGAAAGCTCATCGAGGAATTTCACCGCGGAGAACCGCCTCTCCTCAAGAAGGTTGATAACGGCGAGCTTCTTCTCCACCTCCGCCTTATCCCGCTTGAAGGCCTCTACGTCTCCGGCCTGTTTGGCCAGAAGTTCCGCACGCTTCTTAAGTTCCTCTTCTTCCTTCGTAAGACCGGCGACGGTCAGGCTGAAAAATAAAAACACCCCGAGTATCACCAGGACAAATAGGCCTAAAGAGCCGCCGAGGAAAAAGATCTGTCTTTTGAAGCCGGCCTCTTTTTTCCTCTCCCAGTAGGGAAGCAGATTGATCCGGATCATTTATCTTCCAACCTTCTCAAGGCCAAACCGATCCCGACTGCCGCCTGGGGGCCTAGTTCTTCCAGGGCGACGACATCCAGAGTCTTGTCGTTGTATGACAATTTCTTGAAAGGATTTGCGATCTCGGTGGGAATACCGAGCCTTCCTTCCAGTTCCCTCGCGATCCCAGGAAGCTTGGCCGTGCCTCCCGAAACGATTACATGTTTGATGTAGTCCCGGTTGCGGGATTTGAAATAATCAAGGGACCTCTCCACCTCCGTCAAGATCGGATCGGCAAGGGCAAGCATTTCCTCCTTCAGGCTGTCCTGGTCCTCCCCTTGAGGCTTCCCGGCAATCTTGATCTTCTCCGCCTCGTCAAAACCCACCCCCAGTTTCCTCTCCAGGGCCTCGGTTATCAGGTTGCCCCCCAGGACAAAGTCCCTGGTAAAGATCGAGACCCCCCCTTTTACCGCATTTATATTGGTGATGCTCGCCCCGATGTTGACGATGAAATCCAGGTCCTCCTCTTCAAAATCGTAGTTTTCTTCGTACATTGTTCCCAGGGCAAAGGTGTCCACGTCCATAATTACGACGGCAAGCCCTGCCCCGGCAACAGCCTCGGTGTAACTGTGAACCACCGCCTTCTGGGCCGCCGCAAGAAGCACCTCAACCTGGTTGGGATTCACGTCGGAACCCTTCAGAATCTGAAAATCGAGATAGACCCGGGACATGTCCTCAAAAGGCAGGTATTTGCTCCCCTCATCGGTTAAGAGTTCCCTCAACTCCTCATCGCTCATCTGGTTGAAATTTACCTTCTTGCTTACCACCGAGTTTCCCGACAGCGAGGTTACCACCTCTTTACCGGAACACTTCGAACGCCGGTGAAGCTCTTTGAGAGCCTCCGTCAGGTCGGAGGGTCTTGCTATCTCCCCGTTTACGATGAC
Organism: Syntrophobacterales bacterium; assembly: GCA_037445955.1. Classification (GTDB taxonomy): domain Bacteria; phylum Desulfobacterota; class Syntrophia; order Syntrophales; family CAMTWB01; genus JBBIJM01. The sequence goes on from JBBIJM010000030.1 coordinate 2,147, forward strand.
CCCCCGGGGGAGAGAGAGATGCTGGAATTTGCTCAGGTGGTATCCCTTCGGGGTGTCTATGATCTCAAACATTTTGAGGGATCTCGATCCGATATCCAGTCCGATGAGTTGTTTGTTCTTCTTAAACAGATCTTTCAAGCTGAACATGGCCGCCCCGCATTCCACAATAGCCTTGAAACTCGTCGGTCATTTCGACCGGGGGGAGAAATCTCAAAAGCAATGTAATTATCAATGATTTTTCGTCATCCCCGTTGCTTGATATGACCTTCTCCAAAGCTCATATCAGCCTGCCTTTCACCACAACCCTTACATCCCGGCCCCTCAGGAAACGGGGCGGCCCCTCCTGCCCCCTTGACTCCGTGAGGCCAACCCCGAAAATGACCCCTGCCGGAGCCTATGAAACCTGTTATGGAGTAAAACGATAAACGATCTCCCCCCTCTTAACCATCCCCAGATCCGCTCTGGCTACCTTTTCTATATACGAGAGGTCTTCCTTAAGCAGAGAAACCGTCCTTCTCAATTCAGTATTGAGCTTTGTTATCTTTTGATTTTCTTCTTTGAGGACCGTAAGCTCGCGGCGCATCTTGAAATTATCCAGAAGGCCTCTGTCTCCGAAGGCTATACCGAGAAAAACCAAGAGCATAAACAAGGCCAAGAAACGACCGATCTTCATCAGGACCTGCCAGAGTCATGAAGCGATTTCCCTGAGGAAACCGTAAGGGAATTAATGTGAGGCCAATATATGTAAGAGTTAACGTCTTTGCAATAGAAAAATAGAAAAATTAAGTCAGATGTTACCGGTATGACCGAATCCGCCGCCATCCCTTCCTGTGGCCTCGAGATCATCTTTGATTTCCCAGACGACGGAAGCTGTCCTCTTTACAATAATCTGGGCAATGCGATCGTAACGCCTGATTATGAAGGGCTCTTCTCCGAGATTGATCAGGATTACCGCCACCTCGCCCCGGTAGTCCGAGTCGATGGTCCCGGGAGAGTTGAGAACGGTGACGCCATTTTTTAACGCCAGACCGCTTCTGGGCCTGATTTCGGCCTCATAACCTTCCGGCAGGGCCAGGGCAAATCCCGAGGGGATAAGACATCTCTTCCCCGGGGGAAGGACAATCTCCGCGGAAACGGCGGCAAACAGATCCATCCCGGCGGCCCGCTCCGTCATATAGGCCGGCAGGGGGACATCCTCCGAGCCGGGCATCCTTTTTATAGCGACATAAACAGGATTCATCACTTTGGGGTTGGATCAATAAAGCAAAGATTCGAGTTCCTTTTTACCAACCCTGCCGACGGCCGCCAGGGCCATCATATCCGGCTGGAACATCTCCTGGGCAAGCGACTGGATCTCGCCTGAGGAAACCTTGTCTATTTCCCCGAGAATCTCTTCCAGGGGGAAATAGCGGCCGAAACAATATTCATTCTTCGCCAGCCTGGTCATCCGGCAATCGGTGCTTTCCATACTGAGCAGGAAGTTCCCCTTGAGCAGCTCCTTGGCTGCCTGAAGTTCCCCGGCGGGCACCGGCTTTTCCGAAAAGCCCCGGAGCTCCTCCCGGATCACCGAAATCACCTCACCAACCCTTTCCTCCCCCGTCCCGGCGTAGACCCCGAAAAGACCGGCATCTAAATACGGGGTGAGGAAGGAGTTTATCCCGTAGGCCAGGGCCCGCTTCTCCCGGATCTCCTGAAACAGCCGGGAACTCATGCAACCTCCCAGCATCGCGTTGATCAGATATCCGGCATACCTTTTTTCACTGGTCGCCTGCGGTGCACTCGTCCCCAGAACAAGATGAACCTGTTCCAGATCCCGCCCGATCACCGCCACCTGCCAATGGGGCCGGGGCGGCCCGTCATGACGTATCTCCTGTCCCGCCCCTAAAGAACCGAACGACCGATCGATCAGGTCAGTCAGGAGTTCATGTTTTAGGTTGCCTACTGCGGAGATGATAAGATTCCTGCCGCGGAAGCGGGAGCGTAAATAGCCCTGGAGATCATCACCGGTGATCCTGCCGACCGACCGCTCGTCCCCCAGGATCATACGTCCTAACGCCTGCCCCTCCCAGAGAACCTGCTCGAAGAGATCATGGACATACTCGGCGGGAGAATCCAGGAGTTGACCTATCTCCTCCAGAACAACGGATTTTTCCTTGTCTATCTCCCCGGACAAAAAAAGCGAATTGCCGAACATATCCGCCAGGAGATCGATGGCGGTATTCAAGTGGTAATCGGGGACCTTGAGGTAGAAGGAGATCAGTTCTTTGCTGGTATAGGCATTCATTACCCCGCCGATCGAGTCTACGGCCGAGGCGATATCGAAGGCGGTTCTTCTCCCGGTGCCCTTGAAGAGCATATGCTCAAGGAAGTGAGAGATGCCCTGAATATTCCCGTCTTCATGACGGGAGCCGCAAAGCACCCAGACACCGATGGAAACCGATCTCACCTGGGTTATCTCTTCCGAGATAACCCGGATGCCGCAGGGAAGGTTGCTCTTATGGTACATTCGCCCCCAGAGCGTCCTTTCTGCTCAAACGAATCTTGCCCTGCTTGTCGATCTCCAGCACCTTGACGATGATCTCGTCGCCCTCATTGACAATATCGGTCACCTTGCCCACCCGTTCTTTCGCCAGCTGGGAGATGTGAACGAGACCTTCCGTCCCCGGCAGGATCTCGACGAAAGCCCCGAAATCTACAACCTTCTTGACGACACCACGGTAGATGTTGCCGATCTCCGCTTCTTCCGTGAGCATCTTTACCATGCCCACCGCCCGGGCGGCGGCCTCGGCATTGTTCGACGCGATAGTGACGGTGCCGTCATCCTCGACATCGATGGTCACCCCGGTTTCGGCGATGATCTGGCGAATGTTCTTGCCTCCGCTGCCGATCACCGAGCGCACCTTCTCCGGTTTTACCTTGACCGTGGTTATCCGGGGGGCGTAGATCGAAAGTTCCGCATTGGGTTTTGCCAGGGTTTCCTTCATCTTTCCCAGGATAAACAGCCTGCCCTCCCTGGCCTGGCTCAGGGCCCGGCTGAGGATTTCCTCATCAATCTCATCCACTTTGATGTCCATCTGCATGGCGGTGACCCCTTTGGCCGTACCGCAAACCTTGAAATCCATATCTCCCGCATGATCCTCATCGCCTAAAATATCCGAGAGGATCGCGACCTGATCCTTTTCCTTGAGCAATCCCATGGCAATGCCCGCCACCATATCTCTAACGGGAACCCCGGCATCCATCAGGGAGAGACATCCCCCGCAAACGGTGGCCATCGAAGAGGATCCGTTTGAGGACAGGACCTCCGAGACGATCCGGATCGTGTAGGGGAAACCGCTCTGATCCGGCAGGACCGGCACCAGGGCCTTTCTCGCCAAAGCGCCGTGGCCTATCTCCCGCCTTCCCGGCCCCCTTAAGAATTTTGCCTCCCCTACGCTGAAGGGGGGGAAGTTATAATGCAGCATAAACCAGCGCATCTCTTCTCCGCCTATATAATCGAGACGCTGCTCGTCCGAGGATGTTCCCAGGGTCACCACCGCCAGGGCCTGGGTTTCTCCCCGGGTAAACAGGGCGGAGCCGTGGGTTCTGGGCAGGATTCCCACCTCCGAGCTGATCGGACGGATATCGCTTAAAGAGCGGCCGTCGATCCGCCGCTTCTGCCGGATGATCATCGTCCTTAGCGCTTCCCTTTCCAGCCCGGAAAAGGCCGCCTGGGCCTGGGGCTTAAGCGCCTCGTCTTCCCCGGTAATTTCCTTCAACACCTCGGTCCTCAGGGCATCCAGTTTGGCATACCGCTGGGTCTTGTCCGGGGTGGAAAAAACCTCCCCAAGACCTGCTTCCGCCAGCTCCCGCACCTTTTCAATGATTTGAGGATCGATCTGCTTCTCCTTAACCGCCCTCTTTTCCTTGCCGATCTCCTGACGGATCCGGTCCTGCAGGTCGATGACCTTCCGGATTGAGCGGAGGCCAAAGTTGATCGCCTCAACTATTATCTCTTCTTCGACTTCCGATGCCTCCCCCTCGAGCATGACGAGATTGACCTGGTAGTCCCCTCCCCCTGCTGCGGGCAAGACCTTCCGGCCGACGAGGAAGATATTTAGCTCGCTCTTAGCAAGAACCTCTGTGGAAGGGTTACAGACGAATTCACCCTCCACCCGGCCGACCCGGACCCCGGCGATCGGCCCCTTAAAGGGGATATCGGAGATCTCCAGGGCCGCCGAAGCCCCGAGCATGGCCGCCACGTCCGCGTCATTGCCGTCGGCCACGGAGAGAACCGTCGCTACGATCTGGGTTTCAAAGCAGTAACCGTCAGGAAAGAGAGGCCTGATGGACCGGTCAATGAGACGGGAGGTCAGGGTTTCCCGCTCATTGGGCTTGCCTTCCCGTTTGAAAAACCCCCCGGGGATCTTCCCCGCGGCATAGGTCATTTCCTGATAATCCACGGTAAGGGGGAGAAAGTCCACCCCCTCTCTGGCACTCTTTAGAGAAACAGCGGTAACCAGAACCACCGTTTCCCCGTAATAAACCAGCATGGCCCCATCGGCCTGGCCGGCCACATAATTTGTCTTTAGGGTAATGTCCCTTCCGGCAAATTCGGCAGTAAAAATTTTAGACATAATTTATCCTCATCTTCCTTTTTTTATTTATATTCCCGCTTCCGCTTTCTCCGGCCGGAAATCCGGACGGAGACCTGCCTTCGAAATTACTTTCTCAAGCCTAGCTGTTGAATGACCGTTCTGTATCGTCCCACATCGTTTTGTTTCAGATAGTCGAGCATCCGGCGCCTCTGCCCGACCAGCTTCAAAAGACCGCGCCGGGAATGATGATCCTTCTTGTGGGTTTTGAAATGCTCGGTCAAATACGTGATCCTGGCACTCAAGAGCGCTATCTGAACCTCGGGGGAACCGGTATCCTTCTCGTGCAGCCGAAAACTCGAGATTATCTCTTTTCTCTTCTCCGTATCTAACACCTTTGCCTATACCTCCCTTTCCAATATTGTCAACATTGTGAATTCTACTCGTTAAATACCCGAAGGATTCTTGCCGCCCGGGTGTCTGCGGCAACGAGCCCGATCTCCTTTGCCCCGACAAGCACCTTGGCAATGGCCACCAGCCGGTTGTCACTTTGCACAAGCTTTACCACATCTTCCGGATCAAATAAAGGAATATGAGGGCCGCTGAAATCGGCGGCCACCGGCTGCCTTCCCTCCTTCAGCCTGACTGCGAACTCCTCATCCACATAAACCGTCTTTGCCTGAGGCAGGGCATCGGCGACGGAAACCATCCTCTCGATAAGGGATCCCGCCAGATCCCCTGCGTTCTCATCGGTCAGAGATACCGCCTCTGCCAGAGAAAAGCCGCCGCTTCTGGTCCGTTTAAGAGACCACATACAGGCCCCGCAGCCAAGCCTCTCTCCGATGTCCGAGCAGAGGCTCCTTACGTAGGTTCCCTTGGAGCAGGAAAGGGCGAAGGTTACGTAAGGAAGATCCACCGAAACAAGATTTATCTCCCCGACCTTGACCAGGCGGGGCCTGGTTTCTATCTTTACCCCTTGTCTTGCCCACTTGTAAAGGGGCCTCCCCTGGTACTTGACCGCGGAATAGGCCGGGGCAACCTGCTCTATGCTGCCGGTAAATTCCTCAAGAACGGCGGCGATCCCTTCCGGGGCCACCTCCGGGTCTTCCCGGGAAATCACCGTCCCTTCCCGATCCAGGGTATCGGTCCTCACCCCCAGAAGCATTTGCACAAGGTATTCCTTGCCGCCTTCCATAAGATACGGGACAAGTTTGGTCGCCTCATTGAAACAGACGATGAGCACCCCGGTGGCCAGCGGATCAAGGGTACCTGCGTGACCGGCCTTTTTCACCCCCAGGATCCTCTGAAGGCGATCAACCACCTTCCGGGAGGTCCAACCTTCGGGCTTGTCAACCGCCAGCACCCCGCTGATCTTACCATCAGCCATCTATTTGAACCTGTCCTGCCGGCGGATCGATAACCTTCCCGATGGCCTCAAGAACCTTGCCCTTGACTTGCGCCATCCCCCCTTCCACCCGACAGGACGCGGCGTTTAAGTGCCCGCCGCCGCCGAAGACCCGGGCTACCGCCTCTACATTGACCCTGTCTTTCGAACGGAGGCTCACCTTGATCTGCCCCTCCGGAAGTTCGCTGTATAAGATTGAGATCAAAACCCCCTTGACCGATCTGGGAATATCGACAAATCCCTCGGTATGTTCCGGGAGGGCGTCGGCTTCCGCTAACATCGCGCAAGTGACCTCCAGCGATCCCACCCGGCCCCGGCAAGAAAACTCCAGGGTTTTGAGGACCCGCACTAAAAGGGCCAGCCTGACCGGGGAATTATTTTCATATATATTCTCGGAGATCCATTGCGGGTCGGCGCCTCTTCCAATCAAATCTCCCGCGGCAAGCATCGTCTCCCGGGAGGTACTGGCGTAGCGGAACCCCCCGGTATCGGTGAGCATGGCGGTATAGAGACAATTGGCCGCCTCCGGGGAGATGGCCACTGCCAGATGATTGAATAACCGGTGGATAAGCTCCGCCGTCGAGCTGGCGGAGGAATCGATTAAAGCCGCATCGCAGCGGGTTCCGTTTGCCAGATGGTGGTCTACGATGATCAGGGTATCAATGGCCTTGATCATCCCGGCCGGAGAGCCCACCCTCTCCAGGTCCCCGCAATCCAGAACAAAACACACCTCATAACGGCCGTAATCTTCAAGGCTCTGGACAATCCCCTCCGCCCCCGGGAGGAAAAGGTAATTATCCGGTATCTTGTCCTGGGTTAAAACCAGAACCTCTTTGCCCAGATCGGAGAGGATATGACGAAGGGCAAGCGCCGAGCCTATCGCGTCCCCGTCGGGCCGGACATGGGTAGCGATGAGAAAACGTTCACCCCGGCGGATTATTTTTTCGATCTTACTTAGCATGTTCATCATCTTTGTTCTTTATCTCCGCCAGGATCCTCTCGATCCTGCTTCCGTAGGCAAACGACTCATCATGGGCAAAAATGAGCTCGGGCACAGCCCGGAGCTTGAGCCTCTGTCCCAGTTCCCTTCTAATATAACCTCTGGCCGCCTCCAGGGCCGCCGTAGTCTTAGGATCACAGATATCCTCGCCGATCTTGACAAAGAACACCCTGGCCACCTTCAAATCGTCGGTTATCTTGACCCCTGTTATCGTCAACGTGCCGATCCGTGGGTCACGGAGCTCTTTGATACAGATATCCGCTATCTCGGCCCGGATGAGATCGGCGACCCGGGCGGTTCTTTTGCCGCTAGTCATATTTATCATCCTCGTAAGCCCGGCATCTCAACTCCTGGGCTACCGAAGTTATCTCGAATTTAGAGAAAACGAGCTCCGCCTGTCTTAAGGTTTCGATCTGATTAACAATCTGGTCGATCAGGCCGCTTACGTAACGTCGGTCGCTGCCGATCACCCCGATCCCGATCAAGGCCCGCCGCCAATCATCGTTGGCCCCAATCTCCGCTACGGAGACATTGAATCGGCCTTTTATCCGGGAGAGAATTTTCTGAAGTACGCTTCTCTTTTCCTTGAGGGAAGCGCAATCTCCCAGCCGGAGTTCCACTATCCCCGAACCTATGACCAGGGACGCCTCTGATTCCCGGGACATTTTATCTCTCGACCTTCTCCTGCTGATAAGCCTCGATTACATCGCCGGGCTTGAGGTCATTATAGCCATCGATCGAGATCCCGCACTCAAATCCCGCCGCCACCTCTCTTACGTCATCTTTGAATCGTTTCAGGGAATTGATCTTGCCGTCATACACAACGACGCCGTCTCTGATGAGTTTGACGTTCACGTTCCTGGCAATCTTTCCTTCGGTGAGATAACAGCCGGCGACCGTTCCTACCCTGCTCACCTTGAAGGTGTCCCTCACCTCCGCCCTGCCCTGAACCACTTCCCGGTAAACCGGCTCCAGGACCCCTTCCATCGCGGCCTTTACATCGGCAATGGCGTTATAGATGATATTGTAGAGCTTGATCTCCACCCCTTCCCGCTCGGCCAATTCAGAAACCCGGCCGTCGGGCCTTATCTTGAACCCGATGATGACGGCATCGGAGGCCGACGCCAGCATAACGTCGGTTTCGGTAATTGCCCCGGTCGCTTCATGAATGACCTTGATCCTTACCTCGGGGGTGGTCAATTTGTTCAAGGCCTCGGAAATCGCCTCGACGGATCCCTGAACATCGCCTTTGATTATGACGTTGAAATCCTTCGCCCCTTCCTTTATCTTCTGGTAGAGCTGCTCCAGGGTGATCTTGGATGAGGAGGAAAGCTCCTTCTCCCTCTCCTTGCGGATCAGGTATTCCCCGATTTCTCTTGCCTTCTTCTCGTCTTCCACCGCGGCGAATGCCGATCCGACCTGGGGTACTCCCGAGAAGCCGATCACCTCTACGGGCATGGAAGGACCGGCCTGCCTTACCCTTGCCCCCTGATCGTTATACATAACCCTGACCCGGCCGAATTCGGTTTTCGAGATAAAGGCATCCCCTTCCTTGAGGGTTCCTTCATGGATCAAGACCGTGGCCACCGGCCCCCGGCCCCTATCCAGGGTGGATTCGATAACCACTCCCTTGGCCGGCTTTTCGTAATCCGCCTTTAGTTCCATGACCTCCGCCTGCAGGAGGATCATTTCGAGCAGGTTTTCGATTCCCTCATTTTTCTTGGCCGAGACCTCGCAAAAGATCGTATCCCCCCCCCACTCTTCCCAAACCAGGTTGTATTCGGTCAAGGTCTGTTTTATCTTGCTTGGATCGCTGCCGGGTTTATCTATCTTGTTGACCGCGACGAGAATCGGAACCTCCGCCTCCCGGGCATGATTTATCGCCTCGATGGTCTGTTCCTTGACTCCGTCGTCGGCGGCGACAACAAGGACTACGATATCCGTAACCTGGGCGCCTCTGGCCCTCATGGCGGTAAAGGCCTCATGGCCCGGGGTGTCGAGGAAAACGATATCCTTTCCTTTGATATGAACATGATAGGCCCCGATAGCCTGAGTTATCCCGCCGGCCTCCCCCTCGATAACATTCGTCTTTCTGATGGCGTCAAGGAGGGATGTTTTTCCGTGATCTACGTGGCCCATGATCGTAACAACGGGAGCCCTCGGTCTCAAGTTGCCCGTCGGTTCCTGGGTTTTCTGCGTAATCCCGTCGAATTCATCGAAGGCCGCCTCTACCTGGTAGGAAAACTCCGCCGCCACAAGGGATGCGGTGTCCCGATCGATACTCTGATTTATCGAGACCATGAGACCTAAAGGCAGAAGTTTTCTAATGACCTCACCGGCCTTTACCCCCATTTTTTTCGCCAGATCCGAAACCGTTATCCCGTCGCCTACCCTTACCCTGCGTTTTATCGCCTTGGGGATCGTTATTACGGTCTTTTTCATCCTGACCGGTTGCGTCTTCTTTTCCTCTCTCCATCTGCCATGCCTATCGACGGTTTCGATCTCCTCTACGTAGCGAACGTTCTTATCGACAATCTTCTTTACAAAGGATTTCTTCCTGGAAGCCTCCTGCTCGGGGACAACGATTTCCAGCCCCTTCTTGCCCTTCTTTCGCAATCTATCCAGGTCATCCCGGCCCGACCGCTCCTGGGGAAGAGGGGCGGCAGCCTGAGGCGCGGAAACCGCGGGTCGATACTCCTTCTTACCCGGGGCCAGCGGCTCCGGCGGGCGGGGCCGAACCGGTTGAGGAGCCTCTGCCCGGCGCACCCCAGGGGGTCTTGCCTCCTCCCTCCTGGGCGGAGCCGGCTGAGCCTTCCTGTCGGAGGGCGCAGGCGATTCGCTCTTCCGTTCCACCATCCGGTGGACCGGGGGCGTCTGAGGCGCGGGACGGGAGATGATAATCGCAGGCGGCGTCTCCCCCCTGGCGGGCGGCGGCTTAACCGGAGGGGCCTCCGGTGCCTTCTTTACCGGTTGTTCTTTTACCGCCTCGGCCTTTTCGCCTGCAGAGGGGACAGGCACCGGTTCCGGGAGAGGCGTCTCTACCCCGGGCCGAGGTATCTCTTTTACAGCCTCCAAAACGGGAGGTTTCCCCTTCGGCTCCGGCGGCGGGGGAATCTCCGCCTTCTTCAGGGGTTCCGTCAAGGCAGGCGTCTCCTCTCTGGACACCCCTGCGGGTTCGGCCGGGGCATCATCCGCCGCCTCGACCTCCTCAACCTGGGAACGCACCGCCCTCCTTCTTATCACCGTCGATTTGATTCTCTGTTCAATCACTTCCTGAGGTCCCGTCGCCTGCACCCCCTTTTTAACCCTGTCCAAATCAATGTCCTCGATGGTGCTGGTCGGTGATTTTACGGCTATACCAAGCTTCTCTAAGCGCTCGATCATTTCCTTGTTCCCGATCCCTAGTTCCTTGGCTAACTCGTAAACCCTTTTTTTCGACATGACTAAGACCTCAAAAATAGCTATTGGTTTTTTCAGGAATCAGGGCCCCGCCTCAGGCCCTGATGTGGTTAACTTTCAACTCTCAGTTCGCCGCCTGGTCCTCGATCAGTCGTTCCGCCGCCTCTATCCAGCCCGCCGCCGCCTTTTCCCCAATCCCGGGGATGGCACAGAGCATTTCGAGCTGGGCGGAGGCGACCATGGCCACGCTCTTAAGCCCGTGCCTATAGAGCCTTTCCGCGGTTACCTGGCCTACGCCGGGGATCTTCATGAGGGATTTGTACCCTTCTTCCTCCTGGGAATCGGCCATGGTCTCGCTTTTTACATCGATCTTCCAGCCTGTGATCTTCACCGCGAGCCTCACGTTCTGTCCGCTTTTGCCGATGGCCAGGGAAAGCTGATCGTCCGGTACGATCACCTCCATGGCCCGATTTTCTTCGTCAACGATAACCTTGCTGACCTTGGCCGGGGCCAGGGTGGAGCAGACATACTGAGACTGGTTATCCGAGTAGGGAATGATGTCGATCTTTTCCCCCCGGAGCTCCTGAACTACACTCTGAACCCGGGATCCCCTCATGCCCACGCAGGCGCCGACCGGGTCTATGTCCCGGTCTTTCGTCTTTACGGATATTTTCGACCTCTTTCCCGGCTCTCTGGCGACATTCACTATCTCGATCATCTTTTCGGCTATTTCCGGAACCTCCACCTCAAACAGGGCCTTTACAAATCCCGGGTGGGTCCGGGAAATACAAATCTGGGGACCTTTCGAGATTTTTTTCACCTCGTAAATATATCCCCGGATCCTCTCTCCTCGCTTGTAGACTTCCCTAGGTATCTGCTCCGCCACCGGCACAACGGCCTCCGCCCGACCTAAGTTGACGATAATGCTTCCCCCGTCGAGCCTCTGAACAAAACCCGTCACCAGCTCGCCTTTCTTATCCTTGTACTCATCATAGATATTGTCCCTCTCGGCATCCTTGACCCTTTGAATAATGATCTGCTTTGCCGTCTGAACGGCAATGCGACCGAAAGAATTGGTTTCTATCCTGATCCCCAGGCTGTCACCGAGTTCCGACTCCTCATCGATCTCCTTTCTGGCCTGGACCAGAGATAATTGCTTCTCCGGATTTACCACCTTCTCTACGACCGTCTTGAACTGAAAGACCTCTATTTCCCCGACATTATCGTTATAATGGGCCTCGACCTCAACATCCTGGCCGAGCTTCTTTCTCGCCGCGGTCAGCATGGCCGTCTCCAGGGCTTCAATTATGACGCCTTTATCTATGCCCTTGTCTTTCCCCATCTGCTCAATCAAACGTTTAAGCTCCGGTATCATTGTTTCCCTCCACTTCTAACAACCTCCCGTCCGGCCTTGAACCGACCCCTCAGAATTCATAAATCAGGTTCGCCTTTTTTATCCAATCCCGCGGAATCTGCAAGTTTTTGCCCGAACTTGCCACAATAAGATAATACACCCCATCTTGAAGGACATAGTCCAGCAGTTCCCCGGTCACATTCCTTGCCCCTTCGACGGCCGTCTGTAATTTAAGACGGATCTTTTTCCCCCGGTATTTGATGAAATCCTTGTCCCTGGTTAAAGGGCGATCCAACCCCGGCGAGGACACCTCGAGCGTATAGCGTTCCTGGGGTAGATCATGGACCTCCAGGACATCCCCCAGCTCGTTGCTTACCGCCGAACAGTCCTCCAGGGTAACCCCCCCTTCCTTATCGATATAGAGACGCAGGAGCCACCTGGTCTTCATCCATAAACACTCAAGCTCGACGAGCTCCATCCCGCCCTCTTCAAGGAGGGGCAAGGCGAGCTTCTTTATCCGTGTTTCGTATGATTCTCTCTTCAAACTCATCTGACCCAAGGAATAAAAAAAGTGGGCTTCTGCCCACTCATCTAAGACCCCCGATGATTTTACCCGCCCTCTAACACAGATGGTCCGGATTTGCAAGAAAAAACAACCCATTAAAAAAGCGGGCGATGGGACTCGAACCCACGACGTCCAGCTTGGGAAGCTGACATTCTACCGCTGAATTACGCCCGCCCAGAAACCAGCCGGAACCATCTCGGCATCGGGTTTTCTACCTTTAAAATTTATTTTGTCAAGATATTTTTCTTTCCCTATCCCCCAAGATAGGCCTGGCGGACCTTCCGGTCTTCCAGAAGGTCTTTCGCCGGCCCGTCGATGACTATCGATCCGGTCTCTAAGACATACCCGTGATGGGCGATCTTGAGGGCCGCCCGGGCATTCTGCTCGACTAAGAGAATGGTTGTTCCCTGCTCGTTTAGCTGCCTGATGACCCGGAATATCTCCGCCACGAGCATCGGGGCCAGTCCCATGGAAGGTTCGTCGAGAAGAAGCAGCCGGGGACGGGACATCAGTGCCCGGGAGATGGCCACCATCTGCTGCTCCCCGCCGCTTAAGGTCCCCGCGAGCTGCTTTGTCCTCTCCTTGAGGACGGGAAAGATCCGGTAGATCCCTTCGAGCCGCTTCTCTATCTCTACCTGGTTCTTCTTGCTGTGATACAGGTAGGCCCCAAGATGGAGGTTGTCCAGAAGGCTCAAGTGGGTGAAGAGCTGTCTCCCTTCGGGGGTGTGGGAAATACCCAGGGAGACTATTTTCGCCGGTGTTTCTCTGGAGAGGTCTCTCCCGTTGTAGATGATTCTGCCATCCTTCGTTTGGATGATCCCGGAGATAGTTTTGAGCAGGGTTGTTTTCCCGGCGCCGTTGGCCCCGATAATGGTCACTATCTGCCCTTCCGGAATGGCCAGGGAAACGTTCTTCAAGGCCTGAATGTTTCCGTAGTAAGCACTAACCCCGCTTAGCTCAAGCATAATCCGCATCTCCTCCCAAATAGGCCTCGATCACCCTCCGGTCGTTCTGAATCATCGCCGGCGTGCCTTCCGCAATGAGCTCTCCGTAATTGAGAACGAGGATTTCGTCGGAGACCTCCATTACTAAAGACATGTCGTGCTCCACCAGGAGGATCGTCACCCCTCCCTCTCGGATGGCATAGATAAGCTCCGCCATCCTTTTCGTCTCCGCCTCGTTGAGCCCGGCTGCCGGTTCATCCATAAGCAGGAGTGAAGGACTGGTCGCCAGGGCCCGGAGAATCTCCAGGATCTTCTGTTCCCCCAGGGGCAGGCTGCCCGCGGGCAGATAGGCCTTCTCGGAAAGCCCGCCCAATTTTAACCTCTCTGATGATTCATCCCGGATCCATTTTTCCTCCCTTTGCATGTGGGGAAGCCGGAAGCCCGAAGAAAAAAGGCCGGACCGGGAACGGGTATGGCAGCCGACCATGACGTTTTCAAGCACCGTCATCTGGGCAAACAACTCGATAGTCTGGAAGGTCCTCGAGATCCCCCGGGCGGCGATGACATGGGGGCTCAAATCGCTGATCGGGACCCCCTGGAAAAGGATCTCCCCCGAGGTCAACGGATGAACCCCGGTAATAAGGTTAAACAGGGTGGTTTTGCCCGCCCCGTTCGGCCCGATCACCGATTTGATCTGTCCCTCCTTGACCTCGAAGGTAAGGTTCGCAATCGCCATCAGACCGCCGAATACCTTTTGAACTTGGTTGGCCTTGAGTATCGTTTTATCGGTAATCATCCCTTCCCCCTTTTCAGGTATTTCCGGTACAGGGCAGGCAGACCCACGACGATACCCTCCGGCATAAACAGGAGGATGGAAAGGAGGATGGCCCCGTAAACGAGGATATCGAAGTCCTTAAATATCCGGAGATATTCAGGCAGCAAGGTCATAAGCGATGCCCCGAGAAGGGCCCCCCAGACGTTGTGGATCCCCCCTACGACCCCCATCACCAGAAACATGATCGACGAGAGCAGGGCAAAGTTGTTCGGGGCGATGAAGCTCACGAAATGGGCGTAGATCGCACCGGCAATGGAGGCGTAGATCGCCGAGAGGACGAAAACCTGAATCTTGTGGAGCGACAGATTGATCCCCATGGCGCTTGCGGCCACTTCGCTGCCGTGCATCGCCATAAGCGCCCTGCCGACCCGGGAATAGACTACATTTAAGGAAAACCACATCATGATTACTAAAACCCCCCAGACGAGATAGTAATAGTGGAGACTGGAGGAAAATTGAAACCCCCCGATATGAAACGGGGGGATGTGGGAAAGACCGGAGGGTCCGCCGGTCAAGCTTATCAACTCGTTGAATAGGATGAAGACGATCTCCCCGATGCCCAGGGTGGCGATGGCCAGGTAGTGTCCCTTCAACCGCAGCGCGGGGATACCGATAATCACGGCCACCAGCGAAGAGAGCATTACCCCGGCGATGATCGCCGAGTAAATGGAAAATCCGAACTGGGTGGTGAGGACCCCGGTGGAATAGGCCCCCAGGCCAAAGAAGGCGGCATGACCCAGTGATATCTGACCGGCATAGCCCATAAGCAGGCTCAGGCCGATTACGATCATGGCGTTTAGGCCCATGAAGACGAGAATGCTCAAATTATAATCCCCCTTGACGACAAGAGGGATCAGGACAACCAGCACCGCCATTGTCAGAAGCGAGAGATAATTATTTCTTCCCATAGATCATCCCTACATTTTTTTGATTTTTCCCACCTCGGCGGAACCGAAGATGCCGGTGGGTTTGACAAAGAGCACCAGGATGAGAATTACCAGGGCGGTGGCTTCCTTAAATCCGGAATAGAGGAAGCCCGTGGTAAACGATTCAATGAGCCCCAGAAGGAATCCGGCGACTACCGCACCGGTGCCGTATCCCAACCCCCCCAGAACCGCTGCGCAAAACCCCTTCAAGGCGAGCATCGGCCCCCGGTCATACTCCATCAAGGCAATCGGGGTGATAGCGGCCCCGGCAAGGGCCCCCAGGGCGGCGCTCAGGGCGAAGGACAAAAGGACCATTTTAGAGACATCGATCCCTACCAGAGAGGCCGCCAGACGGTTTCCCGAACAGGCGCTCATCGCCTTGCCCGTAATGGTCCGGTTGAAAAAGAGATTCATCAGGATCACCGCAAGCAAAGACAAACCTACAATCCAGAACACCTGGGGAAGGATCGCCGCCCCGCCGATCAGGATGGGTTTGGGCGAAGAAAAATGGGGAAGGCCGTATGGGTCCTTCCCCCAGATAAACATGGCGATTCCCCGGAAGAAGATGGACACCGCCACGGTAATGATAAGCAGGGTGATGATCGGCGCCTTTTTCGAGGGATGATAAATGAAGGTCCGTTCATAAAGAATCCCGATGCCCGTTACGAGAATCAGGGTGATGACAAAGGCCAGCGGCAGGGGCAGCCCCAGGGTGGTCGTGAGAAATACCATGATCAAACCGCCGAACATGACAAACTCACCCTGGGCCAGATTGATAAGGCTCGTGGCGTTGTAAATGATCGTGAACCCCAACCCCACCATGGCGTAAATGCTGCCCAGGGTCAGCCCGGTGGCGAGATATTGAATTATCTGACTTTGCAGGTCCATAACTTGAAATCCCCCTCGAATCAGCCTCGGCTCTTCAAAAGCACCTTTTCCTTACGGGTCCTTAACTTATCCAACCGTCAGGCGGCGAAAGCGGCCCGCCTGACGGCGAATTACGGGTTCCTACCTGGCGAACTCCCAATCCCCCTTGACCACCTGGATCATCTCGAAGGCGCCGTGGTCCAGCCCGGTGTGATCGGCGGGGGACATGTTAAACATCCCCCCCGTCCCCGGCCAGTTTTTGATGCTGCCTTCGATATAATCCCTGATCTTAGCCCGGTCCGGCCCTACGGCCCTTAAGGCATCGATTACCATATAGAGGGAATCGTAACCGTGACCGCCGAAGGTGGAAACCTCTTTCCCCGTCCTCTTTTCGTACTCCGTGGCATACCGGGAGAGGACGGCAAACTGGGGATGGGTTTTAGGGAGCTTGTCCCACACCACCAGCCGTCCCAGCGGGGCGATCACCCCTTCCGCGGCACCGCCGGCCAGCCTGATATTCTCCTTGCTGCCGAAACCGTGGCTCTGGTAAAGGGGAATCCCCATGGCCAGGGCCTGCCAGTTCTTCGTCACGATAACCTGGGTGGGGCCGACGGACCAGTTGATCACCGCCTGGGCCCCGCTGCCCTTGATCTTGGTGAGCTGGGCGGTCATGTCGGCGTCCCTCGGCCCATAGACCTCATCGGCCACGATGCTGATATCATATTTGGGGGCCAGGCGCCTCAACTCTTTTCTCCCGCTGTCGCCGAAGGCGGCGGTGGTGGTGATAATCCCCACCCGGGAAATGCCCTTCTTCTTCATGAAGACATAAATGGCCTCGACCGCCGAGGTGTCGGTCTGGGGGCTCTTGAAGATCCAGGGACGCTGGATTCGGGGAATCTCAAAGGCGGCCCGGGGACTTTCCACTATCCTTTTGTACTCATCCGCCGGGGTTACGATGACCAGGGCCGCGGCGTTGGAGATCATGGGAATCCTCGCCGCTTCGCATATCGGGGCCATGGCCATTGATTCGCCGGTGGTGGAGGAGCCGATGAGGGCCACCACCCGATCCCTTTCAATAAGTCTTCTCGTAGCCAGAACCGCCGCGCTCTCTTCGCTCTTCGAGTCCTCGATGATTATCTGGACGGGAACCCCTCTTATTCCGCCTTCCTTGTTTATCCAATCCTGGATGATCAAGGCGGTGTCCTTCTGCGGTTCCCCCAGAAACGAGGCGGGCCCGGTAATCGCGGCTACGAAACCTATCCTGATGGGCTCCTGGGCCGGAACCGCCGGGGCAAGAATAAGACAGGATAAGACCGCCCCCAAGATCATGAAAACCGTCTTGTTGATTATATCTTTCATATCCCCCTCCTTTTTCATAATGATTTGTGGATCCCTGATCGACTAAAGGCGAATTGCTTCCGCTCCCACCTCCCTTCGGCTCATCTTGGACCTTGCTTAACTTAGGTTTTTTCTTGAATTATGTTTCCGCGCTCGCATTGCGAGGCATACTTAATGGCAGTTAAGGAGCTCAGGATAAAAAGCATATCGCTAAAAATATCATCAGAAAGTTCCGGGGAAAAACATACAGTTAAAAAGTGAGTGCAGTCACGTTACAATTACTGCCAGGATATTGTCAAGATTTTTTCTACTTCCAGATTTTTTCTACTTCCAACCGGGCTTTTTCAGGCTGTCCGCTAAACGGCCAATTGGCTGCCAGACGGAGATCATCCCCGTCATAACGAAGAGGTTCAGGCGAGCTCTCTCATCATTTTGGACGCCCGTCTGACGACGATGGGGAAAACCCGTTACTTCGCGACAAAATCAAGCCCCCGCCCTCCTCGGTCATCGCCTCAACCCGGCAGGGCACAAAGCGATGCAGCGGGGTCCCAAACCGGTCCCGGTGGGTGTTTTTCGTCAGGCGATTCACATTTGCCCCGTTTTTGACGCCTTTATAGATCAATCCGAATCCATGGGGCATCGTCACATGACCCGGCCGCTCCGCGTCCGTCACCTCCAGCTCCACTTCCTCCGAACCGGCCTCGGTGACTACCCGCACCTGCCTTCCGTCTTCCAGGCTCAAGGCCGCCGCGTCCTTGCTATGCATGGTCAGGGTGCAGGCCCGCCGGCCCTCTCTCCAGGCGGGATCGCGCAGGTTCGTATTGGCATTGTTTGCGGTGTGCCTGCCGGCCATGAGGATCAGGGGAAAGCTTTCGTCCATGACCAGCGCCTCCTCCTCCCTTTGCGGTTCGATGGCCTCGAGGTCGGCCAGCAGTTCCGGGATATGGAGGTTGATCCTGCCGTCTGCGGTCTTGAGCTCCTCCTGATTCTTTTCCGGGTCGAGCGCCCCTACCCAGATGCCTTCAGGATGGGCGAGAATCTCTTCGAAGATCTCCTCTGCAAGGGAAGGACCGGGTTTGAATCCGGCCCGGGCGGCCTTCTTATGAAAAGACAGCGGGGCGGACACAAGCATCCCCCAGAGGGCCGCCAGATGCACCGAGCCCAGGGCCTTGCCCAGGGTTTTGCCCAGAATAAATGGCATGGTTTTTACGGCCCGGGGTTCGGCAAGGGCGAATTCCATTAACGCGGCGGCGAAGGCCGGACGACTTTCATAAGCCGCCTGATTGAGTTTCTCCGGAATCTCCGGGATCAGCCCCATCTTGTCCGCCAGCCGCAGATGAATTTCTCCCAGTTCCAGCGCCTCCCCTTCCGCCTCAACGATCGGACGCCGCATCTGAAAGAAGATGCCGGGATAGGTAACCGGAAAGAAAGAGCTGTCCCAGGATTCATATCCGGAGCGGGAAGGCAGCACGTAATGGGAAAGGGCCGCCGTTTCCGTAAGGGCTATCTCCGCGGTAACCAGAAGGTCCAGGCGGCGGAAGGCGTTTTCATAAGCCGTCGTATCGGCGTAGGAGCGCAGCGGGTTCGAACCGGCCACCAGCACCGCCCTGATCCTTTCGGGATGATCGGAGGCAATCTCCTCCGGCAGGACATTAGGCGGGAACACGCCGCAAACCGGGAAGGAACCGGCGGCCAGACTGCGCCAGATTCGGGGGTCGCTTTCATCGGTGTGAGAGCCGATCGGCATGATATGGCCGGGGATGACGTTGCCGCCGGGGACACAGAGGCGGCCGCAGATCGCCTGCAGGATCACGATGAGGTACGAATTGAGGGCGCTGTGGCGCCCCATGAAAATGCCCAGGTCATAACGGAGGGAGGATTTCCGGAGGGCATAAAGCCTGGCGACATTGAGCACCTGATCATAATCGAGCTCGCAGACCTTCAGGGCGCCTTTGACATCGAAATCAAGAAAACGGGATTTAATCTTATCAAACCCCCGGGTGCGGGAATCCAGATAAGTCCCGTTTTCCCACCCCTCCTTCAGGATTAGAGAAATCATCGCCTTAAGGAGCAGGGCATCGGTTCCGGGACGGATCGGCAGGTGGATGTCGGCGATTTTCGCCGTTTCCGACAGCCGGGGATCAACGACAATCAATACCTTGTCCGGGTCCCGGGAGAGGCGCAAAAGCTGACGGGGAGCCTGGGGGATCTGATGGCTCTCCATCCCGTTCCAGCCCAGGGTAAGCAGAACATCGGTGTTATTCACGTCGGGCCCGTCATGGAGATACTGACGGCCGTGGGTCCTGCCGCACACCCAGAAGGCGCCGGCAAATTCCTGAGCGAGCGCCCCATAGTGATACTGCGACCCCAGCCCCCTCATCAGACGCAAGCCGAAGGCGGCCTCGAAATGGCAGCCCTGCATCCCCGCCCCCAGATAGGCAAACGAGCGCGGCCCGTACCTGCCCAGAATATCCCTCAGTTTGGAGGCAATTTCCTCGATCGCCTGGTCCCAGGAGATGCGGGTAAACCCATCTTTCGTCATTTTCAAAGGATACTTCAGCCGATCGGCGTTGTGCTGATGGCAGGCGATGTTCATGCCCTTGCGGCAGAGGTACCCTTCGCTTTTGGCGTTGGTCTTGTCTCCTTTGACCCGGATTATCCGGTTGTCTTCCACCTCGACGTCAAGACCGCAGTTCTGAGCGCACAGCACACAGCCTGTTTTATGCCACTTACCCATGCCGTCCTCCAGGTAACCTCGTTGAGGGGAGCTATTTAAGCAGGCGCTCGAAGACGATTTTCTTGAAGATGACGAGGGCCTCCGGATCCTTCGTCAGCTTCATCTGCATAATAGCCCCTTCCCAGGCATTTAAGATGAACTGGGAAAGCTGCACCGGGTCGGTAAAACCGGACAGGTCGCCCCGGTTGCGGGCCTCCGCCAAAAGCAACTCTATCTTTTTCCCTAGGCCCGAATAGACTTCGGTAATATTTACCCGGAAGGCCTCATTGAGATCGCTCATTTCCTGCATCAGATTGCCGATCGGACAGCCCCGGGAGAAGTTCATTTTCCGGAAGATATCCAGGTAGCCGTCAAAGAAACGGGACAGCCTCGAAAGAGGCGGCGTGCCGTCATCCTCAAGAAACCTGCCCGCGGTCGTCTCTATGGAATCCCGGAAATACTCGATTACCGCCAGCCCGAAATCCTCTTTGCTTTTGAAATAAAAATAAAAGGAACCTTTCGGGACCAGGGCGGCCTCAAGCACCTGCTTGAGGCCCGTGGCGTTGAACCCCCGGGCGTGAATGAGCTCGGCTCCTTTGCGGATAATCTCCTCCCGGGTGCCTGTCTGGGCGGCTTTCATCTCTCAAGAGCTTTCCATAATTTTCAGAAAGGCCTCGAGCCGCCCCTTCTCCTTGAGGACCCGCAGTCCCATCTCCGAGGTCGTCGCCGGGGTGGCGGGCGGATTTTCCCTTTCCCCAAGGGTGATTGCCCCGGCTCTACAACCGGTAGAGCAAAGGCCGCAACCGATGCACTGATCCTTGTCGATCACGGCCTGGTCATCGACCAGGACAATCGCCTTCACCGGGCAGCGGCCGTTTGCGCAAATCCCGCAACCCGTGCAGGTCCCGGCCTCTTTCTGAGCCAGAAAACGGCTCGGCTCAAAGGCATGGGGATGTTTAAGCTGCGTTTTCCCGCGCAAAACCGTACAGCAGCAGGGGCAGCAATTGCAGATGAGACCGGCCCGATCGGCGCTGTTGTTGCTCATGTGCACCAGCCCCGCCTCTTCCGCCCGGGCCAGCACCTCGAGTCCCTCCGCCTTGTCTATCCGGCGGGCAAAACCGTATTCCACCAGAAACTGTGCCGGCCCGTCAAAAATAAGACAGACCTCCTTCGGCTTGGCGCAGGCGGCAACGCTGACCCGGCAGGCGCAGTGGGTAAGGGCGATAAAGGAGGCGCTATCGATGAAGCCCGCAACCTCTTCATAAGGATGAACCCTGTCCCGGGCGGCAATGGACTTATCCACCGCCACGACTCGCATAAGCGGCGTGGGATCCCCGGCAAACGAGGCGCCCAGGGCCTCCTGATGGTATTCCTCCCAGAGCCTGCCCAGCTTTTCCTGCCCCGGGGTGATGCCGCCCCTCATAAAGGGGAATTCGAAGACCCCGGGAATCAGCGGTACCAGAGCGTAGAGTTTATCCCCCTCCTTTTCCCTGGCCATGATGACTCCCCTTTTGGCCATCGCCTCCAGATGCCGCCGGAGCTCGTCCTGGGCAAGCCCCACCTTGCCCGCTATCTCCACCGGCCTTTTTAACCTGAAGCTCATTTTGACGGCAATCGCCGCCTCCTGGGGCGTGAAGAGGGTTTTAAGAATCTCGTCGATCGACCTGGCCTTAGGGGCCGTGGCGGGATGGGAATCCAGAATCTCCCTCAACCGTTCATAATTGTCCATGAGCTACCTTCCTTAAATTCAGTTGCCGTCATTGTAATAGACC
>JBBIJM010000031.1:0-23819 GCA_037445955.1 Syntrophobacterales bacterium
GAAAAGGCCTGGATATGGGCGATCTCGTTATTTAAGAAATTGTTGTTGTTGATGACCGGACGGGAAATCCCGACCGCCTTGATCCCCCCCTCCCCTCTATTGTTCTCGATGGTATTAAAGGATATCCTGGGCGCCGCGTCGTTTCGGCAGAAGATGCCGTTTTGCGAGTTTTGGGTAATGTGGCTAAAGGAGATCTCCGGTGCCCCGTAATGGATATCCAAGGCCACCTCGGCATACTTGAAGACGCTGTACTTAAGAGAGCTGTTTACCTTAGTATCCCTGCCCTTAAATCGGATGGCCGAGGCGTAGAATCCCGGGGAGGGGGCTGCCTCGGAGGCGGTAAAGACCACGGGATAATCCCTCGTCCCGCTGGCGACTATCCCTCCGTCTTCCACGGTGATCGAGGTGTTTTGGTCGTAGAGAACGGTTACCCCGGGCTCGATATAGACCGTGGCGCCCCGGTCGATGGTTACATCCCTCTTTACCCGGTAGGGGCTGTTGGCCATGATGAGATAGAGGTCATTTTGGATCATCCCGGCCAGATCCCCCGGGGCGATGGGGAGTTCCAGGGTTTTCCCCACCTGAAACGGGGCGGTTAAGATGGATTTGATATTGATTCTTCCCCGGATCGTCGAGAGGATGTCCAGCCCTTTGATGCTTCCCCACCAGTTGTTGAGGGCGTTATCCACGTCCCCCACGATATTGTAAGGCCTGTTTTCGGAGATATTGTTGCCCGTTATAACGGCTTGGCTCTTGCTCGCCGCAATCCCGCTTGCCCTGTTTCGGGTGATTGCGTTTTTGGTAATGACCGGCGCTGCTGCTTCAATAAGCAGCCCTTCCCTGTCGTTATCCTGGATGGTGTTTCCCTCGATCAGGGGTCTTGACCCGTCAACGACGACCACCGCAGGCTGACTGCTTTTGTGGATCGTGTTCCTCAGAATCTTCGGTTCGGAGAAGGCGCCTGAAACCTTGATGGCCGTGTCATTCCCGGCAAATTCACAGGCCTCGATTACCGGCGAGGAGGCCTCGCAGAAAACGCCGACCTCCGCCTTTCTCACCCGGCAGTGTTTCAGTCGGTTTTCCCTCTCCCGGACGTTCAGGAATCTTATCCCCGGCCATCTCGTCCCCTCCGCCGCATCGAAGAGGATAAGGGTTTGCTCATCCCCCCGGGCATCAAGGGAGCCTTCCACAAGAAGCGCCCCTCCCCTGGAGAGGATCGTCGTCCCAGCCTCGATGGTCAGGGTGGCCCGGTCCTTCACCCGGACGTCGCCCTTCAAGATGTAAGGGCTCGCCCCGGCATACCAGGTGGTGTCCGCCTCGATCACCCCGGAAACCTCGGTGGGACCGGGGGCAACGGGCATGGACATCAGGGTCTCCGATCTTTCGCTCTCGTTTCCGGCGAGATCGAGGGCGGTAATCTGGTAGTAATATTTCCTTCGGTTGGTCAGATCTTGATCTCGATATTCATTGAATTCGGTTGCGAGGATTTCCACAAAACCGGTGAGAGGGGTGAGACTTCGGTAGATCCGGTAACCGGCGAGATCGGCCGCCGCCGATTTCTCCCAGGAAAGGATGTTTATCCCGTCCCGGCCCACCGCCTTGAGTCTCTGCACCCCCGCAGGGGGGATGGTGTCCAGGGTCACCGATCCCACCGCATCCACCCAGACGCCGGTGTTTCCTCTATCGTCTCTCAGATAGCCCGTGATCATGGCCCTGGTAACATTATCGCCGGGCAGCACCTTGTAAACCCCGAGATACCCTCCGGGCTCGACCTCAACCATCTCGATATTTCTTCGGTATTCCCCGATGTCGAAGGAGGCCTGCATCCTGGGGGCGCCCTGGATCACCACCCGGATCTCGTCGCCCGCCTTCCGGGGGCGCATCTGGGTATCCTGGGTCAAGAGGGTAATCGCAGGCGGCCGCAGGGCCTCGGCTAAAGTGGGAACGGGAATCGTCTTTACCATGTCCCGGAAGAGATCGTCGCAGGCCCGAAGCAACTGGATGTCCCTGATATTCATGGCGGTGGCGATGATGGTGGCGATAATCCCGATGGGGCTCGTGGAAATCCCCCCCTCGTGGATCCGGGAGACGTGCTTCCCGCTCCAGAGGAAGTTCCCCGTTTTCGTGTCGTACATCTTGATCTCCGCCCCGACGGAAACGGCAGAATAAACGACGGCAAAGAGCTTGTCGAAATCCGTTATCTCTCCATAGACGACCGCATCGACCCCCAGGATTTTACCCAGCTCGGTGGCCGGGGTCCTGGCGATCGCCTCGGGATCCGCGAGTCCCGCCTTCCTCAGGAGATTATCCACCCGGTGGATCTCCATATCCTTGAAGGGCAGGGAGCTGAAATGATTATAAAATCCCCGGCGGACCTCCTCCTGTCCCTGTTTGCTCTCCGCCCGGTTCAGGAAGGGAAGCACCGCCACCGTCTGCGGTTTTGCCTTCTCGATATACGGATCGACCTTGTAGGTTCCCTTAAAGAGGGTTCTGATCTCCGGGGCGATAACCGTTTCCTTCGTGGCTATGAGACACCCCTGGATCGAAACAAGCAGGGAAAGGCAACCGACGAGGATTAATGACCGCTTCATTGGCGAACCTCCGGAGGTGGGTTGCCCGCAGGATACAGTCCGTGGAAAAATTAGTCAATTCAAAAGAAAACGAGTCCTTAAATGACCGGCTGATCCGACGCCGATTCTAAAGTTCCACCCCCAGGTCGGAAAGCCAGTGGAGACCGGCCTCGGTGGTCGAGGCGGGCTTGTACTCGCAGCCTACCCAGCGGTCATAGCCCATTTCATCAAGGCTCCGGAAGAGTTTGAAAAAGTTTATTTCGCCGGTTTGCGGTTCGTTCCGGCCGGGGTTATCGGCAATCTGGATATGGGAAATGATCTTCAGGTTGTTGCGGATCGTGTTGATGAGGTTTCCCTCCATGATCTGCATGTGATAGACGTCGTACTGAAGCCAGATGTTGGGGTGGTTGACCGCCTCCATAAGTTCCCGGGCCTGGGCAACCCCGGTCAGATGGAAGCCGGGCATGTCGTAGATGTTGAGAGGCTCGATGAGAAAACGGATCCCTTCCCGATCAAGCTCCTCGGCGGCGAAGCGGAGATTATTAAGAAGGGTCTCCCGGACCTTATCCGCCGCCACCCCCGCGGGGGTCAAGCCTACCAGGCAGTTGATCTGGGAGCAGCCCAAGGTCCCGGCGTAATCCATGGCCTTTTTCACACCTTCCTGAAATTCACCTTCCCGCCCGGGGAGGCAGGCGATTCCCCGCTCCCCCTTGGCCCAATCCCCGGCGGGGAGGTTGTGAAGGATGAGGGCAAGGTTATTTTCCCTGAGCTTTTCCTTAAGGACCTCTTTAGCAAAAGGGTAAGGGAAGAGGAACTCGACGGTTTTAAACCCCGCCCCGGCCGCCCGGGCAAAACGATCGAGAAAATCGACCTCATTGAAAAGCATCGTCAAATTGGCGCTGAATTTAGGCATTTATCTCTCCTTGATTTCTTATTGGTAAAATCGCCCTCCGTTTGGGAAGTACGAGGGGGGCTCTTTAGCCAAGCAGACCCATCTCGACTAGAACCTTACGCAACTGGGCCCGCTCCTCCGGGCTCATGGGACCGACCGGCGCCATGCAGCCGCCGGCATCGATCCCCAGAAGTTCGAGGGACTCTTTGATTACCGTGGGAAAGGATCCCAGATTGAAGGCTATCCTCAGGGGCGCCAGACGAAACTGGGCATCTAAGGCCCCCGGGAGATCGGCTGCGATATACCTATCATAAATATCCGCGGTAAGCCTGGGGGCCACGTTGGCGCAGGCGGCGATCGACCCGGCCGCCCCGTAGCACAGCCCGGCGTAGATGAGGGTATCCCGGCCCAAAAGGACCTGAAAATCCTTTCCCCGGGTTAAACGGATGTATTCGGCGGTAAGGGTGAAATCACCGGAAGAATCCTTGATTCCGACGATATTCGGCACCTCCGCCAACTTGGCAACCATTGCCGCGGAGAGGTTTACCCCGGTTTTCGGCGGATTGTTATACAGAAGGACCGGCAGGCTGGTCGATTTGGCGATGGCCTCATAATGCTCGCTGAGCTCCTTCTGGCTGGGGCTGATAAACATGGGGGTAAGAACCGAGACCGCATCCACCCCGGCCTCCTCGGCCAGCCGGGTGAGGAAAATTGTCTCCCGGGTGGTGATGGCCCCGGTCCCCGCATAAACGGGAACCCTTCCCCGGGTTTGATCCACGGTGATTGTAAAAAGCCTCTTCTTCTCCTCCGGGGTCAGGCCGTAAAACTCCCCGGTGGTGCCCACAACGAACAGGCCGTGAGACCCTCCCTGGATCAGGAATTCTATAAAACTCCTGAGACCGTCCTCATTTATCGTTCCGTCGCCCTTTAAGGGGGTAACCATGGCGGGGATGATCCCCTGGGGTTTGAAAGACATCTTATCTGCTCCTTTCCGGTTCATTCACCGGCCAGGCGGGACGTCGGCCGGTCAGGACCTCGTCGATCCCCTGGGCAGCGTGGAGGGCCATGCGGATCATACACTCTTTGGTGAGGGCGGCATTATGGGGGGAAAGCAGGACATTTCCGAGGCCAAACAGCGGGTTGTCCCGCCCGGGAGGCTCCGGATCGAAAACATCCAGGGCGGCCCCGGCAATGATGCCGTCTTTGAGCGCCGAGGCAAGTTCTTCCTCCACCACCACCTCTCCCCGGGCGGCATTGATCAGGAAGGCGGTCTTTTTCATCAGGGAGAGTTCCCTTTTCCCAATGACACCCTTCGTAGCTGCCGTTCCGGGCAGATGGAGGGTGACAAAGTCGGAGACCCTCATGACCTCATCCAGGCTCTGCGACGGCCGGGCATGGTCTCCATAGTTTTCCTTGCTTACATAGGGATCGTAGGCGATAACCTCCATGTCCAGGCCCAAGGCGGCCTTTCTTGCCACCAAACGGCCGATCTTACCCAGGCCAAGGATCCCCAAGACCTTGCCGGCCAAGTCGCTCCCGATGATCTTGTTGCGGAGTTCCCAGTTGCCCGCCCGCAGTTCCCCATCGAGCCTGTTGAAGTTTCTCGCCAGGGCCACAATCGCTCCAATTACATATTCCGATACGGTCAGGGCATTCGATTCCGGGGCATAGGTAACCCAGACGCCCAGTTCCGTCGCCCTTTTCACATCAATATTGTCCACCCCTACCCCGTGCCGGGCAATCACCTTGAGTTTTTTGCCGGCGTTGAAAACCCCCGCGGGAAACAGGGCCGTCCTGGCGAGGATCGCCTCACAGTCCGCCACATCTCTGATAATGTCGGCTTCGCCGATCCCCGAGCCCATCTTGATCTCATATCCCCGGGCCAGGAGAAAATCCTTGCCTTCCTGGGCAATATCCTGGGGAATCAATACCTTGTAAGCCATAATCACCTCTTGTCCCTTTTATGATATCTCTGATAATCTCTACAAACGGTAACGTCCCGCAATAGCCTTGAATCCGGCGATCATTATATTGGCATCGAGATTGCTCATGACCATGGTGAGGCCGCGGGCGAGCCAGCGCTCAAGCAGGGCGTCCGGGGCGTGCAGCGCCAAGATCTTGCCGTTTTTTGCCGCCGCCTCCGCCACCTGGCCGATGGCCTTATCCAGGGTATCCCCGAGGAGATCCCCGGCGCAGCCCAGGGAAATGGCCAGATCGTTAGGCCCGATGAGCAGGACGTCGATGCCTTCGACGGCGGCAATCCCGTCGATATTTTTTATCGCCTGAGCGGTTTCTATCTGGGCGATGGCCAGGGTATCGAGGTTCGCTTGGGCCATAAACCCGGCGGTGCCCTCGGCGCTTATTGCCTCATGATTCGTATGTCCCCCTATCCCCCCATAACCCCTTCCTCCCCCGGGGGGATACTTGGTCCATCTGGCCAGAAGTTCCACCTGCGCGACGGATTCCAGCATGGGAACCATCACCCCGTTGGCCCCGGCATCCATGATCCTGGAGACGTATCCCCGGGCAAGCTCGGGGACCCGGACAAAACAACCGAGCCCTAAACTTCGCCCCACCGAGAAGATAGAGGCGACGGTTTCCATGTTGTAGGTGCCGTGTTCCAGATCGAGCATGATGTAATCCAAACCGCAATTCGAGGCCATCTGGGCAATGGCCGGGTCTTTGAAAACCCGGACCATAGTCCCTACGGCCCTTTCCCCGGACCTCAATTTCTTTACAGCCATATTTCACCTCTATTTATTGTTTTCGGCGAGCATTCCCGGATAGAACTGCTCAAGCACCTGTCGGCAGGTTTCCTTCAGGTGTTCCCTCATGACCCTTTCGCTCTTCTCCTCATCCCGGGCCAGCAGGGCCTCGATCAGATCGAGATGCGCCTCCTTTGACCGGCTTTCGATGACCGGCGACTTCCTGGTGATGTTACTCGTCAAGACGGTGAGATTTCTCAGCTTTTCGTATATCTCAGACATGAGGCAGTTTTTGGCGGTTTCTATAATGGCGTTGTGGAGCCGTCTCCCCAGGGCTATCCCCAAGGCAACCTCGTTATCTATATCCACCCCGGTTAAGGCCTCCCGGATCTCCACCAGGGTGCTCCGGAAGGATTCGTCCCCCTTGCGGCAGGCGAGCCTCGTCGCCATCCCCTCGATCGCCTCCCGGGTCTGGAAGACCTCGAAGATCTGCTCCAGAGACAACCGGCGAACGGTGAAGCCGCGATGGGCCTCCTGTTCGAGAAACCCTTCCCCCAGAAGCCTGAGGAGCACCTCCCGGATCGGGGTTCTGCTTAAGGCATACGCCTCGCATAATTCCCTTTCCACCAGCCACTGACCGGGCAGGATCCTCTCCTCGATGATCTGCTGTTTTAAGTCCTCGTATATGTCCTTCTTTTCCATGATGGGTTATTGTATACCACATGTCCTAAAATATTCAAAAATTTTTCTGCCGTCTTGATACAAGCTGTATTGATCAGGCGGAAAGCAGGGCCTTGACCTTATCCACCGCGTCCGCGCCGTCGGCCCCGTAGGCGTCCGCGCCGATGTCCCGGGCAAACTTTTCCGTCACCGGGGCACCGCCCACGATGACCTTCTGGCCGGGATACACCGCCTTGATCGAGGCGGTCGTCTCTTTCATGCTCGGCATGGTGGTGGTGAGCAAGGCGGAAAGGCCGACCACGTCGGGCTTGTGTTCCTCGATGGCCCGGAGGAATTTTTCCGAAGTCACATTTATCCCCAGATCGACGAGCCGGAAACCCGCCCCCTCGAGCATCACCATCACGAGGTTTTTCCCTATGTCGTGGAGATCGTCTTTAACCGTTCCAATGACGATGGTCCCCCTTTCCCTAATCCCCGCCTGGAGAAGAAGGGGCTTCAGAACCGCCATGCCCGCCGCCATCGCCCGGGCGGAGACGAGGATCTCCGGGATAAAAACCTCCCCGGTCTTGAATTTCTCTCCCAGCTGGTTCATCCCGCCCACCAGGCCTTCGTTTACGATAACCCCGGGATCGAGCCCATCCCCGACGGCCTTTTCCGTCAGGGACTTAACCTTGCCTGCATCGTGATTCCAGATGGCCTCGCGGATATCCTTCATCAATTGGTCCATAACCTAATCTCCTTTAGCTGGAAGTTTGACCGGGTCTGACCGGCCCGAATTTCCTCACTTTTTCTATAATCCGCTCAAAGCGGGAGAATTTCATGTCCGGCGGCGCCGTGTCGGCGATACTCAAGATAAGCCTACCCCCCGCCCCGATCTCTTCAAAGAGGCCGTCCAGAAGGGCGGAGAATTCATAGTCGGTAAAAGAATCTTCCAGAACCGCCAGGGAGGGTATTCCACCCCAAATGGTTATCTTCCCGGCAAAGGTCTGCCGGATCTCTCTTAATGAAAGCGAGGTCATCGGGGCGGGGCAGATGGAATCGGCTATATCGACCCCGCTTTGGAGGAAGAAGGGCAGCAATCCTCGGTTTTCCCCGTCCGTATGGGTGAGCAGGAATTTTCCTGCGGCATGGCATTTGCCCGCGGTCTCGGCCAGTTGTGGGGTGATATGTTTTTCCATAAAGGGAGGCCAGGTGATCTGGGTGTCGTAATTGGTCCCGGACTGAATGATATCGGCCGGGCTTCCGATGGCACAGTCTATGACCCTTTCGATATAAGGGGTCAGCCGGGAGGCGAGCCCGGCCAAGGCCTCGTAATTATCGTAATATTCGGTAAAGAATAGGTCGTAGGGCATAAGCTCATGGAGGATATGGTGCATTGCCGAGGCGCCCATGCTGGCCGTCGCCACGATCATTCCCCGGTTGCCGACCTCCTCCTTGAGCCTCGCCAGGGCATCATAGTTGGGATGAACGCAGGCATTCTCGAAAATGTAGGCCACCGCTTCATAGTCCGCGGCGCTTTTGATGGCGTGCTCCCTTACATGAGAGATGGTAATCCCCGCCCGCCTCATGGCCTCGCTGTACGTCACCGCCGTCCGGATCGTTCCGTAAGGGGTCAGATACTCAACGTTAACCGTGTCCCCTTCGTAAGAAATATTCCGTTTAATATCCCGGAACTTGGTGTGAAAGGGCTTGTGCTTTACCCTCCATATTCCGAGGGCTCGATCGACATTGTCCAGGGAATCCTCGTAGAGGTCTCGGTCCGCGCAAACCGTGTGAATCCCTAAGTCTAAATCCTCCAGAATATCAAGCAGGGTTGCCTTTTTATACCGATCCGGCAAGGTACCCCTGTAGCGGTTTGCCTTGTACCACAAATCGAGCCGGGGAACAAAGGGAATAGAGTCCACCGGATCCCCCTTTATCGCTGCCAGCATCCTTTCCCGATAGTTCATAGCTCCACCTTAGTATTGGCCCTCTCCCGCCCTATTTGCCGGTAATTGTATACCATATGTTTTTTGATTGTCAAATTTTTTCTTGACAATCAGATACAAATGGTATTAATCCTTGGCAAGTGGTCGCATAGACCCCTTAGCAACAGCTCCAAGGCATTCGAGGAACAGGAGGTTCTCTGATGATGGGCAGCAGGATAGTTGGGTTTCTGATTGCAGCCGGGGGAGCGGCGGTCGCCGTTTATGCCTATCACTATCTGAAGCTGGGCCGGATGATCTCCCCGGACGCGGGTTTTTTGCCCTTTCTCCTGGGCTGTTCCTTAATGGTTATGGGGGCAATCATGGCGGCAAGGCCCTCCCTCGTTGAAGCTGACGCAGCCGCTTTACCGGATGACGGCTTCAAGGCCGAGGATCAGGAGCCGCACCCCCCCCCGGCCAATCTAAAAATGAAACTCTTCCTGGGGGTTATCGTCCTTGTGGTTTACGCCTGGTCTCTGGAGCGGGCTGGCTATTTCCTCGCCACCGTGGTCTTCATGGGGGGATGGCAGCTCGCGGTGGAAAAGGAAAGACTCTTTAAGACCGCCCTCATCACCGTCCTTTCCGCCCTTATCATGTACGGTCTATTCAGATACCTGCTCAAGGTACACGTGCCCGCAGGGACCTGGTTTTCCTAAACATTCGGCCCTCATGAGGAACTATTTATGCTCGATGGATTGATTGCCGGTTTTTCCGTTGCCGCAACCCCGATCAACCTGTTATTCGCCTTTCTAGGGGCCTTAATCGGCACGGCGGTAGGCGTTCTCCCCGGTCTCGGGCCGGCGGCGACCATCGCCCTGCTTCTGCCGGTTGCCTACAGCATCGCCTCTCCGGTCACCGCCATCATCATGATGGCGGGGATATTCTACGGCTCCATGTACGGCGGCTCCACCACCTCGATCCTGCTCAATCTGCCCGGGGAGGCGGCCTCGGTGGTGACCTGCTACGACGGCTACAAGATGGCCCGGAAGGGCCGGGCCGGGGTAGCCCTGGGGATCGCGGCCATCGGCTCCTTCATCGCCGGAACCATCGGCGTCATCGGCCTGACACTCTTTGCCCCGCCGATCGCCGAATTTGCCCTCAAATTCGGGCCGCCGGAGCGATGCGCCCTCGCCCTGGTGGGCCTTCTGATGGCGGTCACCCTGTCGGGCTCGTCGATCTTAAAGGGCCTGATAATGCTGGCGACGGGCCTTCTTTTGGCTGCGGTCGGGCTTGATCCCATCTCGGGAAAGACGAGGTTCTCCTTCGGCATCATCGAGCTGCAAAGCGGTTTTGATTTCATCACCCTGGCCATGGGAATCTTCGGCTTGGGAGAAATCTTCTACAATCTTGAAACCGTGGCCAAAACCGAAATAGTCACCACCAAACTGGGCCAGATCTGGCCCAAGACGGCGGACTGGCTCAGGACAAGAATGGCCATCGCTCGGGGGTCCCTGATCGGCTTTTTCATCGGGGTAATCCCCGGCGGGGGCGCCGTTATCTCCTCTCTGGTATCCTATGCCGTCGAAAAGAAGATTTCCAAGACGCCCGAGGAGTTCGGCCAGGGGGCAATCGAAGGGGTGGCTGGTCCCGAATCGGCCAATAACGCCGCTTCGAGTTCGTCCTTCATCCCCCTGCTTACCCTGGGGATCCCGGGAAACGCAGCCATTGCCATGATCTTTGCCGCCCTTCTCATCAAGGGGGTCACCCCGGGACCGTTCCTCATGACCGAACGCCCCGATGTCTTCTGGGGGGTGATCGCCTCGATGTACATCGGCAACGTTATGCTCCTCATCCTGAACCTTCCCTTGATCGGGCTCTGGGTTCAGCTCCTCCGGGTGCCCTACGGGATTCTCGCGCCGGTGGTGATCCTCTTCACCGTGATCGGCACCTATACCATCTCCAATCAGGCCTTCGATGTCTATACCTTAATCGGCTTCGGCCTCTTCGGCTATCTCTTGAGAAAATTGAAATTCGAGCCCGGCCCCCTCCTTCTCGCCTTCGTTTTGGGCCCCATGATAGAATCCACCATGAGGCAGTCCTTGCTCATGTCCGGGGGCAGTTTCGCCATCTTTGTCAGTCGGCCCATCTCCCTGACCCTGCTCAGCCTGTTTTTCATCCTGGTCATGGGACAGATATTTTTTTCCTGGTACCGGGGAAAGAATAGGTTATAATTGCAACCCTTTGTTTTCAGAGGAACAACTACAAATAACCAAAGGAGGAAAGAACATGAAAAAGCTGTTTACCCCGATTGTCGCCCTTTTCCTTGGGGCGGGCCTGCTGCTTGCCGGCCCGGCAGCGGCCGCCGAGTATCCTGTTAAGCCGATAACCGTCATTGTCCCCTTCGCCGCCGGCGGCTCCACGGATCTTCTGGCCCGGGCGGTGGAGAAGATCTGGCCGAAGTACGCCAAACAGCCCCTGACTATCGTCAACAGACCCGGCGGCGGCGGCGTGGTGGGAACCGCGGCCGTTGTTCAATCAAAACCAGATGGCTACACCCTCTATCTGGGCTATGGCTCCGGCCACGATGTAGTTATGCCCCACCTGCAGAAGCTACCCTATGATACCTTCCGGGACCTGGTCCCCGTGGTCCATCTCTCCACCCATTCCATCGCCATTGTGACGGGGGCGGCGGCACCGTTTAAAACTTTAAGCGAAATGATCGCCTGGTCGAAGAGGGAGGGTAAGCCCTTGACCGCCGCGGTCTCCACCCGGGCCGGCACCGTTGACATTACCATGCGAGGTCTCGCCAAGGCCGCGGGAATCACTATCAACACGGTTCCCTTCGCTGGCGGCGCCGAAGCCACAGTCGCCTTGGCAGGGGGCCACCTGACCATCGGCGGCGGCCATCCCTCCGAGGTGATGCCCCATATCAAAGCCGGCCGCTTCCGGCCGCTGGCCATGGCCCTGCCAAAACGTGACCCCTCCATGCCCACGGTCCCCACCATGATTGAAGAGGGGATCAGGATGTCCAACTGGGGCTCCATCAAGGGGGTTGCCGCCCCTGCGGGAACTCCGAAAGAGGCCATTACCTACCTGGAGGCCACGTTCAAGAGGGTCTGCGAGGACGCGGAGTTCAAAAAGCTGATGGATGACCTCTTCCAGCCGATCTGGTATATGAACAGCGTAGAATTCGCCAAGTATCTGGCGGAGGCTTACGCCGATTACGGTCAGCTCATCAAGGATTTGAACATCACCCTCAACTAGCTATAACAGTAAACGTTGATTTAAACGCCCCGCCTTTCCTTTCGCGGGGCGTTTGGTTTAACCCATTTTGAGCCCATATCCTTCGGGAGATCGAAAAGGGATGTTGAGAAGCAGATAGGAAGCGTGGTATAAGCTGTTAAACTAACCGCAGAAATGGAGAAAATGATGAAGATAGGATTTGTAGGCCTGGGGATTATGGGAAGACCCATGGCGAAGAACCTGATGAAGGCGGGCCTCGAGCTTGTGGTTTACGATATAAACCCCGCGACCAAGGAAGAATTGACCTCTCTTGGCGCCCTCTGGGCCGCATCCCCGAAAGAGGTCGCAGAGATGTCCAACACGGTAATCACCATGCTGCCCAATTCGCCCCACGTCAAGGCCGCCGTTTTAGGCCCCCGGGGGGTGATCGAGGGGGCGAAACCCGGGACAATTGTAATAGACATGAGTTCCATCGCCCCGCTCGCCGCCCGGGAGATCGCCGCCGCCCTTGCGGAAAAAGGGGTGGAGATGCTTGACGCCCCGGTCTCCGGAGGGGAGCCGAAGGCCGTTGACGGCACCCTTTCGATCATGGTCGGCGGGAAGAAGGAGGTATTCGACCGCTGTTTAGATCTCCTCAAAAAAATGGGCGCCTCGGTGGTTTTCTGCGGGTCGATCGGGGCGGGCAACACGACCAAACTGGCAAACCAGATCATCGTCGCCTTAAACATCGCCGCCATGAGCGAGGCCCTGGTACTGGGGGCCAAGGCCGGCGTGAATCCGGAGACGATCTACCAGGCCATCCGGGGCGGGCTCGCGGGAAGCACCGTTCTCGATGCCAAGGCGCCGATGGCCTTAAGCGGCAATTTCAAACCGGGATTCCGGATCGAACTCCATATCAAAGACCTGGCCAACGCCATCGAAACGGCCCATGAGGTTGGGGTGCCCCTGCCTCTCACCACCCAGGTGATGGAGATCATGCAGGCCCTGAAGATAGACGGGAAGGCGGTAAATGACCATAGCGGAATCATCGAGTATTATGAATCCTTAGCTAAGGTTAAGGCAAGAAGGTAAGCGGTGGAAGGATATCCCTGCGCCCCAGGCGCCAAATCCGCCGGTTTCATTGAGGGACTCTTGAAAGATGTCCCGATCCCCAGGGTGATCAAGGTGCGCCAGCGGTTCCCCCGCCCCCGGCTGGAGGATGTGGAAGGGACATTTCTTGCGAACTTAAAGGCGGCGGGCGTCCTCTCGAGATTGTCTCCGGGGATGTCCATCGCCGTCGGCGTCGGCAGCCGGGGAATCACGAACCAGCCGGAAATCGTCCGGCTCCTGGTCCGGGAGCTGAAAGCCGCCGGGACAAAACCCTTTCTCTTCCCCGCCATGGGCAGCCACGGCGGGGCCACCGCCCCGGGGCAGGTGGAGGTACTAGAGAGGATGGGGATAACGGAGGAGACCGTCGGTGCCCCGATCTTGGCCACGATGGAAACGGTGAAGATGGGGGAGGCCGAAAACTCTCTTCCCGTATGGTTCGACGCCCACGCCGCCCGGGCCGACGGGATAGTCCTCATCAACCGGGTGAAGCCCCATGTGGCCTTCCGGGGAAGGTACGAAAGCGGGCTGATGAAGATGATCGCCATCGGCCTGGGCAAGCAGAAGGGGGCCGATGCCTGTCATCACCTGGGCATGGGCCGGATGGAGGAAAACATCGTCGCCGTCGGCCGGGCGGCCCTCTTAACCGGCCGGATTCTCTTCGGGGTGGCCCTCCTGGAGAACGGCTACCATGAAACCTCCCGCATCGAGGTCATCCCCGGGGAAGGGTTCGAAGAGAGGGAACTCGAACTCCAGGAGGAAGCGAAGAGACTGGAGCCGCGGATCTTGTTTGACGATCTTGACGTCCTGGTGATCGACGAGATCGGCAAGGACATCTCGGGAACCGGTTTCGATACCAACGTAGTGGGCCGCTATCATACCCCCTACATCACCGCCTCCTGTCCCCGGGTTACCCGGCTGGCAATCCTCGACCTGACCGCCCTCACCCACGGGAATGCCAACGGCCTGGGGATCGCCGACTTCACCACCTTGAGGGTATTTAAAAAATTCGATTTCGAACAAACCTACCCCAACTCCTTAACCTCTACGGTACCTTTGAGCGTGAAGATCCCGATGGTCCTCCCGAGCGACCGTCTGGCCATCCAGGCTGCGATCAAGACCTGCAACATCCCCGATCTCAATCTGGTTGGCTTCGGAAGAATCAAAAATACCAGCGAAATCGAATTCATGGAAGTCTCGGAAAATCTCCTCGATATCGCCCGGGGCGCAGACGGGCTGGAAGTTCTCGGCTCCGCCTATCCTCTCCCCTTCGACGAGGCGGGAAATCTCCTCCCGCCCTAATGAACGGCGGTCAAGGGGATTAACCCTCCATCCGATCCTTAACCGATGGAAACATTTGAACCGGCATATCTGTCCCTGCACCGCCAGGGTCTGCTGAAACAGCGGGCAGAAACCGCCCTGGAGCTACTTTCGGACTGCCGCTTATGCCCGAGAGATTGCGGGGTAAATCGCCTGGAAGGCAAGACCGGGTTCTGCAAGACCGGTTACCGGGCGAAGGTGGCCGACTTCCACGGCCATTTCGGCGAGGAGGCGCCGCTTTCCGGAAGGGGCGGCTCCGGCACCATTTTCCTTTCGTCCTGCAACCTTCTTTGCTCCTTTTGCCAGAACGACGAGATCAGCCACGGCAACGCCGGGCGGGAGGTTACGGCGGAAGGCCTGGCGGAGATGATGATCAGCCTTGAGAGGCGGGGGTGCCACAACATCAATTTCGTCTCCCCTACCCACGTGGCACCTCAGATCATCGCCGGGGTAAATAGAGCAGCCGAAATGGGGCTCACCTCTCCCCTCGTTTACAACACCGGCGGTTATGACCTGCCGGAGACGATCTCCCTTCTGGAAGGTATCTTTGATATCTATATGCCGGATTTCAAATTCTGGGACAACGCCTGGGCGAAGCATTTCTGCCGGGCGCCGGATTACCGGGAAAGGGCTCAAGGGGCAATCCTCAAGATGCATCGCCAGGTGGGAGACCTGATCACCGACCGCCGGGGGATTGCCCGGAGGGGACTGCTGGTGAGACATCTGGTCCTGCCTAATGATGTCGCCGGCACCAGGGAAATCATGGAGTTCCTGGCCCAGAGGGTATCTCAAAACACCTATGTCAATATTATGGATCAGTATCGCCCCTGCGCCCAGGCCTGGGAGGAGCCGGTCATATCGCGGCGGATAAGCGCCGGGGAATACGCCGCCGCCCTTAAAGCCGCCAGAGAGGCGGGCGTAACCAGGCTGGAGGGCTTACCCCGGGGATAAAATTGACCTTTACAAAATCCGGTCTTCTTGATTATATCGCTTTGCAAAAAACGGGATTCGGGAAGGGAAGATATGGCAGAAAAACTACCTGATCATGTTTACGACGTAGTCATTCTAGGCGGCGGCCCGGGGGGGTTCACCGCGGGGATCTATGCAGCCCGGGCGGGGCTCAAGGCCCTTCTTCTGGAAGGGGAAACCTCGGTGAGCCAGATCACCGCAACCGATCTGATCGAGAATTACCCCGGGATCCCGGACGGGATCGGCGGGTTCGAACTGGTGGAGCGCTTCAAAACGCAGGCCCTCAAGTTCGGGTTGGAGACAACCCGGGACGAGGCGAAATCCCTCCTCCGGATCTCCCTGGATAATGCCCCCGCCTGGGAGGTGGCAACAGGAAACAAAACCTATGCCGCCCTGGCCGTTATCGCCGCCACCGGCACCAACTGGCGGCGCCTCGGCGTACCCGGCGAAGAGGCCCATATCGGCAAGGGGGTTTCTTTCTGCGCCACCTGCGACGGGCCTTT
Organism: Syntrophobacterales bacterium; assembly: GCA_037445955.1. GTDB lineage: Bacteria > Desulfobacterota > Syntrophia > Syntrophales > CAMTWB01 > JBBIJM01. Next base: position 15,874 of record JBBIJM010000031.1, read on the forward strand.
TTACCGGAATCGGGAGGTGGTCGTCGTCGGGGGTGGAGATACCGCCCTCCAGGAGGCCCTCTTCCTCACCCACTTCGCAAGCAGGGTCACCCTGATCCACCGCCGCAGCCGGCTCCGGGCCGCCGCGATCCTCCAGGAGCGGGCCAGGAAAAACGAAAAGATCCGCTTCCTCTGGGATTCGGTGGTAAAAGAGATCCGGGGGAAAGAATTCGTCGAAGCGGTTCTCGTCGAAAACCTGCCCAGTAAAGAGGTCTCCCAGGTATCCGCAGAGGGGGTGTTTATTTTTGTCGGCCTTACCCCGAACACCGCCCCCTTCTCCCGGGTCGTCAACCTCGATGAAAACGGCTATATCGTAACCGATCAGGAGATGAAAACCTCGGAAGCGGGCATCTTCGCCGCGGGAGACTGCACGCGGAAGCTGCTTAGGCAGGTGGTCACCGCCTGCGGCGACGGGGCCACCGCGGCCTTTTCCGCCCAGCTCTATGTGGAAGCCTTAAAGGGCCGGTCTTACCTTGCCTTTTCCGATGAAGCGAGGATAAAATAGCTTGGACTGGATCGATTACTGGCAGAAACTGCCCTATCTCACGAGCCCCTCCCTCTTTGAGATCGGCTCCTTTGAGCTCCGCTACTACAGCCTGATGTATCTTCTCGCCTTCCTGCTCACCTATGTTCTTGTTTCCTTCCGGATCAAGCAGGAAAAACTCCCCTACAGCAAGGAGACGATCCAGGATTATTTCCTCTGGGCGATTCTGGGACTCATCATCGGCGCCCGTTTCGGCTACACGGTCATTTATAACCTGCCTTACTATCTGGAGAACCCCTTGGAGATCATCCTCCCCTTCTCCTTTTCCGGGGGGATTCACTTCACCGGAATAAGCGGCATGTCTTACCACGGGGGACTCGTGGGGCTCCTTGTCGCCTCGGTTCTCTTCTGCCGCAGGCGGAAGATAGATTTCCTTAGATTTGCCGATCTCATCGCGCCGGCGGTGCCCCTCGGGTTTGGCTTCGGCCGGATCGGCAACTTCTTAAACGGCGAGCTCTACGGGCGACTTACCAACGTTGCCTGGGGGATGTACTTTCCCCTGGATCCTTCCGGACAGCTCCGCCACCCTTCGCAACTCTATGCCTTCGCCCTCGAGGGGCTCCTGCTTTTCGCCGTGCTGTGGACTTTAAGAAGGATCAAAGGTTTTCCCGGTCTTCATCTCTGCCTTTATCTTATCGGGTACGGCCTGGCCAGGATAACCGTCGAGTTTTTCCGGCAGCCGGACCCTCAACTCGGTTTCTTGTTCAACCACCTAAGCATGGGTCAAATCCTCTCGGGGCTGATGATCCTGGCCGGGATCGGGCTGGGAATAACCCTTAAGGCAGCGACCAAACCAGCGAAAACTCCCAGAGGCAAATAAATGCGCAAGACAAAAATAGTCTGCACCATCGGCCCTGCCGCCGATTCCGCCGAGGCGATCGAGGCCTTGATCGGGGCGGGGATGAATGTGGCCCGGTTGAATTTTTCTCATGGGACAAAGACATACCACGAAGAAAAGATAAGGATCATCCGGGAAATTTCTGCCCGCCTGGGGATTGCGGTGGCGATCCTGCAGGATCTGGCGGGCCCGAAGATCCGGGTGGGACGGATCCCGGAGCCGGGGATCACCCTCAAGGCGGGCGATGAATTCGTCCTCACCAACCGTCCCCGGGAGGAAATCCCCCAGGCGGTGTCGATAAGCTATCCTTCCCTGCCGAAGGAGGTAAGGAAGGGGGACCGGCTCCTCCTGGCCGACGGCCTGATGGAACTTCTGGTCACGGGAACCACGGAAAGCGACATCCTCTGCCGGGTGATAACCGGGGGGCTTTTGACCTCCGCGAAGGGGATAAATCTCCCTACGGGCACCATCAAGGCCCCGGCCTTAACTCAAAAGGACCGGGATGATCTCCTCTTCGGGCTCGCCCAGGGGGTCGATTACGTCGCCCTTTCCTTTGTGAAGGACGCCGGAGATATCCGGGAGGTAAAGGATCTGATCTCGCAGACAGGACAGGACACCCCGGTTATCGCCAAGATCGAAAAACACGAGGCCTTAAGCAACTTCGACGATATCATCGCCGAGGCCGACGGGATCATGGTCGCCCGGGGTGATCTCGGGGTGGAGATCCCCCTGGAGGAGGTTCCCCTCATCCAGAAGAGGCTGATCCGCATCGCCAACGAGCACGGAAAACCGGTCATAACGGCAACCCAGATGCTCCGCTCGATGGTAAGCGCCCCCCGCCCCACCCGGGCCGAGGCGGCGGACGTGGCCAACGCGGTTCTGGACGGAACCGACGGGATAATGCTCTCCGAAGAGACCGCCTCCGGCAGCCATCCCGTCGAGGCGGTATACTTCATGAGCCGGATCGCCACCCTAGCGGAGGAAGGGTTCCACTATGACGAATATCTAAAGAGCACTCCCCGCAAGGAGATGGCCGAATCGGTAGCCCATGCCTCCTGTGTCCTCGCCGGCCATCTCGACGCCAGAATCATTATCGCCCACACCTCTTCCGGTCTTACCGCCAGACACATCTCCCGTTTCCGACCCCGCCAGCCGATCCTTGCCCTCTCGCCCAATGAAAACACCGTAAGGCGGCTGGCCCTTTTCTGGGGTTGCCTCCCCCGGTTGACTCACCGCTACCAGGATACGGACCAGGTGATCGAACTATCCGCCAAAGCCGCTCTGGAGACAAAAGAGGTAAAGACAGGCGATCTGGTGGTCATCACCATCGGCCACCCCCTCTGGGTGGCAGGAACGACGAATATGATCCGGGTCAAGAAGATCCGGTAGGAACCTTGGGATTTTCAGTCTGGAGAAAGCCTCTTCACCGGATCCCCCGGGAGATTATCTCCCAGGCCTTTTCTCTGTTGATGAAAGGCGGACGGGTCTGCGGATCGATGATCCCTTCCTTTTCAAGGAGCGCCATAATCCGGGCAATCTCCCCGCCGCCCTTGCCGGTCAGACGTTCGAGATCGCCCTCCGCCTCCGCCGGATCTTTCGCTGAATCCTTGTCCTTAATGCAGAAATAGGCCACGACAAACAGCTTAAGCAAGGAGCGCCCCAGCTCATCGACGACGGTATTTGTCTTCGCAAGACGCATCGCCAGCTCTTTGAGCATTATCAAGGCCAACTCATCGCTGTCCCTAAGGAGGCTTTTGAAGGTCTCCCCGGGAATAACCGCGACAGCGGCCGGTTCGACCACCCGGGCCGAGGCACTCCGGGGCTGGTCGATCAGGGCGGCCATTTCCCCCAGATACTCCCCCGGCCCCAGGGAACTCAAAACCTGCGTGGCACCCTGCGCCCTCTTCTCGATCTGAATCCGGCCGCTTAAGATATAGTATAGATGCCGGCCGTCCTCCCTCTCCTGGAAAAGGTACGCCCCGACCGGGTAAACCTGTCCGAACTTCCGATAGAGGCGATCCCCGGTTCTCAAGAACCGATGCCTGTTCTTAAGCAACGCCTCTTCGAGCAGGATCAGGTCACGGCGTCGATAAGAGGACACGATCTCGGCGCAGAAGAGGAAGATCAGGGCCAGGTAGAATACCCAGATCAGCAGAACCACCGCCACCTCGAAGGAACCGTAGATGACGCTGTAACGGGCGTAGTTAGCAAGATACCAGGCAAAAACCGTCTTGGCCGCCGCCATCAAAAGGGTAAAGATCACCGCCCCGATCAGGGCGTTTAAGAAGGGAACCTTTTTTTTGGGGATAATCAGATAACTTAAGGCGACGACGGTTGTTATAGCAAGGTAGGGGATGGCATAGCCGATGAGGTATCGCACGGCAGGGGGGATTCTCTCAATAAACCAACTTACCAAGAAAGGATCCGTTACGGCGAGGGCATGGGTGATCCGGATCATGATCATCATCAGGCCCGCCATCCAGACCACGGTGATCATCCCCACCGCCATGGTTATGGAAATCAGGTATTTCCTCCGGCCCGGGGTGCGGAAGATACCGTTTAGGGCTATCTCAACGGTGCGGATAACCAGGGAAGATAGCCAGAGGAGGGAGACGATGCCGATCCCGCCCAGGATCCTCTTCTTCTCCTCTATGTCCCCCAGCCGGTCGAAGAATCCTTCGGAGAAGGAAGGATAGAAATCGGAGATCGTCCCGCTCAGGACCTCCAGGCGCCCCGGGGAGGCCCCGAGAAGGTGGCCCACGGCGATCATGGTCAGGATAAGGAGAGGGACCAGAGAAAGCAGGGAATAAAGGGAGATGGCGGCGGCCTGGTTGATATCGCCGTTTCGGCGAAAATTCCTCGCCGCATCGAGCAGAATATCGATAACCCCCGCCAGACGCAACTGGTACTTGCCGACGGCCGCAGACCCGGCCGGCCCCTTTTGAGACGGCACGTTGGCGGGGGTCATGGTTGCAAAAGGCATCTTTTGCCCGGGCTAACGGCGGTCCCTCACTTAAGTCCCGCTGCCAGCCGTTGGACTTCCTTTAAATCGAGCATGTTTTGAACCACTTCACGTAAGGCGTCGTTTAGTAGCTCCTCCAACTTTCGCTCCCTCGGCAGCCAGTAACAAGGCTGCCAGGCCTTCCCCGCTATCCTTGTCGTATGAACGATACGCCCCTTCTTCACGTCGGCAAAACTCACCGCTATCTTTACCCGCGCCTCATAGAGCATGGACTTTTCGATAAATTTTATATCCAGCTCCTCCACCGTCCCGCCGATGAGCAGGTCTCCCCATCCCTTGCCGATAGCGCCTTCCTTGAGATCCCAGGCCGGTTGGATGCCGAGCACCTTGAACCCCTGCGCCTTCAGATGATCGCGGACGCCTTTGGTCACCGCCTCCGGCATCTTAAGGTCTTTTGGCAGGACCGGAATCTCGCTGCCGTCGTTCTTGACCACCTTCCCCAGGTTAAGGGGGTTATCCTGTTTCCTTCCGTCGTGAAAGCCGGCTACGACCACATCAATTAAGGCCTTGTCCTTTTCTTTGACCTGGACATTCGCCGGCTCGTAGGCGAGGTTTACCGTATAGAGCTTCGGGGTACAGGCGACAAAAAGAAACAGGAAAGCGACAGCCAGGATCATTTTAGTCATCTTCATTCCACACCTCCTACACAATAAGGGTCTTTGATAAACCTAAGCCTGTGAATCTTTCGGGGGGCAGTCGGTCCCGTCTAACAGGACGCAAGCTTGGTTTTCGTTTACAATATCTCCCATATCAAAGCAAGTTTTTTCCTTCCCGAGAAAACGATTGAAAAATAAGATCAGTTACGCTAGTTGGAGCAAATGAGAAACTACATTTACTTAACCTTGGCCGTTCTTTGCTCCACTCTCCTCTTCCCCCTGGAGAGCGGCTGGGGCGGCAAAACCGTGGAGAAGGCACCGCCCGCCTACGGCGACATCATCGTCGAGGGATCGATAGGCGATGCCAGCAGCCTTATTCCCCTGCTTGCCACCGACAGCACCTCCCACCATATCGCCTCCCTGGTTTATAACGGCCTTCTCAAATACGACCGGGACTTAAACCTGACAGGCGACCTGGCCGAGTCCTGGGAGGTTTCCCCGGACGGCCTGAGGATCACCTTCCGGCTCCGGAAAGGGGTTAAATGGCAGGACGGACGGCCCTTCACCGCCGATGACGTTATGTTCACCTATAAATTAACCATAGACCCCAAAACGCCGACGGCCTATGCCGGGGACTTTCTCAAGGTAAAGACCGCGGAGGTTCTCGATCCTCACACCTTCCGGGTCACCTACGGCGAGCCCTTCGCCCCGGCCCTTTCCAGTTGGGCGAGCGCTGTTTTGCCCAAACACCTCCTTGAGGGAAAGGACATCTCGAAAAGCCCGCTTGCCAGACATCCGATCGGCACCGGGCCCTTTCGATTCAAAGAGTGGCTTACCGGCCAGAAGATCGTCCTTTACGCAAACCCCGACTATTTTGAAGGCAGGGCATATCTGGACGGCTACATCATGCGGATCATCCCGGACATGGCCACCATGTTCCTGGAACTCCGGGCAGGCGGGATAGACCGGATGGGGTTGACCCCGCTCCAGCACACAAGACAGACGGAAAATAATTTTTTCAAAAATAATTACAACAAGTTCCGTTACCTGTCCTTTTCATACACCTATCTGGGATACAATCTGAAGAACCCCCTCTTCACCGACCGAAGGGTTCGTCAGGCCATTTCGTATGCCATCGATAAAAGGGAGATCATAAACGGCGTCCTGCTCGGTCTGGGGCAGGAGGCCACCGGCCCCCTGAAGCCGGGAACCTGGGCCTACAACGGAAACGTCAAGAAATATCCCTACGATCCCAAAAAGGCCAGGGAGCTTCTCGCCGAGGCCGGCTGGATCGACAGGAACGGCGACGGGATTCTCGACAAGGACGGGCAGCCGTTTGTCTTTGAGATCATCACTAACCAGGGCAACGAAATCCGGGCCAAATGCGCGGAGATCATCCAGCGCCGCCTGTCGGAAGTAGGGATCACGGTGAAGATCAGGATCATCGAATGGGCGGCCTTCGTCAACGAATTCATCAACAAGCGCCGTTTCGACGCCACCATCCTGGGCTGGACAATACCCATGGATCCCGATCTTTTCGACGTGTGGCATTCCAGCAAGACGGGGCCCCGGGAGCTCAATTTCATCTCTTACGTAAACGGCGAGCTCGACCAGCTCCTTGAGGCGGGCCGCAATACCTTCGATCTCAAGAGGAGAAAGAAGGCCTACGACCGGATTCAGGAGATCCTGGCCTTCGACCAGCCATACACCTTCCTCTACGTCCCCGACGCCCTCCCCATCGTCCACGGCCGCTTCCGGGGGATCGAGCCGGCGCCCATCGGCATCGGGCACAACTTCATCAGATGGCACGTCCCCAAAGGCGAGCAGAGGCTTGTCATGAAGCCCTAGGGTAAATCCGCCGAAGAGAAATCTCGAGCCTTCCGCAGCCTTTTGATCACCCGGTCCATTCCCAGAGTGATTATTACCTCGTCTATTCCGGGGCTTACCGTCCGGCCGGTCAGGGCGACCCTGAGGGGTTGAATCAGCTCTTTGACCTTGATCTGTCTCTCTTCGGCAAGCCCCTTGAGGAAGGCCTCGATCCCCGGTTTCGACAGGTCGGCAACCCCGGGGAGCCGCTGGATCAGGAGCGACAAAATATCCCCCGTCTCTTTCAGGAAAAACTTTCCTGCGGTCTGCCGGTCATAGGCCAGATCGTCATCGAAGTAAAACGAACCGGCCTCGGCCAGCTCTTCGAGGGTCTTTACCCTCCCTTTCAGATCGGCGACTACCTTCCCGGCGAACCCTTCATCCGCTGGTCTTATTCCCCGTTTCTCCCAGAACGGGATCATTTCCCGGGCCAGCCTCTCATCGGAGGATGACTTCAGATAATGCTGATTGAGCCAGAGAAGCTTCTCCGGATTGAAGACCGCCGGCGACTTCCCCACCGCCTCGAGGGAAAAACAGGCGATAAGTTCTTCGAGGCCGAAGATTTCCTGATCCCCCCGGGACCACCCCAGCCTCACCAGATAATTGATGAGGGCCTCAGGCAGGTAGCCCATCTCTTTGTAGGCCATGACCGACGTTGCCCCGTGACGTTTGCTCAACCTGGCCTTGTCGGCCCCCAGGATCATGGGCACATGACCGAAGAGGGGTACATCATAGCCCAGGGCGCGGTAGAGCAGGATCTGGCGGGGGGTATTGTTTAGGTGATCATCGCCCCGGATGACATGGGTGATCCCCATGAGGGCATCATCCACCACCACGGCGAAATTATAGGTAGGGTAGCCGTCGGCCCTCTCGATCACCAGATCGTCAAGTTCTTCATTGCTGAAGGTTACCGTCCCTTTGATCAGGTCGGGAACCGTCGTCGTTCCTTCTTCCGGGCAGAGAAACCTTACCGCCCGTCCAACCCCGGAAGCCAGTCCCCGCTTCCGGCAGCGGCCGTTGTATTTTGGTTTTCCGCCCCGG
>JBBIJM010000032.1:0-23350 GCA_037445955.1 Syntrophobacterales bacterium
CTCCCGGGCCGCCTGGACCAGCCGCTTTTCCAGGAGCTTGCCTTCCTCCCCCGTTTCGCTGAACCCGGAGGTGATGAGCAGGACGTGTTTGATCTTCTTTTCCCGGATATCCGGGATGAGATCGAGGACCCGGCCGGCGGGAACGGTCACCACGGCCAGATCCACCGGGCCGGGGATGTCGAGGATCGATTTATAAACCGGCCGGCCGGCGATAGGCGCCCCTTTGGGATTGACCAGGTATATTTCCCCCTGAAAGCCGCCCGCCGCCACATTGGTAAAGAGCATATTGCCCCATTTGCCGAAGGATCCCGACGCCCCGATAAAGGCGATGGAATGGGGATAGAAGAGATTCCGGATCGCCCGGGGCCTGACGGGAGGCCGTTTTTTCTTCAGTTTCGGGGGATCCCCCAAAACCACCAGGGCATCCACCGCCCGCACCTCTCCCCCGGGGCCAACGACGAGGGGATTGATGTCCACCTCGGCCACCCTTTCGCATTCCACAGCCAGCCGGGAGAGCCCGAGCAGGGAGGCGATGAGCGCCTCCCTGCTGGCTGCGGCCTCTCCCCGGAAGGGGCCGAGGAGGCCGCGGGCGTCTATCTCCTCGAGCATCGAGGCCGCTTCGTCCCGGCCGATCGGGGCAAGCCGGAAGACCACGTCGTCGAGCGCCTCGGTGAATATGCCCCCCAGACCGAACATGACCACCGGGCCGAATTGGTTGTCCCGGAACATCCCCGCGACGAACTCCCGCCTTCCCTCAACCATCGGCTGGAGGAGATAACCCTCCAGATCTTCACCGGCCCGCCCGGCTATCTCCTGCGCCGCCCGGGTCAGCTCTTCCCGGCCGTTTACGTTGAGCTTGACCAGCCCCCGTTCCGTCTTGTGGGTGATCCGGGCCCCCAGGCCCTTTATGGCCAGGGGGAACCCGATGGCCTCCGCCCGCCGGAATAACTCCTCCAGGGAAAAAGCGGTCGCCTCGGCAACAAAGGGAATGCCAAAGGTTCCAAGAAACGTCTTGGCTTCCGCCTCCGTTAAGGTCCGCCTTCCTTCCTTGATTGCCTGCATGATTAAATCCATAGAATCCCGACTTGTCTCCTTGGCTTCCTCATTTTGCCCGACGGTAAACCCGGACCCTGCGGGCGGATACTTACCACAGTGGCCCGGGGGTCTGCAACCGGCAAATGGCGGTAATCCCTCTCCTTGATTATCCGGCGCCGCTGTGGCAAGCTTCTGGGCTACCGGCGCCGGGGGGAATCCTGGGGCCGAGGCCGGTCAAAAAAGGCGGGGGAATCGACGCCTAACCGACCCCCTGCCCGGAGGCGGGAGGCCTGGGAAAACAGCTTGGCATCTCCTCAGGCAGGGAGAAATCTTAAGCCAGGTTGTAAACATCTCGAATTGTTCAACAGCCACGGGATTGATTACCCCGTGGCCGGCCGGTGCTCCTTGCGGTTTGGGGGAATCTCTGTTAAATGATCGAAACAAAAACAATATCCGAGGCGCTCCATGCAGATAAGTCGGATTCTTCCTGTGATCTTCTGGTGGCTTATTTTTATTTCCTGGGCAGGGGTCCTCCTCTGGCTCTCACTCACCCCCCGGCCGCCGCGGCTGGAGATGGGATTCTTGAGCTGGGACAAGCTGCAACATCTGGGAGCCTACGGGCTTTTGACCTTCCTCGGGGGAAAGGCTTACCGCTGTTTCAACCTGGATAAAAGGCGCCGCTGGCTCTTCGCGGCGGCGGGGGCGGCGGTCTTCGGCGGGGCGGTGGAAATCGCCCAGGAGGCCATGGCCCTGGGAAGGGCCGCCGAATGGGGCGACCTCCTGGCCGATGTCCTCGGGGCGGGGCTCGTTTACTGGGGGGCGCTCGGGCGCTTCCCCCTTTTAGAAAAGAACGTTTAAACCGCAGGAAGGAGGAGGCATATGCTTGAGCTGGTTAAGAAAACCGTCCTCGCCGGGGCGGGGCTGGCCGTTCTCACCGCCGAGAGGCTCGAGGGGCTCTTTGCGGAATGGGTGAAAAAAGGCGAAATCACCGAGCAGGAGGCGAAAGAAGCGGTAGCGGATTTAACGGAGAAATCGAAACAGGCAAGAAGGGACTTGGAGGACTGGCTGGAAAAACAGGTGGCCCGGGCCCTTGGCCGTCTCTCTCTTCCGACGAGGATGGAAATCGAGGAACTCGAACGTAGAATTGCCAGGCTGGAGCAGGAATCGGGGAAAGAACGGTAAATGAGAATCATCCGGACAATAGGTTTGGGGAAGACCGGCGGCCAGATGGCGCGCTACCGCCAGATTGGGACGATCCTTCTCAAATATGGCTTTGACGATCTCCTGGACCGGCTTCACTTAAGCCATTACTTTCGCCGGGGCGGAAGGATCTTTTCGCGGCAGAAGAAAAAGGGCGCCCTTCCCTATTTGACGAGGTACGAGAGGATCCGGATGGCCCTCGAGGAATTGGGCCCTACCTTCATCAAGCTGGGGCAGATCCTTTCGACTAGGCCCGACCTCATCTCCCTGGGGCTGGTCAGGGAATTGGCCAAGCTCCAGGATCAGGTGCCGCCGGTCCCTTTTCCCGAGATCAGGGAAATAGTGGAAAAAGAGCTTGGCCGGCCCCTGGCCGAGCTGTTCGACGACTTTCAGGAGAAGCCGCTGGCGGCGGCCTCTATCGGCCAGGTTCACCGGGCCCGCCTGAAGTCGGGGGAGGAGGTCGTCGTAAAGGTCCGGCGCCCGGGAATCTGCGACGTCCTGGCGGTTGATCTCGCCATCATGTATCACCTCGCCTCCCTGATGGAGAAGTATCTGGAAGAAGGGGAGATCTACCGCCCGACCCTGGTGGTCGAGGAGTTTGCCCTCACCATCCGGCGGGAGCTCGATTACACCCTGGAGGCGTCCCAGGCGGAGCGGTTCGCCCGCCTTTTTTCGGAAAATGACTCCCTCTACGTCCCGAAGATTTTTCGTCAAACCACCTGCGATTCGGTGCTGACCATGGAATATGTGGAAGGGATCAAGGTCTCCGACCTGGCGGCGCTGACCGCGGCGGGTCAGGACATGAAGCTGATCGCCGCCCGGGGGGCGGATCTGACCCTCGACCAGATCTTTCAGGCGGGATTCTTTCACGCCGATCCCCATCCGGGAAACGTCTTAATCCTGCCTGGCAACCGGATCTGTTACCTCGATTTCGGGATGATGGGCCGGGTCGATGGGGATTCCCGGGAAAAATTCGCCGAAATGCTCGAGGGATACGTATTTAAAGACGAGAAGAAGATTGCCGAGGCGGTGCTTGCCCTGGCCGAGGCAGTCAAAGAGCCCGATCGCCGGGGGCTGGAGCGGGATATCGGGCTCATCATGGAGATGTATCTTTACCGGCCGATCAAGGAGCTTCGCTTAGGAGATCTCGTTTCGGCCCTCTTGGACCTTCTCGGCCGCCACCGTCTTCGCCTCCCGCCGGATCTCTACCTGATGGCCAAGGCCCTCACGGAAATGGAGGCCATCGGCCTGTCGCTGGATCCGGATTTTCATCTGGCCTCCCGGGCGGCGCCCTTTGTGAAAAGGCTTAAAACGGCAAGACTTGATCCGCGGCGCCTCTGGCAGGATATTTTTCGCGGCGGGGATGCCTTAGTCGGCGCGGTTAAAGATATCCCGGCCGATCTCCGGGATATTATCAAACAGATCAGGCAGGGCCGGGTAAAGATCGTCTTCGAACACCGGGGGCTGGAGAAGTTCATCTATGAAATGGACCGTTCCTCCAACCGGATCTCTTTTGCCCTGATCATCTCTGCCTTGGTCGTGGCCTCGTCGCTCCTCATCACCGCCGATATCGGTCCCCACTTGCTCGGCTTTCCGCTTCTGGGACTCGCCGGCTATTTAATCGCCGGGCTGATGGGGCTGTGGCTGCTGGTCTCGATCCTCCGTTCCGGGAGGTTGTGATGGGATCCGCCGGTTTGATCTACGGCCTGGGGCAATGTTGTCTGGATCATATTGGCCTGATCAGGCATTATCCTGAGCCGGACGGGAAGTGTGAGCTCGAAGGCCTCGTCATCCAGGGGGGCGGCCCGACGGCCACCGCCCTGGCGGCCCTTGCCCGCTGGGGGAGGAGATGCCACCTCGCCTCGGTGATCGGCGATGACCGGTTCGGGGAAGAGATCCTGCGGTCCCTCGAGGAAGAGGGGATCGATACCGCCGGGGTGATAAAGAGGCCGGGGACATCCTCCCAGGCGGCCTTTATCGCCGCCGAGCCCGCCTCCCAGAGACGCACCGTCTTCTGGCAGAGACCGACCGGGGAGCCCCTGAAGGAAGGGGATCTGGATTTGGCCGTCTTGAACGAGGCCGGGCTGATCCATACGGACGGCCTTTTCATCGAGGCTGCCCTTTTTGCCGGCAGACGGGCGAAAGAGAGGGGAATTCCCGTTGTCGTCGATGCCGGGAGCCTCCGGCCGGGGATGGTGGAGCTGGCCCGGGTGAGCGACTATTTTATCGCGGCGGAGAACTTCGCCCGGCAGTTTGCCGGGGGCGATGTTTTTGCCGCCTGCCGGCTGATTGCGGAACTGGGCCCGGAGGTGGCGGCGGTGACGAGAGGGAAAGAGGGTTACGTGGCCTTCCACCGGGGACGGTTTATCGAGAAGCCTGCCTATCCCGCGCAAGCGGTGGACACGACGGGCTGCGGTGATGTGTTTCACGCCGGATTTATTTACGGGATCACCGCCGGGTGGGGCGTCGAGGCGAGCCTCGACCTCGGGGCCTGGGCGGCGGCGGAGGTCAGCACCAGGGTGGGCGGAAGGAGCGGCATCCCCTCCCGGGCCGCCCTTTTGGCCCGGGGGATGGCCTAGTCCTTCTTCTTTAAGAATCTCTCCTCGATCAGGTCGGCGATACCCGGAGCGTCGTCGAGGGTGAAACAGCGGACCCCGACCTCCAGAGGCTCGTCGCTCGCCAGGGCGAGCAGATTGTCCTCCCGCCGGCAGAGGAGTTCCCGGTGTAACTCCCTGCGGTGCACCTCGATCTTGGGGTGCGGATTTCCCTTGTATCCCTCGGTGAGGATCAGATCAACATCGCGGATGTAGCGGTCCCTAAGCTCGGTGATTTCATGGTCCTGCTTAACATCGGCAATCAGGGCCAGCTTCCTGGGCGAGGAGATGATGGTCATCCGGGCGCCGGCCTGCTTATGGCGCCAGCTGTCCTTCCCTTCCCGGTCGATCTCGAAGCCGTGGACGTCGTGTTTGATCGTCGCCAGGCGGTAACCCCGCCGGGACAATTCCCGGATCAGCCCCTCAAGCAGGGTGGTCTTGCCGGATTTCGATTTGCCGACTACGGAAACGATGGGTATCACATGACCTCCTTGCGGACAAAGGCGCTTAAGTGGGCTCTGATGCCCCGTTTGATGCTCCCATAGGTCGCTCGGTCTTTCCCGGCCAGCATCGTCGCCATCTCCAGGGCCTTGTCGAATAGCTCATCGGCCGGATAGGCCCCGCAAACGATCCTCATCCGGGCCGCCTCAGCCCCGCCTATCCTTCTGCCCGTCAAGAGCAGTTCTCCCAGACCATACTGGTCCGGGAAGAGACGTAATATCTCGTGCATCACCTTGCTAAACGGGATCTTGATATCCACCTCGGGCAGGCAGAAGAAGCCCCGGTCCTCCCGCATCAGGCGGAAATCGAAGGTGGCGGCAAGGAGCGCCCCGCCGGCGTAGGTATGACCGGTCAGGCAGGCCACCGTAGGCAGATTAAGCAGGGCGAAACGGAGGTAAAGGTCGTCGAGGAGCTCGGCAAACCGGGGGAAGTAATCCGGCGGCTGGGTGACGATCCAATCCAGGTCGATCCCGTTGCACCAGTACTTGGCGTCGCTGCTGGTGACGACAAGGGAGGCGTTGCCGTCGCAGGCCTCAAGCTCGTCCAAAACGCGGTGGTATTCGGAGACCACCTCCGCGGTCAGGGTGTTGGCCTGGGCGCCGTTTGTCAGGGTCAAAACAAAGACCGGGCCTTCCTTGGTCAGTTCCATCGTAGCCATGGGATAAGTCTCCTTTTTTGTCAGGGCGGAACCCTCATCGCTCCTGCCTTCTTAAGTTGTACTTGATCATCTTCATCTGCAGGCCCTTCCTGCTTATTCCCAGTTGTTTCGCCGCCCTGGTCACGTTGCCCCCCTGATCCTCGAGGGATTGGGCGATCTTCTGTCTCTCCAAATCCTCCAGATGCTCTCTCAAAACGTCCTTAAAGCCCCTTCCCTCCGCCTCAGAGGCTGCGGCGGCCTCTTTCATCCCCGGGGGGATGTCGTCAATGACGATCCGGTCGTCCCGGGCGATCAAGATCAGCCTCTCGAGAATATTCTCCAGCTCCCGGACATTTCCCGGCCAGGGGTACCGCTTAAAAAGGGCCAGCACCTCTTCGTCAAGCGCCTCGATCCTTCTTGATAGCTTCTTGTTGAACCTCTCCAGAAAGTATTCTGCGAGGGGGGCGATATCCTCCTTCCGGTCTCTAAGCGGCGGCAGGTTGAGGGGGAAGATGTTTAGACGGTAGAAAAGATCCTCCCGGAAGGTCCCTTTCTTTACCTCCCGGGGGAGGTCGCGGTTGGTGGCGGCCAGGAGCCGGACATCGACCTTGATCGTCCGGAGGCCGCCGATCCGTTCAAACTCCTTCTCCTGAATCACCCTAAGGAGCTTCACCTGCATCTCTTTGGGAAGCTCGCCGATTTCATCGAGAAAGAGGGTCCCCTTATGGGCGATTTCGATCTTGCCCTGTTTTCTTAGGTGGGCCCCGGTAAAGGCCCCCTTTTCATAGCCGAATAGCTCGCTTTCCAGGAGGTTCGGGGGGATGGCGGCGCAATTGATCTTGATGAAGGGGTTGTTTCTCCGGGGGCTCGCCAGATGAATCGCCTTGGCGATGAGCTCTTTTCCCGTGCCCGTCTCGCCGGTGATCAAGACCGTAGTCGGCGTAGGGGCGACCCGGCGGATGCCTTCGTAGATCTCCTCCATTGCCCTGCTCGAGGCGATGAGTCCCGGGCCGGTCACATCCGGGGTCTCGCCGAGTTCACCTTCTTCCAGGGCTGCCGTCTTGAGGGCCTTGTCGAGAACCGCCCGGATCTCCTCGAGCTCGAAGGGCTTCGTGATGTAGTCGAAGGCCCCTTTCTTGACCGCCTCGACGGCGCTTGCCACGGTTCCGTAGGCGGTTATAATGATGACGGGCAGGGCGGGGCGATTGGCCCTCACCCATTCGAGGAGGGCCTTGCCGTCCAGATGGGGCATCTTTAAATCGGTGATGACCGTGGAGATATTCTGCGATTTGATGATTTGCAGGGCTTCGCGTCCGTCTTCGGCCAGGAAGACCTCGTAGCCCTCTCTTGTCAGGAGGGCCTGGAGGACAAGCCGCATATTGAGTTCGTCATCGGCAACAAGTATGTTCGGCATGGAGGAATCTATATTATTTAGCCTCCGGTGTGTCAAGCGGGGGTTCCCGTCCCGCCGGATTTCCGGTTCAGCCGATCCAAGGGTTCGACCCTTAATCTCAAGCCTTGGCCGGCAGGCGGATCGAGAAGACCGTTCCCTGCTTCGGCAGGGACTTCACCAGGATATGCCCGCCATGCTGCCGGATGATCCTCCGGCAGATGGCAAGCCCCAGCCCCACCCCTCTTTTCTTCGTGGTAAAGAAGGGGCGGAAGATATTCTTGAGGTTTTCCCGGGGGATGCCTTCCCCCGTATCCCGGATGGTTATCCCTACCGTCGTCTGGTCTTCCTGTCTGGCAAGGGAGGTCCTGATAGAGAGCACCCCCCCGGCGGGCATCGCCTCGATCGCGTTGACGGCGATATTCAGAATCACCTGCATCAACTGTTCCCCGTCGATGGAAACCGGGGGCAGGTCGGGATGAATATCCTGCTCCACGACGATGTTTTCCGAGGCGACCTGGGCGGCAATAAGAGAGATGGCCCGGTTGATCAGGGGCGCCAGATCCTGTTTTACCGGGGTTAGCTCAAAGGGCTTGGCATAGTTGAGAAACTGCGAGACCACCCGGTTTAAGCGGTCCGTCTCCTCGATGATCACCTGCAGAAGTTTCTCCTGATCCGGGCCGACCTCCGATTTGAGATACTGGGCGGCGCCTTTGATCGAGCCCAGCGGGTTGCGGATTTCATGGGCCAAAACCGGGGCCATCTCCTCCAGAAGGAGGGCCTTTTCTCTTTCCAGGCGGCGATCCAGATCGTAAAGGGATACAAAAAGGTCTTTCGCTTCCGGGTAGAAATAGGAAAAGATCCTCTCCAGGGTAAGCCGGATCGGGGAGATGGATATGACAACGAGAAACGAGGCGATGAGAACGTGGATGAAGGCGGGATGCCCCTCTTTGCTTCCTGCCAGAACTACCGCAATAAAGATCGCTGCGGCAACCAGGGATATTACTAAAACCCCGCCCGCCCTGGCCATAAGTTCGTGGAGTTTGGTCAATTGCGGGTAAGAGACGGCAAGCCAGATCAAATACAAAAGACCGGCGCCGGTCAGGTCGGGAAGCGCTACCGGGCCGAGATCAAAGAAGGTGTGTATACTTATGATAATGAGGGCGGCGCTTCCCCCTGAGACTAGATACTTGAGCCGCCGGTCGGCGGTGGATTTCCGTTTAAACGAGGCGTGCCAAAGGACAAGCAGGGTATAAATGACCGCTAATGCAAGATAGGAGATCAGGATCGGGTGATAATACCCCGTATTGCCCAAAGGACTGATGAGCAGAATACCCAGAACCCCCGAGAGGATAAGGGCAGGGTAGAACAGACGGTCTTTCCCCTCGCCCCCCTTAAGGAGTAAGTCGATGAATCGGATCAGGGCCGGGGGGATCAGCAGGATGCCTGTCTGCTCGAAGAATCTTCCGTATTCCGCCCCCAGGGTTTGCAGGAATGCCCCGCCGCGATAGAGAAAAACCCCCAGGCAAAGCAGCCCGAACAGACGGTGCAAAGGGGCCTTCCCGCGGGCCATGAAAGAGCCGCCGGCCAAGATCAGACTGACGATTGCCAGGGTGAATGTCTCCATCGCCTAAGACCTGCCTTGCGGTTTCAGATGGCTTTCCTTCCGGCTGTTCCGGGAGACTTCCCGGCGGGAGCCGGAAGGCTGCCGCCGGCATATTGCCCGATGATCCAAGAATATTGACCCGGGCCGGGCACTTAGAACCGGGTTGCCTTTCCGGGTTATTTATAGTATGTGCCGATGAAGGTCAAGACCGGGGAAAAGTGCTTTTGACGGTCCGGTGAAAACCTAAAAAAGGGAGGCGCAAAGGTGAAGATTGCCAGAGACGAGGTGGTCTATGTATCCCATTTGGCCAGGCTTGTTTTCGACGGGGATGAAATCGAGAGGTTCACAACCCAGCTAAACAGTATCCTGCTTTATATGGAAAAATTAGGCCAGGTGGATACCGAGGGCGTCTTGCCCCTGACCAACGCCTTCGGGGCTGCCAATGCCTTTCGTCCCGATACGGTGGCGGAGCCGCTCTCTGAAGAATCGTCCCTGGCCATGGCCCCGGAGGCCCGGGGCGGTCTTTTCGTCGTGCCCAGGGTCATTGAGTAGGAAGATCTTATGGAATTACATGCCCTGACCATTCATGATCTCCAGGAAAAGATCCGCAACCGGGAGGCCAAGCCTTCGGAAATAGTCAGGTCGGTCTTCAAAAGGATCGAGGCCGTGGAAAGCAAGGTTAACGCTTACCTGGCCTTAAACGAATCCGAGGCCCTTGCCCTGGCCGACAGACAGGACCAGGAGGTTGCAGCGGGCCGCGGGCGTCCCCTGACGGGCATCCCCATAGCCCTCAAGGATATCCTCTGCACCAAGGGCCAGAAGACAACCTGCGCCTCGCGGATCCTCGCTAATTACGTCCCCCCCTACGATGCCACGGTGGTGGCAAGGCTGAAGGAAATGGGGGCGATCATCATCGGCAAGACCAACATGGATGAATTCGCCATGGGCTCATCGACGGAGAATTCCGCCTTCGGCATTACCCGCAACCCCTGGGACTTAAACAGGATCTCCGGCGGATCCAGCGGCGGCTCGGCGGCGGCGGTGGCGGCGGACGAATGTATCGCCGCGGTGGGAACCGATACCGGCGGTTCGATCAGGCAGCCCGCCGCCCTCTGCGGGGTGGTGGGCATGAAGCCCACTTACGGCCGGGTTTCCCGGTACGGTTTGATCGCCTTTGCCTCTTCCCTGGATCAGGCGGGTCCCCTGACGAAGGATGTGGAGGATTGCGCCATTATGATGAATGTTCTTGCGGGCTACGATCCTAAAGAATCCACCTCGGTCCCCCTGGCCGTCCCGGATTACCGGTCTTTTCTGGGCCGGGGGGTTGAGGGCTGGACCATCGGCATCCCGAAGGAATATTTTGTCGCCGGGATCGACCGGGAAATGGCGCGCCGGGTAAGGGAAGCCCAGGGGGTTCTAGAGGCGGCGGGGGCCCGGTGCGTAGAGGTGTCCCTGCCGCACAGCGAATATTGCGTCGCGGTCTATTACATCATCGCCCCGGCGGAAGCCTCCTCCAACCTGGCCCGCTATGACGGGGTGAAATATGGTTATCGGACCGGGAAGGGTGAGGACCTCCTGGCCATGTATAAGAACACCCGGGCGGAGGGTTTTGGGGCCGAGGTGAAAAGACGCGTTATGCTGGGGACATACGCCCTGTCTTCGGGATATTATGACGCCTATTACAAGAAGGCATCCCAGGTGCGGGCCCTGATCAAAAGGGATTTCGACCGGGCCTTTGAACAATGCGATCTCCTGCTCACCCCGACGACACCAACGGCCGCCTTTGCCATAGGAGAGAAGACCGGCGATCCCCTGACCATGTATCTTTCCGATATTTGCACTATTTCAGCGAACTTAGCCGGGATTCCCGCTCTGTCGGCGCCCTGCGGTTTCACCGCCGAGGGCCTCCCCCTGGGGATCCAGTTCCTTGCCCCCCATTTCGAGGAAGGAAGGCTCCTCCAGGCGGGTTTCGCCTATGAGCAGGAAACCCGGGGAGAAAAGAGAAAACCAGTGCTATGAAAGGAGAAAACTGATGACCAGCGGAGAGAAGATCGAAGGGTTATGGCGGGACATCGAGATGATTCGTAAAGAGTCTCCCTTGGTTCACAACATTACCAACTACGTGGTCATGAACACCACGGCCAATGCCCTTCTTTCCCTGGGGGCCTCCCCGGTGATGGCCCATGCCCTGGACGAGGTGGAGGACATGGTGAAAATCGCCTCCGCCCTGGTGATCAATATCGGGACCTTGAGCCCCGCCTGGATTGAATCGATGGCCAGGGCAGCCCGGGCGGCGGTAAAGAAGGGGATCCCGCTGGTCCTGGATCCGGTGGGGGCCGGGGCGAGCCGGATGAGGACGGAAACGGTCCAGAGGCTCATGCGCCAGGCGCCGCCCAAGATCCTGCGGGGAAACGCCTCCGAAATCAGGGCCCTCTATCATGCCGAGGGGGAGACCAAGGGGGTCGAGAGCCGCCATTCGTCAACCGCCGCCCTCGAGGCGGCGGCGGAGGTCAACCGGTTGTACCAGTGCGTCGTGAGCATCAGCGGCGAGGTGGACTTCATCGTAATGCACGGAAAGGTAAGCACAATCGGCGGAGGCCATCGGCTTATGCCCCGGGTGACCGGGCTGGGCTGCACCGCCTCGGCCTTGACCGGCGCCTTTGCCGCGATAAACGGGAACTACCATCAGGCGGCCGCCCATGCCATGGCGGTTATGGCGGTGGCCGGGGAAATGGCCGGGGAAAAGGCCGCGGGCCCGGGAACGTTCCAGGTATATTTCCTCGATGCCCTTCACCTGATGACGAAAGAAGACCTTGCCCGGCGGCTCAAGTGGGAGGGGGGATGAGGCGCGAGGTTGACTGGGGGCTGTATCTGGTGACGGACCGGGGGCTGTCCCATCCCCGGAGCCTCCTTGAGGTCGTGCGGGAGGCGGTAGCGGGCGGGGTGAGCGCGGTGCAGCTCCGGGAGAAGGACTCATCCTCCCGGGAATTTCTCTCTCTTGCCCGGGAGCTTCTTGTCTTCTTGAGGCCCCGGGGAATTCCCCTGATCATCAACGATCGGGTGGACATCGCCCTGGCCTCCGGGGCCGACGGGGTACACCTGGGACAGACGGATCTCCCCTGTTCTGCCGCCCGGGGGCTTTTAGGCCCCGGGGCGATCATCGGCCTGTCCCTGGAGACCTGGGGAGATCTGAAAGAGGCGCAGGATCTGGAGGTGGACTATCTGGCGGTGAGTCCCGTTTTTCCCACCCCCACCAAGACCGACACCGGTTTGGCCTGGGGGCTTGCGGGACTTGCCGCCCTGAGGGAAGAGACGCCAAAGCCCCTGATCGGCATCGGGGGGATCAACCCCTTAAACGCCGCCGGCGTAATCGCCGCCGGGGCCGACGGGATTGCAGTGGTTTCCGCTATTTGCGCCGCCCCGTCTCCCCGCCGGGAGGCGGAGAGGCTGCGGGAATTGGTGATGAGAGCGAAGGCCGGTCAGGCCCGGCCGGAAAGAGGAGGGAGTCGGGGATGAAACTGGCGGCGATCGGGGAATTCGGTTTCATCGGGCGCTTTTCCCCGCCCTTTCTCCAAGGGCTGGGGGAAAACGTCGGCATCGGCGACGATTGCGCCGTGATCCCCTGGGGAGGCGATCTTTCCCTGGTGGTGACCACGGATCTTTTGATCGAGGATATCCACTTTCTCAGGGCGAAGATATCCCCGGAGGACCTGGGACACAAGTCCCTCGCGGTGAACTTGAGCGATATCGGCGCCATGGGTGCTACGCCTCTTTGCGCCTTTCTCTCCCTGGGAATCCCCGCTGATCTTGATGTGGAGTGGCTCGACGGATTCTTTCTCGGCTTCCGGAGGCTTGCTGACTCCTGGAGGGTCCAGCTTTTAGGGGGCGATACCACCCGGTCCCCGGGGCCCCTCGTCGTCAATGTGGCGGTGCTGGGCCAGGGGCTCACGGACAAGCTCAAGTACCGCTCTTCCGCCCGGAAGGAGGATCTTATCGTAGTTACTGGTTTTCTCGGGGACTCGGGCGGAGGGCTTAAGATCCTCCTCGAAGGACTGCCGGGGGATGGGGATGCGGACTATCTGGTCAGAAGCCATAACCGCCCCGAACCCCATCTGGCCGAAGGGGCGTGGCTTGCCGCCCAGGAGGGGGTCCATGCCCTCATCGACGTCTCCGACGGCATCGATTCCGACTTGAAAAGGATCATGGAGCGTTCCCGCTGCGGCTGCCTGGTGAATCTGGAGGATCTCCCCGTCTCGCCTGCCCTCGGGCGCGCCGCGGCCAGGTACCAGTGGGCGCTTCCCGAACTCGCCGCCTGCGGCGGAGAGGATTACTGCCTCCTTGCCACCGTGGCCAAAGAAGATTACCCGGCCCTGGAAGCAGGATTCAAGCGGCGTTTCAATAAACCCCTGGCTACAATCGGCAGCATAATCGAACCTGGGGAAGGCCTCAGGTATCTCTCCCGCGGTCAGCCCGTTGCGCTTTCCCGGGCGGGATTCGATCATTTTTCTTCAAGGGAAAGAGAAAGTCATGGATTTTGAACCGGTCATAGGTCTTGAGGTGCACGCCCAGCTCTCGACGGCGGCAAAGATCTTTTGTTCCTGTCCCACCACCTTCGGGGCCACCCCGAACAGCCACACCTGTCCCGTTTGCCTGGGGCTGCCCGGGGCCCTGCCGGTTTTGAACGGCAAGGTCGTGGAATACACGATAAAAACCGCCCTGGCCACAAGCTGCACCGTCGGAAGGAGCTGCACCTTCGCCCGGAAAAACTACTTCTACCCGGACCTTCCCAAGGGCTACCAGATCTCCCAGTACTCAGAACCACTGGCAGTAAAGGGTTACCTCGAAATCGACCTCCCCGGAGGGCGAAAGAGGATCGGCATCACCAGGATCCACATGGAGGAAGATGCCGGGAAACTGCTTCACGACGATCATCAGCCGGTAAGCTATGTGGATCTGAATCGCACCGGGGTTCCCCTGATCGAGATCGTAAGCGAGCCGGACTTAAGCAGCCCCGAGGAGGCCTCCGCCTATCTCAAGGCACTTCATGAAATCGTGGTTTATCTGAAGGTCTGCGACGGCAATATGGAGGAGGGGAGCTTCCGTTGCGACGCCAATGTCTCCCTCCGGCCCAGAGGAACGAAGGCCTTCGGGACGAGAACGGAGCTTAAGAATTTGAATTCCTTCCGCAACGTCGCCCGGGCCCTGGAGTACGAGATCAAGCGGCAGGGATACCTGCTTGCAGACGGGCGGCAGGTGATTCAGGAAACCCGCCTCTGGGACGAGGCGCAAGGGGTCACCAACTCGATGCGGGGTAAGGAGGAGGCCCATGATTACCGCTACTTCCCCGATCCGGACCTCATCCCGGTGATAATCGATGAAGGGTGGGTGGAGGCTATTGCAAAGGGGCTGCCCGAACTGCCGCAGGCCAAGCGAGACCGGTTCGTCGCCGAATACCGCCTCACCCCTTACGATGCGGGGGTTCTCACCTCTTCGGCGCACCTTGCCGATTATTTCGAAGAGGTGGCCAAGGAAACCGGCGAGCCGAAGGCGGCGGGCAATTGGATCATGGGTGAGCTCATGGGCTTCCTGAATGAGGAAAAAAGGCCGCCGGAACTCTGCCCCGTCTCCCCAGCCTCTCTGGCTGCGCTCATTGGCTTGATAAGCAAAGAGGTGATAAGCGGGAAGATGGCCAAGGAGATCATCGCTGAGATGTACCGGACCGGCCGCTTCCCGGAGGAGATTATCAAGGAGAAGAACCTGGTTCAAATCACCGACGAGGCCCTCATCGAGAGGGTGGCCCGACAGATCGTCGCCGCCAACCCGGCTCAGGTGGCCCAGTGGCGGCAGGGAAAGGAAAAGGTCTTCGGCTTCTTCGTCGGGCAACTGATGAAGGCCACCCAGGGAAAGGCCAATCCCCGGCTCGCCAATGAAACAATCAAAAAGATCCTGGCGGAAGATGATTAGAACGATCTGGTGGGAAGACGACGGGGTCCATCTGCTCGATCAGCGGGCCCTGCCCGGAGAGGAGATTTACCTGGTCTGCCGGGACTACCGGGAGGTGATCGAGGCCATTTCGAGTCTTGCCGTCCGCGGCGCCCCGGCCTTAGGGGTGGCCGTGGCCCTGGGCATTGCCTTGGGGCTTAAACAAGCCGCCGGGGCGTCCGGGGAAGAATTCCAGGGGAGATTCGAGGGGCTCTGCCGGGAGTTTGCCCGGGTAAGGCCCACCGCGAGGAATCCCTTCTGGGCGATCGAAAGGATAAGGGCTCTCGCCGCGGAGCAGGCGGGGGTTTCGGCGGAAGAAAAGACCGCGGCCCTGATCCGGGGGGCCGTGGCCCTGGCGGAGGAGGACGCGGCCAATAACCGGCGCCTGGGGGAATACGGGCAGACCCTGATCCCTCCCTCTGCCGCCATCCTTACCTATTGTAACGCCGGGGCCCTGGCCACGGCGGGCTACGGCACCGCCCTGGGGATCGTCCGGGCCGCCTGGGCGGCAGGCAAGGGGCCGGAGGTCTATGCCTGCGAGACCCGGCCGGTCCTCCAGGGGGCGAGGCTCACCGCCTGGGAGCTCAGGAAGGAAGGGATCCCGGTCACCCTCATTACCGATAACATGGCCGGCTCTCTTCTCGCTTCGGGAAAGATAAATTGCGTAATCGTCGGGGCCGATCGGATCGCGAGAAACGGAGATACCGCAAACAAGATCGGAACCTATACCCTGGCGGTGCTGGCCAGGGAAAACGGCGTCCCCTTCTATGTGGCCGCCCCCCTCTCCACCTGCGACGGGGCCGTTGGGGAGGGCAGGGAGATCGTCATCGAGGAGCGTTCCGGGGAGGAGGTGACTACCTTCGCCGGCACCAGGATCGCCCCCGCGGGGGTTTCGGTCTGGAATCCCGCCTTTGACATAACCCCCTGCCGCTACATTTCCGCCATCGTCACCGAACGGGGGATCATCGGGCCCCCTTACAAAGAGGGTATCGAAAGGCAGACAAACATAAAGGACAGATGATCTTGCGGAAACTGTTTCTCTTTGATTTCGACGGCGTCCTGGTTGATTCCCTGGGATATTATGAAGATTCCCTGAGGAGAAGCTTAGAGAAGATCGGGCGGCCGGTGGTAAAAACAAGAGAGGACTATCTCGACCTTTTCGAGGACAATCTCTACCAATCCCTGCTTAACCTCGGGATCAATCTGGAGGAGTTCTTCGAGGCGAATCGGGGAGGGCTGAGCCGGCTCGATTGCCATCTCCTTAAGCCTTTCCTTCCCTTGATCCCGGTGCTTGAGGATCTAAGGGAAAGACACACCCTGGCGGTGGTCTCTTCGAACTCGACGGATATCATCGAGGGAATTCTTCTCCATAATGGGTTTCGGGACTGTTTCTGCGGGATCCTCGGGGCGGAGTTCAGCCTGAGCAAGGAGGAAAAGATCCGGCAGGCCCGATCCCTCTGGCCGGCGCCGGCGGAAGAAACCTATTATGTGGGGGATACCTCCGGGGACGTCAGGGAGGCAAGACAGGCCGGGGTGAAGGCCATCGCCGTCCTCTGGGGATGGCACGACCGGGACAGGCTCGCCCGGGCAGGTCCGGATTATCTGGTTGCAAAGCCCGAGGAACTTTTGGCGATATAGCGCCCGGCGCCTTTCAAGGGGCCTCCGGCCGGTCAAGAAGGCCGGCCGCCTCATCGAGGAAGGCCTCGAGGCGGAGGTCATCGTTCAGGCCCTCCTCATCGGTCAAGGGTATCCGGGGGCAGAATTTCCTTCAGATTTTCAAGGAAGGGCAGGGCGAGCCGGCCGCCGTCCCAGCGGACGGGCTCTCCCAGGAGGCATAGGCTGATGCCCAGTTTGATCCCCGGCCTCATCAATATTTGACTTCCGCAAGGAACAACCCCTGGGCCGGGGCGGTGATCCCCGCCTGCCGCCGGTCCCGGGCCGTAAGGAGTTCTTTGAGCCCATCGGGGGATCTCTTCAGCCGACCTACCTCAACCAGGGTCCCCACCAGGTTTCGGACCATGTGCCTTAAGAACCCGTCGGCCTCCAGGGTTATCGTGATGAATCCCGCCGGGTCCCTGACGATCGCCGCATCCAGAACCGTCCTTACCCGGTCCGTAATCTGGCAGCCTGAGGCGCAAAAGCTGGAGAAATCATGAGTTCCCTTAAGGGGGTCAAGGGCCGCCTCCATCCGCTTTACCTCGAGAGGCGCCCGGATATGCCAGGCATACTGTCTGCCCACTGCCGGCCGGGTGGGACGGTTGAGGATCCGGTAGCGGTAAACCTTGCTCATCACATCGTACCGGGCGTGGAAACCGGCGGCCGCTTCGGTGAGTTCCTTGACCACAATGTCCCCGGGCAGGATACTGTTTAAGGCAAGCAGCAGGCGGCCCTCGGCCAGGGGTTTTTCAATCCGGAAGTGGGCCACCTGGTTTAAGGCGTGGACTCCGGCGTCCGTTCGTCCCGAGCCGACTACGACGGGCGACTCCCCGGTGATTTTCGCCAGGGCATACTCCAGGGTCGCCTGCACCGTGGGGAGGCCGCTCTGGGATTGCCAGCCGTGATATTGAGAGCCGTCGTATTCGACGGTCATCTTCAACGTGCGCATGGCGGCCTTAGCATCGCAAGTATCTTTTGCCGCCGGAAGCGGGACGATTGGGCGGCAGCCTTCACCCTTCGTCGTCATAGCCCAGGGCCTTCACCGCCGGGAGCACCCGGCCGCTCAGCAATTCCAGGGAGGCCCCGCCCCCGGTGGAGATGAAGGTTATGCTGTCCGATTCGCCGGCCCGGTGGATGGCGACATCGGTATCGCCCCCGCCGACGATGGTAAGGGCGAAAGAGCTCCCTACACTGTGAGCCAGGGCGTAGGTGCCCCGGCTGAATGCGTCTATTTCAAATATCCCCATCGGGCCGTTCCACACGATGGTTTTGGCGTTGCTCAAGGCCTCGGTGAAAAGCGCGATGGTCGCCGGCCCTATATCCAGGGCCATCCAGCGGGAATTGATCTCCTGCACAGGCACCAGTTTGGTTTCCGCCTCGGCGCTCATCTCCGGGGCGACGACGCAGTCCACCGGGAGGTAGAACTTGACCCCCCGCTCTTTCGCAATGGTCATGATCTCAATGGCTTTGGCCTGCAGGTCGTCCTCGACTAACGACCTGCCCACCTCGATACCCTGGGCCTTAAGAAAGGTAAAGGCCATGCCGCCGCCGATAATCATCTTATCGACCTTCTTCACCAGATTTACCAGGGCCTCGAGCTTGCCGGATACCTTGGAACCGCCGATGATGGAGACGAAGGGGCGGGCCGGTTTCTCCAGGGCCCGTTTGAAGTAATTCAGCTCCTTTTTCATGAGAAATCCGGCGGCGGAAACCGGGGCGAATCGGGTTATGCCCACGTTTGAGGCGTGCATCCGGTGGGCGTTGCCGAAGGCGTCATCGATATAGACGTCTCCCAGAGCCGCCAGTTCCCGGGCGAATTGCTCGTCGTTTTGCTCCTCTTCAGGGTGGAAACGGAGGTTTTCAAGCAGGGCCACCTCGCCACAAGCCAGGCCCGCCAAGGCCTTTGATACCAACGGTCCCCGGCAATCGGGCAGGAACAAAACCTCCTTGTCGAGAAGCCGGGCGAGCCTCTTTTTCACCGGGGCGAGAGTAAGGGCGGGGTTTGGCTTGCCCTTGGGCCTGCCCAGATGGGAGATGATGATTACCGCCGCCCCTTCGTCGAGGGCGTAGTTGATCGAGGGCAAGGCCGCCTTGATTCTGGTGTCGTCGGTGATGTTGAGATGGCCGTCCTGGGGGATGTTGAAATCTACCCGGATCAGCACCTTCTTGCCCTTGAGGGGGATCTCGTTGATATACTTCATTGCTCCTCCTTGGCTCTTTACGGTTTGGCAGCTTGCAGCGCCTTCTCTATCCTTTCTTTCAGGGTTTTTTTCTCCAGGACGGCGAAAAGATCTTCCAGCTCCGGCCCCCGCACTTCCCCGGTCAGGGCCGCCCGAATGGGTAAGAACAGCCTCCTGCCGGCCAGGCCGGTTTTGTCCTGCACCCCGGCTAAAAGCTTCCGGTAGAGGGCCTCTCCCTCGAAGTCGTTCTCTTCCAGGGCCTCCTTGAGATGGAGGACCACCGTTTGCCCTTCCTCTCCGGCAAGGGCCGTCCTGGCTTCCGGAGAGAGGGGAACCTCTCCCGGAAGAAACAGGGGGAGGTAAAGGGCCGCCTCCCTTAGGGTAGTGAGATTCTTTCTCAGGGCTAGAATAATCCGGAGCCGCTTGCCCTCGCCCAGCCCTGAGAGGTCGAAGCCGGCTGACTCGATAAAGGGCATCAACCTTTCGTCCAGGCGTTTTGGGTCATCGTTTCTGAGATAGATCCCGTTTAGCCACTTAAGTTTTTCCAGATCGAAGACGGCCCCTGCTCGACCCGATTTTTCCAGGGAAAATATCCCGGCGAGTTCGGCGGCCGAGGTTATTTCTCCCCTGGAGGCAAGCGAGCCGCCTACCAGGGCGAGATAGTTGACCAGGGACTCCGGGAGGAAACCCAGCCTCCTGAATTCGCCCACCGAGACGGCCCCGTGGCGTTTGGAGAGCTTCCCCTGATCCTTTCCGAGCATGAGGGAGTGATGGGCGAAGACAGGCGGCCTGAAGCCTAAGGCCCGGTAAAGGAAAAGCTGGGCCGCGGTGTTGGAGAGATGGTCCTCGCCGCGGATCACGTGGGAGATCTTCATCAGGTGATCGTCGATGACCACGGCGAAATTGTACGCCGGAGAGCCGCTGGAACGGACGATGATAAAATCCCCCAGGGCGCCGCCGTCGAAGCGCATCGGCCCCCGGATCAGGTCGTTGAATTCCACCTGTCCGCCGCCTATGGGGAAGCGGTAGGCGGCGGGCCTCCCTTGCGCCGCCAGACGTTCCCGCTCTGACGGGGAGAGGGCGCGGCACTTCCCGCGGTAACGGGGGGGAAGTTTTCTTGCGATGAGGGAGTTTCGCTCCGCTTCCAGTTCCTCTTCGGTGCAGTAACAGGGGTAAGCCTTGCCCTCCTTAATGAACCGCTTGAGGAAACCGTCGTAGATGGCGACCCTCCGACTCTGAAGGTAAGGGCCGAATTCGCCTTCTTTCTCCGGCCCCTCGTCCCAGTTGAGACCGAGCCATTTGAGATCCTCAAGGAGGCCCGCGATGAATTGATCCGCTACCCGCTTTTGATCCGTATCCTCGATGCGGAGAATGAACCGGCCCCGGTGATGCCTGGCGAAGAGCCAGTTGAAAAGGGCCGTCCGGGCATTGCCTATGTGAAGGTAGCCCGAAGGGGAAGGGGCGAATCTGACCCTGCATTCCTCAGCGGCCATGGGCCATCTCCCTTTCCGCCACCGCCACGACGGCCAGGGCGGCCGCCCCTTCCCCTCGCCCTAAAAATCCCATGGCTTCATTGGATTTGGCCTTGATGTTGATCAGCTCCGGGGCGATCTGGAGCACCTGGGCGAGACTGTGTCTCATCGCCGCAATGTGGTCGGAGAGCCGGGGTTTTTCGATGATCACCGTGGCGTCGATGTTGCCGATGCGATACCCCTTTTTTAAAGAGAGATCGTTTATCGAGGCCAGGATCCTTAGGCTCGAGATGTTTTTCAGCCGGGGGTCGGTATCGGGGAAATGACGCCCCAGATCCCCCTCCCCAATGGCCCCGAGCAGGGCGTCGCAGATGGCGTGGGTCAGGACGTCGGCGTCGGAATGACCAAGGAGTCCGATCTCTGAGGGGATCTCAAGTCCCCCCAGGATAAGGGGCCTTTCCGTCTCAAACCGATGGCTGTCGTAGCCGATGCCGATCTTCATGGATTCACCGTTCTTACGGCGAGCAAGAACTCTCCATACAGGATGTCTTCCGGCGTCGTTATCTTGATATTGTCGTATGAACCGGGGACAATCCTGACCGGGATTCCCATTGCCTCAACCAAAGCTGCGTCGTCTGTCGCGTGAAGCCCTTTTTGTCTGGCTTGCTCATGCCCCTTCCAGATCATTTCCCAGGGAAAGGCCTGGGGAGTCTGGGCAATCCACAAGCCCTCCCTAGCCAGGGTGAAGAGGGCGCCTCCGCCATCTTCGGCCTTGATCGTATCCTTCACCGGCACCGCCGCCAGGGCGGCCTGGCCTGCCCTGGCGGCTTCGGCTACCCGGCATATCAAATCCGGTGACGCAAAGGGTCGGACGGCGTCGTGAATCAAAACGACCTCATGTTCCCGACGGGCGGCCTTAAGACCATTCCAAACCGAATCCTGACGGTGTGCCCCTCCCTCGAGGATCAGGCTGAGCTTGGCAATGGCGTAATCATCTGTCAGGAGATTCCGGACAGGGATGATATCTTCGGCGGGAACGGCCAGGTATATCTCATCTATCGCCCCCGCCTCCTGCAGGGCCCGCAGGGTGCGCACCAGGATCGGAACCCCTTGAACAGGCAGATACTGCTTGCGTTTCTCCGCCCCCATTCTGGCACCGGAGCCTCCCGCCGGCACCAGGGCGAGGGTTTTTCCCTGTTTGTTGCTCATCCGATCCTGTCTCCAGGCTCCCCGGGGCAGGGGCCTTCCTCCACCGGGGAGCCGGCTTTAAGGTTTCCCTTGGATCTGGTTGGGTTTCTTAT
The DNA here is from genome assembly GCA_037445955.1 of Syntrophobacterales bacterium. Classification (GTDB taxonomy): domain Bacteria; phylum Desulfobacterota; class Syntrophia; order Syntrophales; family CAMTWB01; genus JBBIJM01. Next base: position 21,555 of record JBBIJM010000032.1, read on the forward strand.
CTCCCGCCGGTCCCGGCAGCTCGCAGAAGATCATCCTTCCCGCCGAGGTCTGGAGAATACTCGTGACCAGGACTTCCTTGGTAAAACCCAGGTGATGCTGGGCATTGTCCACCACGATCATCGTTCCGTCGTCGAGGTAGCCTACCCCCTGTCCCGGCTCCCTGCCCTCTTTCACTATCTTTACCTGGAGAGATTCCCCCGGCAGAACCAGAGGCTTGACGGCGTTGGCCAGCATGTTGATGTTCAGGGCCTTGATTTCCTGAAGTGCGGCAACCTTGCTTAAGTTGAAATCATTGGTGACTATTTTCCCCGATAAATCCTTGGCCAGGGCCACGAGTTTTGCGTCCACCCCCTTGATTTCGGGATAGTCCCGATCGACGATCTCGATCCGGATCTCGTCCATTTGCCGCAGGCGGTTTAGGATATCCAGACCCCGCCTCCCCCTGGCCCTTTTCAGGGGATCCGCCGAGTCCGCCACGTAATGCAGTTCGTCCAGGACAAAACGGGGAATGATCATGGTACCGTCCAGGAAACCGCACTCGCAGATATCGGCGATCCGGCCGTCGATGATAATACTGGTATCGATGATCCGTTTGTCGTTGCCCCTCTTGGAGTTTCCGGAATTGAGCAGCGGGATCTCGTCTATCTTCCTGATCCCGAGAAAACATCCGAGATAGCCTAAAGCGGCGATGGGCAAGGCATATAGCCACGGAATAACCTGGGACTCATCGGGGAATTCAAAGATGGCGGTTACAATATAGGCAATAATAATGGCAGCGGCAACCCCTATACTCAAACCAAGCAGGCCGCCGGTTATTGTCTTTAAAGATACCTTGTGAATCGCCTGCTCAAACTGAATGACAAGCAGGGCGATCAGCAGTCCGGCGCCCCCCCCGACCGGCCAGGAGGCGGGGCCATAAAACTCAACCGCGATAAACAAGCCAAACAGGGAGCAGGAAATTATCAAAAGAATCCGGTAGATCATGTTTTCACCTCCTTTCTTTAGAGTTTCTGTCCTCTTGTACCGGTAAGATACAGAAAGATTTGAATAATGTCATTTCGGGCCGCCGACCCCGATGCGCTGCATCGCGGTTAGTAACAGTCGAGTAGACTAGTTTCTCCCGAACGTCGGGTTGATGTTTGTTTTCTCCGTTTACCGCTCGCTATCCGGGGTCTTGGTAAGGGAAAACGCTTACGTCGCTCCTGGTATTCTTCCCAGTTGAAACTCATTCCGCTGACTCCGCCTCTCTTGCCACTTGTGCCACATACAATCGACCGCTACCTTCCTCCTTTCCCTCCAAATACACCTTTCTGCCAAATTCCATCAGCCGGCTCTTCTCCGGGGATAGTTCCAGTCCAAACTGCTTCAACCGGTCCGGTAACATCATACATTAGGATACCTCCAGAAAGTCTTGCTCATAGATGGCGCTCAGTATCTTCACCACGCCCTTCTGCACTATCTTCGGTCAATAGGTGGGCCAATGAAGTGAATTTAACCTTTGAATCTCTTGCCGCAATCTCCGATAACCGACTTAGTCCCGCCTACAATGCTTTTGTAGGCTCCGTGTCCTGCATTGTTTCCCCTCTTCGGTGCACCTGCCTGTCAACCCCTTTCCTCCACCGGCATTACCCGGCTTCAGCGGTACTATGAGTTGATCCGACTACCTGCCCCTCATCCCTCGTTCCCTCGGTTCTGAGTACCCCTTTATCAGAGGAAGAAACAGGTTCTCCCAGGTTCCTGACGAATCCCTTGGACAACATGCCATGGACTATGACCCCGGTGGAGTGTCCGCCAT
>JBBIJM010000033.1:0-23260 GCA_037445955.1 Syntrophobacterales bacterium
GATGGAGAATACCGTTAAATCCTCCGGCCGGAGGTCTTTGGAGAAGAGCGCGACCAAAATTATGAAGGCTTCGTAAGGTATCAGATGATTAGTCTCGATTATTCGGTTTTCTTTCAGATAATTAATTTCCTTGTTCTAATCCTTTTTTTAAACGCCCTTTTGTATAAACCCGCCCGGAAGACCCTCGAGGGAAGGGAAAAAAGGCTAAGAGATGCCGAGTTGGAGCGGGAGAGACTGGATGGGGAACTTGTCAGAAAAAGGCGGGACTATGAAGAGAGGCTAAGCGGAGCAACCAGGGATGCGCTACTGGAGAAGGATCGCCTGATTGGCGAGGCAACGGAGGAAGGAAAGAATATCCTCGATCAGGCAAATCGGGAAATCCCTTTAATGATGTCGGATTTTCAAGAGAAAATCGCCGGTGAGACGAAAGAAGCAATGGCCCTCCTGGAGAAAAAGACCGAAGCGATGGCCCTCGAGATTGCCGGGAAGGCGCTGGGCAGGAGTTTGAAATGAGACAAGGCGCCCCGGTCGATCGGACAGGAGAGTTGCAGAGGTTACGTTCTTCCTTCGGCAAGATGATCCTGGGGTCTGTTATTTTTTACCTTGGGACCGTCTCTGTCTCCTGGTCCGCCGGTGAAGGGGCGGGGGGGGAGGGAGGATGGAAGGACCTCTTCTTTCGCCTGGTGAATTTTGCCGTCCTGGCGGGTCTGATTTACTATCTTTTAGCCGGAAAGGTGAAGGCCTTTTTTGCTGAAAGGCAGGAGTCGATTAAAAAAACCATCGAAGAGGCGGATAAGGCGAGGGCGCAGGCGGAGCAAAGATATAAAGAGGCCGCAGGCAGGCTTGCCGAGGCTGAAGGGGAGATAGAAAGGTTATCCGAACTGATCAGGGCGCAAGGGATCAGGGAGAGAGACAAGCTGATCAGCGAGGCGAGAGAGATTGCCGGCCGGATGAAATCGGATCTTGAGGCCCGGATGGAGCAGGAATACGAGCGGGCGGAAATCCGTCTGAGGGCGGAGGCGGTGGCGGTTTCTCTTAGGCTTGCCGAGGGACTCTTGAAAAGAGAGATCACCCGGGAGGACCAGGAGTCACTGATCAGAGATTACTTGAAAAAGGCGGCTTGTAACCAATGACTGCGAAGAATATCGCCGGAAGATACGGCCGGGCGCTCTTTGACCTGGTTTCCGATGAGGCGGATCTCGATCTTTACTGCGAGCAACTCCTGTCCTTTTCCCTGCTCCTTAAGGAAAACCAGGATCTGCGGAAGTGTCTGATGAATCCGTTCTTTACCGAGGCGGATCGAAGGGCGATCATTGACTCTCTCCTTGAAAGGATGGAGATAACAGGCAAGGTTGCCCGGTTCATCCTTCTGCTTAGCGAAAAGAGGAGGTTGGAACTTATCCCCGATATCGCCCAGGCTTACCGGGAATGCGTCGATGGGTCTCTGGGGAGGATAAGGGTTTACGTCGAGGTGGCCGCTTTCGTTTCGTCGGAATTGGCTTCGGAGATTAGATCGACACTCCAGAGGTCATCGGGGAAAAAGGTCGAGATGGTTTTATCGGAGAATCCCTCCCTCATAGGAGGGATGGTGGTGCGGATCAGAGACGTCATCTGCGATGGCTCCTTAAAGACCCAGATAGAGCTACTTAAAGAGCGGCTTTCCGCATAGAGAGACTGCGGCCTTTAAAAGGCCGTTTCGCTCCTGAGAAACTTCACAGCCAGTAAGGGGTTTCAAAAAAATGACAGAATCAACGGTTCCGCAAAGCACTGAAGTTCACCTATAAGTCCCGGGAAGGGAGGAGATACGAGGGTATGGAAAAGATCCGGGCTGAAGAAATAAGCGAGATCATTTCTCAGCGAATCAGAGATTATGAAAAGAAGCTCGATGTAAGGGAGGTCGGCACCGTCCTTTCGGTAGGCGACGGTATCGCCCGTATCTACGGAGTCGAAAATGCCATGGCGATGGAACTCCTCGAGTTTCCCGGCGGGATTATGGGGATGGTTCTTAATCTTGAGTCAGACAATGTCGGGGTGGCCGTTTTAGGGGAGGTCACCCACATCAAGGAAGGCGACATTGTGAGAAGAACCGGGAAGATTGCCCAGATCCCGGTAGGGGAGGCGGTCCTGGGCCGGGTTATCGACGCAACCGGCGCCCCGCTGGACGGCAAGGGTCCGATTGATACAGACGTATTCAGAAGGATCGAGATGATTGCCCCCGGGGTGGTTTCCCGGCAGCCGGTAAACGAGCCCCTCTACACCGGGATCAAGGCCATCGACGCCATGACGCCGATCGGTCGGGGGCAGCGGGAGCTGATCATCGGGGACAGGCAGATCGGCAAGACCGCCATTGCCGTAGATGCCATTATCCGCCAGAAGGGGACCGGGGTCAAGTGTATCTATGTCGCCATCGGCCAGAAGAAATCCACCGTCGCCCAGGTTGTAGAGAACTTGAAGAGACAGGGCGCCCTTTCCTATACCTGTGTGGTCATGGCCTGCGCCAGCGATCCGGCGACCTTGCAGTATATCGCCGCCTATTCCGGCTGCAGCATCGGGGAATATTTCCGGGACCGTGGACAGGATGCCCTGATTATCTATGACGATCTTTCCAAACAGGCGGTGGCTTACCGCCAGATATCCCTTCTGCTCCGCCGTCCGCCGGGGCGGGAGGCCTTCCCCGGGGACATCTTCTACAACCATTCCCGCCTCCTGGAACGGGCCGCGAGGGTGAGCAAAGAGTTGGGCGGCGGATCACTCACCGCCCTGCCGATCATCGAAACCCAGGCCGGGGATGTCTCGGCCTATATTCCTACCAACGTAATCTCCATTACCGACGGCCAGGTCTATCTGGAACCCAGCCTTTTCTATTCCGGGGTAAGACCGGCGGTCAATGTCGGCCTTTCCGTGTCCCGGGTCGGCGGGGCAGCCCAGGTGAAGGCGATGAAACAGGTTGCGGGCTCTCTCAAACTTGATCTTGCCCAGTACCGGGAACTGGCGGCCTTTGCCCAATTCGGCAGCGATCTGGACAAGGCGACCAAGTTCCAGCTCGAAAGGGGGGTCAGGCTGGTGGAGCTTTTGAAACAGCCCAATCTCAAGCCCATGTCTCTTTCCGAGCAGGTGGTGAGCCTCTTTGCCGGAACCAGGGGTTTCCTGGACAAGTATGAAGTGGATAAGGTGAGAAAATATGAGGAAGAGCTGCTTTCCTTTGTCGAGACCAGGCACCCGGAGGTTTTGCGGGAGATAGAAGAAAAGAAGGCGATCAGCCCCGAATTGGAGAAGCGAATGAGGGAGATGCTCTCCGAATTCGACCTGATATTTGCCAAAGGATGACAAGGTGCACTGATGGCAGCCCTTAAGGACATCAAGAGGAAGATCAAGGGGATCCAGAAGACCAGACAGATCACGAAGGCGATGAACATGGTGGCCGCGGCCAAGTTCAAGACCGCCTACGGGAAGATGGAGAACTTTCGCGCCTATTCCTCCGAGCTGGAGAGGATTTTTACCGATCTCCTAAGGACGGTGGAGCTGGATTCCCATCCGCTGCTTGCGGTGCGGGACTCAGGCAGAATCAGGGCGGTTGTGATTTCCTCCGACCGGGGGCTTTGCGGCAGTTTCAACACGAATCTGTTTAAATTTACCGAAGCCTTTCTCAAAGAAAAGAAAGGCGAGAAAAAGGAGGTTTCTCTGATCCCTGTCGGTAGAAAGGGCAGGGATTACTTCCGCAGGAAGATTAACCTGGCCGATGAGAGGACGGATGTTCTGGCCAATCTCGATATATCCCAGGTCTCCGGGATCATCGATCCCCTTGCCGCCTCGTTTTTGGCTTCTCAATTCGACGAACTCTATTTAATTTACAATCACTTTGTCAATGCCTCGCTCCAGAGGCCGAAAATTAGCCGGCTTTTGCCGATGGCCGTCGACTTGGCCGGGTTATCTCCAGGCAAAGCCGTAGCCGACTGCATCTACGAACCGCAAGCCAGGGTCCTCCTTGATCGGCTCTTCCCTCTCCAGCTTCAGGTGCAGCTTTATCAGGCCCTGGTCGAGACCGCGGCCGGTGAAAACGGCGCCCGGATGGCGGCGATGGATAATGCCACCAAGAATTGCGATGAACTCAACCGCAGTCTTACCTTGAAATACAACAAGGCAAGACAGGCGGCAATTACGGCGGAGTTGATGGATATTGTGGGCGGAGCGGAGGCCCTGGCTCAGGGTTGAGATCGGCTGCCAAGTTTTAAAGCTAAAGTTGAGGAGAACCTATGAATCCAGGGAAAATAGTTCAGGTTATCGGGCCGGTGGTTGATGTCGCCTTTGAGTCGGGAAGGCTGCCCCAGATCTTGAATGCCATAGCGATAACCAATCCGACGATCAACGATGAAGAGGACAACCTTATCGTCGAGGCGGCCCAGCATCTGGGAGACAATGTGGTAAGGTGCGTGGCGATGGATATTACCGACGGCCTCGTCCGGGGGATGCCGGCTAAGGATCTGGGGACGCCTATTCAAATGCCCGTGGGCAGCGCATGTTTGGGAAGGATTCTCAATGTGGTGGGAAGACCGGTGGATGGCCTGGGGAAGGTGGAGGCGGGAAAATACCTGCCCATCCACAGGCCCGCCCCGACCTTTTTAGAGCAGGATACCTCGGTCAAGGTGCTCGAGACGGGGATCAAGGTCATAGATCTCCTGGTTCCCTTTCCCCGCGGGGGAAAGATGGGCCTTTTCGGAGGCGCCGGGGTTGGCAAGACCGTCGTGATGATGGAGATGATCAACAACATAGCCATGCACCACGGAGGGATCTCGGTCTTCGGAGGCGTCGGGGAGCGGACCAGGGAAGGCAACGATCTCTACCTGGAAATGAAAGAATCAGGGGTAATCAAACAGGCCTCGCTTGTTTACGGCCAGATGACCGAACCGCCCGGGGCGAGGGCCAGGGTGGCCCTGTCGGCGCTCACGGTAGCTGAATATTTCCGGGATGTGGAAAGGCAGGATGTCCTTCTTTTCATTGACAACATCTTCCGCTTTACCCAGGCGGGATCAGAGGTCTCGGCGCTTTTAGGGAGAATGCCTTCGGCGGTGGGTTATCAGCCCACCCTCGCTACGGATTTAGGGGAACTTCAGGAACGGATCACCTCCACGGTAAGCGGTTCCATTACCGCGGTCCAATGTGTCTACGTTCCCGCGGACGATCTCACCGATCCGGCGCCGGCCACCACCTTCGCCCACCTCGATGGCACCGTCGTCCTTTCCCGGCCCATTTCCGAACTGGGTATTTACCCAGCGGTGGATCCCCTGGATTCAACCTCGCGGATCCTCGATCCGAACGTAGTCGGCCTGGAGCATTATCAGGTGGCCCGGTCCCTTCAGTTGACCCTCCAGAGATACAAGGACCTTCAGGATATTATCGCGATCTTGGGGATGGACGAACTGTCTGAAGAAGATAAGCTGACGGTGAGCAGGGCCAGAAAGATGCAGAGATTCCTCTCGCAGCCGTTCTTTGTCGCCGCCCAGTTCACCGGCACCGAAGGGAAGTTTGTTCCGGTGGGGGAGACGGTGCGGGGGTTCAAGGAGATCCTGGACGGCAAGCACGATAATTTGCCCGAGCAGGCCTTCTACATGGTCGGCGGAATCGAGGATGCCATTGCCAAGGCCAAGAGGCTTTCCGAATAGGGGAGATAGAAATGGGCGGTTTGCTCAAACTCGAGATAATAACCCCGGAAAAGACGGCGGAAAGCTGCTTTGCCGATCAAGTGACCCTGCCCGGGAGCGAGGGGCAGTTTTGTGTCCTGCCCGGCCATGCCGCCCTGATCGGTTCGCTGGAAATAGGTGAGCTTAATTTTACTTCCCAGTCGAAGAAGACATATTACGCGGTAAATAGAGGCTTTGCCCAGGTTTTAAACAACAAGGTCACCGTTTTGGTTGAAACGGCCGAAAGGGCCGACCAGATTGACAAGGAAAGGGCAAGGCGGGCGATGAGTCGAACCGAGGGCCAATTGGTCGGGACCGCCAGGGATGATCAGGAATATGCAAGGTTGAAAGCGGCGCTGCTTCGGGCTGTATCCCGGCTTAAAGTGGCGCAGAGGGCCTGAGATGGTCTTTTAATCTTTTATCCATTCCCCGCCGGGGCGGATGTCGATTACCTCCACCTCTCTCATTCCCCCGGGCGTTTTGAAACTAACCGTATCTCCGACGGTTTTCCCGATCAGAGCCTTTCCTATGGGCGAGGCTACGGAGATCTTCTTTTCGTTGATATCCGATTCCAGTGGTCCTACCAGAAAATATTGAATCCGCTCGCCGGTATTGAGATCTTCTATGACCACCGAGGTTCCGAAGACCACCGTTTCCGCTTCCGTCTGATCCGGTTCGATAATATTGCAAAGGGCTATGTTGCCTTCGAGTTCCTGGATTTTGGAATGGAGAAAGGCCTGTCTTTCCTTGGCGGCGGAATATTCCGCATTTTCCGACAGGTCTCCGTGGGCCCGGGCGGTTTCGATGTCTTTGATGTTGGCAGGGATAAGGACTGTTTTGAGGTGGTCAAGTTCCTTTTTCAGCTTGTTGTAGCCCGCTTTCGTTATCGGTATCCTGTTCATTTAGCCTCCCCAAGGCAGCTTCCTCTAAAAAAATCATGCCCCTGATAAACCGGGCGGAGGCCTGTCACCTGGGGCATGGGGCTTTCCTTAAATGATAAAGCAGCCTCTGTCAAGGGATTTTCTAAAGGAATTCCCAAAAGGAATTGTCCCTTTGGGTCAAGTGTGCTAAGAGCGTAAGCGGCGTTTACGACTGAAGAAGAGAGGTTGCCCTAGGCCGGAATGCGAGACGGTTATAACAGGGATATAAACTATTTGCGGCTCTCGGTTACCGATCGCTGTAACTTGAGATGCCGGTATTGTCTCCCCAAGGAAGGGCTTTCCCTGACGGGACGGGAAGACATCCTGGCCTATGAAGAGCTGCTTAAGATAGTGGCCGCGGCAGTGGAAACGGGTATTTCCAAGATCAGGATCACCGGAGGGGAACCGCTGGTAAGGAAAGGGATCATCGAGTTCATTTCCCACTTGAGAGAAATCGAAGGGATCAAGGATATCAGCCTCACCACGAACGGGATCCTGCTTGCCTCCTTCGCGGAGGCGATCTATCGGGCCGGGATAAAGAGGATAAATATCAGCCTTGATTCCCTGCGGAAGGAAAAATACCGGCGCATCACCGGAGGAGGGGATCTGGACGCGGTGCTTGAGGGGATCGAGGAGGCGCGGCGATTGGGTTTTTCTCCCATCAAGATCAATGCGGTAGTCGTAAAAGGTTTCAATGATGACGAGATCCTCGATTTTGCCGGGCTTGCCGTAAGTGAGCCTTTTCAGGTCCGGTTTATCGAGCTGATGCCTCTGGGCGAGAAAACGGCCACGGATAACGGTAATTATCTTTCCAATGAGACCGTCCATAAGACGATAACCGGGAAATATCTCCTGGAACCCCTTACCAGAGACGATGCCGGTACCGACGGCCCGGCCAGGATTTACAAAATTTCCGGCGGCAGGGGGGAGATAGGTTTCATCAGCCCGCTTAGTCACAATTTCTGTCATCTCTGCAATCGTCTCCGCTTGACCTCCCAGGGGAGGCTTTTGTCCTGTCTCCTTTATCCCGAAGAAATAGACTTGAAGGGGCCTCTGAGGGCCGGTTGCACCGGCGAGGAACTTGCTTTTCTAATCCGGCGGGCGGTAATGGTAAAGCCGGTGAAGCACCAGATAAGCTGCGACAGGGCCGACTTGAAGAAGTGCAGACGGGAGATGTCGAAGATCGGCGGCTAGAGGGAAGGGGTCTTGATGGTTTCAAGCGGGCATAATCTCAGGGAATTTTGTCTCTCGTTTGATTCACCTTGCGGGCGATACGTGTCTTTATGTCAGGGGCGTCTCTTTAAAGAACTGCTCAAGCCGCTCTACGGGGAAAGGCTGCTTCTGATCGGGAATGGGTTAATCTCCCTTGGCCCCTTCCTCGAAGGTCGGTGCCCTGTTACCATCATCGTTTCAGCGCCTGACCTTGCCGCATTCCTTAAAGAGCGCTACGGGGATAAAATCGAAATTCTCATAGGCAATGGAGAGGATGTTCCCTTCTCCGACAACGACTTCGATCTGTCCCTCCTTTCCTCGTCCCTGGAGCTTGCCCGGAGTCCGGGGCGGATAATAAAAGAGGCAATCCGGGTGACAAGCAGGCGGGTCTTCCTCGGGGTCTTAAATAAATGGGCCCCTTCAGCCGGTCTGGTAAGGGAAGCGATTTTCCCGAAAGGAAGGGGGAATGAGGCGAGGTCTTTTTCCGTAACCGAAATGGCGACAATGATCCGGGGTGAAATCGGCGAGGTGCGGCTCGAATGGGGGAGCCAGATTTTCCTTCCCCGCTGCTATGCGAGGTCCGTTTCACCTCTGGACCGGATGATTCCCATGATGAAGAATCCCTGTGGCGCCTATCTGGGCATATCCTTTCCCGTCAGATATACCTGCCGGACCGTTCAGGAGACTATCCGGGGGCCTTTTGAGATCAAAGAGGCCAGACGGCCCGCCCCGGGTCTCGTTAGGGAGATAAGGGACTAAATGGCAGGATCAAACCGGGGCGAAGAAAACAGGCTGATCTGCAACCGCTGTGCCCATCGCTGCGCCCTTGGGCCGGGCCGGAGGGGAATCTGCGGGGTCCGGGAAAACCGGGGAGGCTCGATCGAATGCCTGGTGTATGGTTTGCTCATCGCCGCTCAGAAGGATCCGATCGAGAAAAAGCCCTTATATCATGTCCTGCCGGGCACCGATTCCTACTCGGTGGCTGCGGTGGGCTGCAATTTTCGCTGCGGCTTCTGTCAAAATCACCATATCTCCCAGCCCTCCGGGCGAGAGTATCCTGAGGGACTCAGGGCAACCCCTGAGGAGATAGTTTCCTCGGCGCTTCGAGAAGGCGCAAAAAGCATTTCCTATACCTATACGGAGCCTTCGGTTTTCTTCGAATACGCCCGGGATACGGCGATCCGGGCGAAGGAAAAGGGACTCTTGAACATCTTTGTCACCAACGGATATATGACCGGTGAGACCTTGGACGAACTTGAGGGACTGCTCGATGCGGCAAACGTTGACCTCAAGTCCTTTCGGGATGAGTTTTACCGCAGGTTGTGCCAGGCGAGCCTGGAACCGGTCCTTGCGTCGCTTAAGAAAATGAAGGAACTTGGCATCTGGGTCGAGGTTACGACCCTCATCATCCCCGGGGAAAATGACGGCGCTGCCGAATTGAAGGATATCGCCTCGTTTATCGCCTCGCTGGGCCGGGAAACGCCTTGGCATATCAGCCGTTTCTTCCCCAGGTTCAAAATGACCCAAACCCCTCCCACCCCCGTTTTCACCCTGGAGACGGCCAGAGAGATCGGCCTTGCCGCCGGGCTCAAGTATGTTTACCTGGGCAATCTGACCGGTGGCGCCGGGGAGGTTACCTGCTGCTCCCATTGCGGCGGGAAACTGATAGAACGACGGGGTTACCGCCTGGTCGGATTCCATCTTCAAGAGGGGAGATGCCCCTCTTGCCTGGTCCCTCTGGAGGGACTTTTTTCCCCGGGGTAATTGGCCGGGGCCTTCCGCCGGTCTGCAAGGGTCCCATACAATATCTTGTGGTTTAAGAAAAAATAACTACCGGTAATTGTATTTTCTCCTTTACAATCCCCCTGTTCTTTGGTATTGGAGGCGCAAGAACAAACAGATTCGGACAAGGGATGAAATTAAGAAGAATAGAGATCGCCGGTTTCAAATCCTTCCGAGACCAGGTGTCCCTTGATCTCTCTCCGGGGATCAGCGCCATCGTCGGTCCGAACGGCTGCGGCAAGAGTAACATTGTCGATGCCGTCCGCTGGGCCATGGGGGAGCAGCGGGTGAAGAGCCTGCGGGGAAAGGCGATGGATGACGTGATCTTCAGCGGTTCGGAGGAGTCCGCCCAGGTGGGACTGGCCGAGGTTTCCCTGATCCTTTCCCGGGGCGAACATCCCTTTCCCGGGGCTCTTGCCGATTGCGCCGAGGTGATGATTACCAGGAGGATTAGAAGGGACCAGGAAAACGAATATTTGATCAACAGGACCCGGGTTCGTCACCTCGATGTGCGGGAGTTCTTTCTGGGGACCGGGGTGGGGGTCAAATCCTATTCCCTGGTCGAACAGAACAGCGTGGTCATGCTGATCGAGTCTAAACCCGAGGACTTGCGCTATTTCATCGAGGAGGCGGCAGGCATTTCCAAGTACCGCGGGAGGAGGGAAATAGCCACCCGGAAACTGGAGGCGACGAGGCAGAACCTGCTGCGGCTCACCGACGTTATCCAGGAAGTAAAGAAGGGATTGAACTCGACCTCAAGACAGGCCAAACGGGCCGAGCAGTACAGGGAGCTCAAAAGGGAGATAAAGGAAGGGGAGATTGTTTTGGCCCTGCAGGTCTCGAAGGGCCTTTTGGCAACCAGAGAGGATCTGGCGGCGCTGGTGGAGGGAAGCAGGGATGAAGAAGCCGCCCTGAATACCGAACTGGCGAATCTGGAGGCCTCTTTTGAGGAGATCAAACAGAAGGCCCAGGAGCACGAGCAGATCCATTTAAAAAATCAGGAGGATATTTACCGGATCAAAAGCGCCCTCGACATCAAAGAACAGGAGATTGCCTTTGCCGAGGCCAGGACCGCCGAACTTTCCGCAAGAGAGGATAAGGATCAAAAGGAGGCGGCCGACCTTAAGCGGCGCGAAAGGGAGATGGCCGAGGAATCGGGGCGTCTGCTTGGTCAGATCAAGGAGGCGGAAGAGAAACTTCAGGGTTTAAAGGAGATGATAGAACAAGGGGACGGGGAGATAAAACAGGGCCGTCTGGTTTTAAGGAGGATGCAGGAGGAGAGGGAAGAGAAAAAGGTGCGTCTCTTCGATGCGGCTCAAGAAAAGACCAAACTGGAAAACCGGCTCTCCAACTTAAAGAGGTCCGGGGAGGATCTACAAAGGAGACGGGAGTCGGCGGCAAGGGAAGAGAGGGAGCAGTCTCTCCGGGCGGATGAACTGGCCGCCAGGGTCGATCTTTTGAAGGGGTCCCTTGGGGATAATGAAAAGACCCTGGACTTGCGGAAGGACAGGATAAGGGCCCTGATAAGCGAAAGGGATCTGGCCAGGGAAGCTCTGGGTGAACTTGAGGTGAGGCTAAGCGAGCTTAATCTGCAAAAGGGCGGCAAAGGGGCGAGACTGCAATCGCTCACCGAATTCCGTGACGGCTATACCTGGCTTAGCGACGGTCCCCGTTCTATTATGAACAGATGCCGGGATCCCAGGGAGGGGAGACTAAACGGCGCCTCTTTTTTGGGGCTGCTTGCCGATTTGATCGAGGTTTCCGAAGGGTATGAAACGGCCGTTGAGGCGGCCCTGGGGGACAAGCTTCAATATATAGCGGTCGCCAGCCAGGGCGACGCCCTGGAAGGGATCGGCTACTTGAAAAGCCGGAGTCTCGGCCGGGGAAGCTTCATCGCTCTGGATATGAAACCGGCTGGATTAAATGAGCAAAAGGCATCAGCCAAAAACGGCGAAGATACGGTGAGGCTCGCGGAGGTGGTAAAATTCCGGCAGGATTTTCAGGAGATCGGGGAATCGCTGCTGGGGGACATCTACCTGACCGGCGGGATCGAAACCGGTCTTGGCCTGTGGAGACAAAACGGCCTCCGCCGCACCTTCGTTACCCCGGAGGGCGACCTCATCAGTCCCGAAGGGGTTATCGCCGGCGGATATACCGGAGGCGGTCAGGGGAATATCCTCAAGATAAAAAGGGAGATGTCGGAAATTGAGAGCGAACTTACAGGCCTTGATCGGGAGATAGACTCGGTCAAGGAGGAGAGGCAGACGCTGCAGACGAATCTGAATTACCGGCAGGAGGAGCTTGCCCAGTTGCGGTCCGATGAACACCGGCTGGATCTGCTGATCAACGGCCAGAAAAAGGATCTGGAGAGATACCAGGACGAGTTGCGGAGGGTCAAACAGCGGCTGGGGGCTGTCGGGATCAATATATCCCAGCTTACCCGGGAGATCGATGACGGGAAGGGCAGGATCGGGGAAATCCAGAGGGATCTGAAGGAGAAGGCAAATCAGGAATCCGTTTTAAAGGCCGATCTTGAGGAATGGAAAGGGGGCCTGACTGAGGCAGAGAAAGATCTGGAAGAGAAAGAACGCAGGCTCACGGAAGAGAAAATCGTCTTAACCGCCTGCAATGAGCGGCGCCTGGCCAATATCAAGGAGCAAACAAGAATTGCAACGGCCTCCGGGGAGCTTCAGGGAAGAAAAGAGAAGCTGGAGGCGGGTATTGAAGAAAATAGGCTTACCCGGGCGGAGGTGGCCGCGGCCTTGGAAGGGAAGAAGGAAGAGGTGAAGATTCTCTGGGCGAGGCTGGAGAAGGGAGAGTCGCTCATTGCCCAAACCAGGGAAGGATTGACTCTTCTTGAGGAGTCGCTAAAGACCCTCCAGGAGAAGGCGGCAAAGAAAAAAGGCCTTCTTCTGGGTCTTTCCGTCCGGATCGTCGAAAAGGAGCGGGCGTTAAGGGAGACGGCCTTTCAGCTTGAGGCCATGCAGAGTGCCTTTGCTTCGAATTATCAGATAGATTTATTTGCCTCCCTCGAGGGCTTTGAGATGTTACCGGAGGGCGAGATCACCGGCCTCAAAACGGCGGTCCAGAAGAAAAAAGAGGCCCTGGAATCGTTTGGAGAGGTGAACCTGCTCGCCCTGGAAGAGTATGAAAGGTATAAGGAACGTTACGATTTTCTCTCGTCCCAAACGGTGGATTTGAAATCCTCAATAGAAGCGCTGATGAAGACGATCGGGCGAATAAATCAGGTCTCCCGCCGCCGGTTTGCCGAAACCTTTGCCGCGGTGAACGAGAATTTCCGGGAGATCTTTTCCCTCGTTTTCTCCGGGGGCAGAGGGAACCTGAGGCTGACTAACGAAGAAGACCTGCTTTCAACGGGGATTGATATGGATATCCAGATCCCCGGAAAGAAGGTGCAGTCTTTGGGCCTCCTGTCGGGCGGGGAAAAGACCATGTCCGCCATAGCCCTTATCTTTTCGATCCTGAGGTATCGACCGGCGCCTTTTATTGTTCTCGACGAGGTGGATGCCGCCCTCGATGACGCCAACATCGGGGTCTTCAACCGGCTGGTCTGCGATATCGCCAAGAACTCTCAGGTAATCGTCGTTACCCACAATAAGCTCACCATGGAGGCGGCGGATAATCTCTATGGGATCACCATGCAGAAGCAGGGGATATCTTCGGTCATTTCGGTTAAGCTTACCTGAATTAGTGGTATGAAACCCCCTTAAAATTGGCATAATTACTGTGTCAAGCTTTCCCGTTGACAGAGGCATGACGACGTGTTACGATGTAACACAACAGGAGGTGCTCCATGAACCAGACCCTTACCGTACGCATTCCAGACGATTTAAGGGAAAGCCTGCAGGAGTTGAGCAGAAACGAGAACAAGCCGGTTAGCGATATCGTCCGGGAGTCCCTGAAAAGATATCTGGCGATTTACCGTTTCCGGCAATTGCGGAACATAACGCTCCCTTTTGCCGAGGCGCAGGGCATACTGTCCGATGAAGATGTTTTCGGCATGATCTCATGAAGATCATTCTGGACACCAATGTGATCATCGCCGCGTTTGCGACCCGCGGGCTTTGCAGCGCGGTCTTCGAGCTGTGTCTCGAGAGCTTCGAAGTGGTGATCAGTGAATTTATCCTGAAAGAGACATACACCCACCTGGAGTGTAAAATAGGGCTCCCCGCCGTTCAGTGCGAGGCGGTCATTGCCTATTTGAGGACCAATTGTTCCATTTCGGTAATCGACGAGCCGGAGGCTTCAACCTGCAGGGACGAAAATGACCTTCATGTTCTCGGGCTTGCAGGGCGTTCCTCGGCGGCATACATCGTGACGGGGGACAAAGATCTGCTGGAGCTGGTCCGTTACAAGAACACCGGGATCATAACGCCCCGTGAGTTTTGGAACGTGGTAAATAGGAAATAGGAAATAGGGGGACAGCGCCCCTATTTTTCACCCATTTCGAGCCGCCGACCCCGATGCGCTGCATCGCGGTGATTAACATAAGAAACTTGCTCTTTTAAGAGCAGGTAAGCAGGAAGAGGTATGCCATAACCTTTCCACCCCGGTGCCGGCCAGAGAGTTTGTCAGACCGAAGAGGAGAATCAAGAAATAGACGGCAAGCGGGGATATTTTTGATCGGATTCGGGCCAGGGTAGAAGGAGAAGCTTCCCGATTCCGTAAACCGCCGCGAAGAGGCCCAGGTACTGCCAGGGCGGCGCCTTAAGGCCGCCCCTTATTAAGACGAGACAGTAGGCCCCCCAGGATGAGGAAGCCCAGCCCTTGAAAGAACAGGATATAATCTTCTTGTCCGTGAAAAATATGATAAGTTAAGGATATTATTTGCACCTTTTGTTTGGCTTGACAAGAGGGCGGCAAATGTATAGGTACTTATAAAAGCGGTTATTAGAGATAATTTCAGGGGCTTTCGTCCCATAAGACCCCAAAAGCTTTGAATAATGTCAATTCGAGGAGCGCAGGCGACGAGGAGGCTTGCCTTTGGACTGTTTAAGATTTCTCGCTTCGTTCGAAATGACAAAATCAGCTAAACTTTAAAGCTCTCGCCTCATCATAAACGGAGGGCTTGGAGCGACTGTTAAATTAGGCATACTCTAAATAGTGGGGGGGATATGCTAATACGTTGCTGGGGTGCCAGGGGCTCGATACCGGTTTCAGGTAAGGACTTTCTAACCTACGGCGGCGATACGACCTGTATGGAAATCCGCTCGGCAAACGATGAGATTGTCATCGTTGACGCGGGCTCGGGGATCAGAAACTTAGGCAAGAGACTTGATCAGGAGGGGCGCCGGCAGCTTTCCCTGCTTATTACCCACGGTCATTGGGATCATCTCATGGGCTTCCCCTTCTTCTTGCCGATTTATGACAGCAGGGCCCTGATCAAGATTTATGGCTGCCATCACGAAGGGGACTCGGTGAAGAATATCCTCTCCCCCACCATGAAGCCGCCCCATTTTCCCGTTCCTTACGACGACATCAAGGCCGGAATCGACCATGAGGATTTCTGCGGGGGCAATCTTCGCATAGACAGTATGGACATCATCCCGATTCCGTTGAGTCATCCCAATCAGGGTGTCGGCTACAGGTTTGAGGAAATGGGCAAGAGCTTTGTTTTCCTTACGGACAATGAATTGAACCTAAGACATGAGGGGGGCCTTGAGTTCGCCGATTATGTGAACTTTTCCAAAGCCGCGGATCTGCTTATCCATGACTCGGAATATGACCCCGAAGAATACGTGAAAAAGAGAGGCTGGGGTCATTCGACCTATCTTGACGCCATGGAATTGGCCATTGCCGCCGGGGCGAAGAGATTCGGACTTTTCCATCATAATCAGGACCGTTCCGATGACGGGGTGGACGCCCTGGTTGCCCATTGTGAGGAGATCGTCGCCCGGCGGCAGGTAAACTTGAGCTGTTTCGCCGTTCGTCAAGGGATGGAGCTGGTTTTGTGACATCGGCCAGGGGCGGGGATTTCCAGGACAACAGTCCGGTTTCTGAAAAAAAACCGCTTCCCGCGGAGATTGTCGATTTCCACGTTCATCTCTTTCCCGACCGACTCTTTGAGGCGATCCGGAGGCGATTCCTCACGGATTACCAGGCCGAGGTGATCTATAATCTCAACTGGCGGGAGTGCGTCGGGTATTTAAGGGAACGGGGAGTGGGGGCCATCGTCTATTCGAATTACGCCCACCGGGCCGGGGTGGCCCGGGGGCTCAACGAATGGAACAGGGAGATCCTTGCCGAAGTTGACGATCTGTACTGTTTTGCCCCCTTCCACCCCGATGACGGAGAATCCCCGGAGGATCTGGCAAGGCTGTTTGCGGCCCCCGGAATCCTCGGGGTCAAACTCCATTTTCTCGTCCAGCGTATTTCCCCTGCCGATGAACGCCTGTTTCCCCTGTATGAGCTGATTATCGAACGGGGAAAATACCTTCTCTTCCATGTAGGCACCGGTCCTGTGGGCAACGATTTCGTCGGCGCCAGGCAGTTTGAAAGGCTTCTTCGCCGCTATCCGGACCTGCCGGTTATCGTGGCCCACATGGGGGGGCTTGAATATCGAGAGTTCGGGGATTTCATGAAAGACCACCCCCGGCTCTATCTCGATACCTCGTTCTCTTTTCTCTCAAGTCTCGGGCTCGGTTTTGATCTCGGCCCGGAATTCCTGGAGGAGCATAAGGAGAGGATCATCTACGGCTCCGATTTTCCCAATATCGTCTTTCCCCGGGAAGAGGAGATCGCTAACCTGATCGATCTGGATCTTTCCGGCGAATTCTACCGGAGGGTCTTCTCGGAGAACGGCCGGGAGCTTATCGAGCGCTGTCGGGGGCTGAAAAACAGGGAAAGCCCATGAAAGGCAAGAGGGTAACCTGGGAGGGATTTTCCGGGGCGGCGTTTATCCTGGCATTTATAGCGCTTCTGGCAATGAGGCTGGAGATCTTTTCTTCTCCAGTAGCCAGATCCCCGGTAAAAGCCGCTCCGAAAATAGAAGGGCGGGAATCCTGGCGGATTGTCTCCCAGGAGGGCTCAAGGATAGGTTATGCAAGGAGGTCCCTGCAGAAGACCCCCGGGGGTTACACCGGCCGGGAGGTTGTTTTTCTCAAACTCAGGATCCTCGGCTCAAGCCAGGAGCTATCCACGGACCTGGAGGCGGCGTTGAATGCCGATCTTACCCTGGCCTCGTTTACCTATCGAATCAATTCGGGAATCTTCCGGTTTCAGGTTCAGGGCCTGGTTGAGGAAGGGAGGCTCAATCTCTTAACCGGGCCACCGGGGGCCTTGAGGAAATCGGTGGTTTCCCTGAAAGAAAGGCCTCACGTTCCCCTTGGATTGACGGAGATGCTCTCCCGGATACCTTTGACCGAGGGGGAGGGGAGGGCCTTCGAGCTCTTCGACCCGATATCTCTTGCCGCCAGGCCGGTTCAGGCGACCTTCCTCGGCGAGGAGAAGATCAGGATATCCGGCCGGCAATACGAGGCGCGGAAATTCGCCTTAAGTATGGCCGGGATAAAGCAGACAGCCTGGGTCGGGAAAGAAGGGGAGGTTTTGAAGGAATCCGGTCTCCTCGGGATTGAGATAGAACTCGCCGAAAAGGAAGAGGTTTTAAGGGCTATCCCGGAGCTGGCCCCGGGGGGCGATCTGGCACTCGCCGCCTCGGTCCCCGTAAGCGGCACGATCGATCAACCGGAGCTCCTCCACAGGATCACCTTACGGCTGGTCAACCTTCCTCAGGATAAGCTCTTTCTGGCGGGAGGGAGACAGACGAAAGACGGCGAGATGATCACCATTACGAAAGAGGCGCTCCCTCAGGGGAAGATTCCCGTCGAGAGGCTTGACCGGGGACTTCTTCCGTATCTTGCGGCAACCGGGCTGATCCAGTCCGATGAGAAAAAGATCAAGACCGCCCTCGAGGGTATCGTTTCCCGGGGAGATTCGCCTCCGGTCAAGGCGAAAAAGATCATCGGCTGGGTCTATGGAAACGTTGAAAAACGGCCGGTCCTTTCGGTCCCTTCGGCCCTGGAAACCTTGAACCACCGGATCGGCGACTGTAACGAGCACGCCGTCCTGGTTGCCGCCCTGGGCCGGGCGGCGGGGATCCCCACCGGGATCGAATCGGGGCTTGTTTATCAAAAAGGAAGGTTTTACTACCATGCCTGGAATGTCTTTTACCTCGGCGAATGGACAACCGCCGACGCAACGCTGAATCAAATGCCCGCCGATGTAACCCATATCCGTTTCGTGCGGGGGGAAGGACCGGAGCAGATCGACCTCCTGCAAGGACTGGGAAAACTGAAAATTGATATAATCGAGGCGGCCCGATGATCGAACTGAAAGACCTGACGAAGCGATACGACGGTTTTATCGCGGTGAAGAACCTGAACCTGCGGGTTTCGGGCGGGGAAATATTCGGCTTTTTAGGCCCGAACGGGGCGGGGAAGACCACCACGATCAAGATGATAGCCGGGGTTTTAGCCCCTTCCTCCGGATCGATTACGATCTGCGGACTTGATCTCGCCTCGCAGGCGGAGGAGGCCAAAAGAAGGATCGGCTACATCCCCGACCGTCCCTTTCTCTACGAAAAGCTCACGGGCTATGAATTCCTCCAGTTTACCGCCGATCTCTACGGCACGGGAAATGGGGGGCAAGACGGGATCGAAGTCCTCCTTGAGATGTTTTCCCTGGCCGCCTGGGCCGATGAGTTGATCGAATCTTACTCCCACGGGATGAAACAGAGGCTGATCATTGCCGCCGCCCTCCTTCACGACCCCGAGGTGATCGTTGTCGATGAACCGATGGTGGGGCTTGATCCCGCGGGGATAAAAAAGGTCAAGGGGCTGTTCAAACAGAAGGCGCGGGAGGGAACGGCGGTATTCATGTCCACCCATACCCTCGATCTTGTCGAGGATATCTGCGACCGGATCGGGGTGATTCATAAGGGCGAACTTATCGCCCTGGGAACCGCCGGAGAGCTGAGGGAAAAAACGAACGTGCCCGGGGGGCGGCTGGAAGAGATATTCCTCCACTTGACCGGCAGGCAGGGGTCATGAACGAGATATATCGTTTAGTCAAACCCCGGCTTTACTCAGCAAAGAACAGGATCATCCGGGATGGTGTCCGGGGAAGGGGGTTTAAGGCCTGTTTTCTTGCGGGACTCGGTCTTGCCTTCTGGGGATTGATCTTCATAATCTTTTACCGGGTCCTCTCTTACTTCAAAAGGGTCGAGGGCTTCGGGGACATCCTGGCGTTAAAGCTCCTGTCGATGGTATTTTTTACCTTCTTTGTGATCCTGATCATGAGCTCCCTCATCAATCTGGTGGCGAAACTCTATCTGAGCAGGGATTTGGGCCTTGTTTTTGCCCTGCCGGTCAAGCCGGAAAAGGTTTTCCTGGCGCGGGGTCTCGAGGCGGCCTTCGACAGTTCCTGGATGGTCATTGCCTTCAGCCTGCCGGTCTTCCTCTCGTATGGAATAATCTTCGCGGGCGGGGGAATCTTCTATCTCGTTGCCGGGGCGAGCCTGATCTTCCTGGCCCTGAGTGCGACCGGGGTAAGCGCCGTTATCGTCCTGCTTGCGGCGCTGCTCCTGCCTGCGGCCAGACTCCGGACGGTGACTGTCTTTCTTGGGGTGTTACTTTTTGTTTTTCTTATCCTCTCTCTCCGATTGCTGAAACCGGAGCAGCTCGTCAACCCGGAGAGTTTTTTAACGGTGATCCAGTATCTTGAGGCTCTCCAGACCTCGGGCAATGCATTGCTCCCCACGACCTGGGCCTATGATGCCCTTCAGGCGGCGCTTCCGGGAGGCCGGGGAGACTGGTATTTTCATTTTGGCCTGTTGCTCAGTTTTGTCGGAACCCTGGGATTCCTTTCCTTCTGGATCGCCCGCCCGGCCTATTTCCCCGGTTTCTCCCGGGCTCAGAATGCGGGCAGGCCGCCGGTATTCCGCAGATCCAAAAGCCGGTGGGCATTCTTTCTCTCCGGCGCCCCCCGGGCCCTGCTCTTAAAAGAGATCAAGACCTTCTTCCGGGATCAGACCCAGTGGCCCCAGCTTATTCTCATTGCCGCCCTCGTGGCGGTCTATGTGTATAATTTTGCCGTGCTGCCTCTCGGGACCGTTCCCTGGCGCGGCACCTATCTCAAGAACATGGTGTCTTTCCTCAACCTGGGGCTTTCCGCTTTTGTGCTCATCTCCCTGGCCGCCCGTTTCGTCTATCCCGCGGTGAGCGCCGAGGGAGAGGGTTTCTGGTTGATCCGGGCCGCGCCGATAAAGATCGAGACCTACCTCCTGGTCAAGTTCCTGGTCTATTTGCTTCCCCTCCTTCTCCTGGCGGAGATCCTCGTGATTGCGACGAATCTGATCCTCGAGGTGAGTGACTTCATGATGGCCCTATCGGTGGGGACGATCTTTCTAATCGTTCCGGGGATAGTGTCCCTGGCCCTGGGACTCGGGGCGGCCCGGCCGGATTTTCAGACGGAAAATCCCGCTCAGACCGCAACCAGCGTCGGGGGACTGATATACATGCTCCTTTCCGCCCTCTTTGTGACGATCGTGGTGGTGCTCGAGGCCGGAGGGGCCTACCTGGTTTTTATGGCGGAACTCAAAGGCGAAGAGCTGACCCTCCGCCACTGGGGGTGGCTCACCGGCTCTTTTTTGCCGGTGGCGGCGCTGTCGGTGGTGGCGATAGTTTATCCCTTCCGTTACGGAAAGCGCCGCCTTGGTGAATTGATGAAGAACAGGTAGCGGATTCTGTTGTAAGGGAAGAAAAAATCAAGTAAAAGGCATCCTGGGTTGATGGTCCAAGGATACCTGGCGGCATAGTACCATACTCGAAAAGGAGGAAAAAATGGCGAGTCTCATCAACGATGAACGGGATCAGGACTTTTTGCTCTACGAGGTGCTGGAGATAGACCGATTCTGTGAAAGGCCCCGGTACGGGGATTTTTCCCGGGAGACCTTCGAGATGATCCTGACGGAGGCGAAGAAATTCGGAACCGCAGAGATCTTTCCCGCCCTGGCCGAGGCGGATCATGAAGGATGCAGGCTGGAAAACGGTCAGGTATTCGTGCCTGGGAGTTTTCACAGATTGTACAGGATGTACCGGGAGGGCGGCTGGTTCGGGATGAACAAACCCGTCGAGTCGGGCGGTCAGGGGTTGCCGGCGATTATGTCCGTTGCGGCCAAATGCTGGTTTATGCATAATTTCGCCTTCACCTCCTACCCGGGTCTCACCGAAGGGGCGGCCCATCTGATCGAAACTTACGGGACGAAGGCCCAGATCGAAAAATACGGAACTAAAATGATGGGCGGCCTCTGGGCGGGGACGATGTGTCTTACCGAACCCCAGGCCGGCACCGATGTGGGAAATATTAAAACGAAGGCCTTCCGCCGGCCCGACGGGACGTTTTTAATTCAGGGGACCAAGCTTTTCATAACCGGCGGCGATCATGATCTGACGGAAAATATCATCCACCCGGTCTTGGCGCGGATCGAAGGGGATCCCCCGGGGACCGAAGGGATCTCCATCTTCATCGTGCCGAAATACCGGGTGAAGGACGACGGAACCCCGGGGCAGGCCAACGACATTACCATAGGCTCCATAGAGGAAAAGATGGGGCTCCACGGCAGCTCCACCTGTCTTATGAATTTCGGAGAAAACAACGCCTGTATCGGAGAGCTTCTCGGTGAGGAGAGGCAGGGGATCAAGATCATGTTCAAGATGATGAACGAGGCCCGGATCGGGGTGGGCCTCCAGGGTCTGACCAGCGCCTCCATCGCCTATCTGCACGCCCTGAACTATGCCCGGGAGAGGATTCAGGGGGCGAGCCTGCTTAACATGACCAATCCCACCGCCCCCAAGGTGGCAATCATCGAACACGCCGACGTACGGCGGATGTTGATCTGGATGAAGGCCCAGGTGGAAGGGATGCGGGCCCTTATGTTCTATACGGCCTATCTGGTGGATCAGGCGGTAAGTCATGAAGATGAGGGGGAAAGGGAGAGGTATCTCGGGATAATCGAGCTTCTGACCCCGATCTGCAAGGCCTTCTGCTCGGATATCGGCTTCAGGGTGACCGAGACGGCCATGCAGGTTTACGGGGGCTACGGCTACTGCTCCGAATATCCAGTCGAACAGTTTATGCGGGATGAAAAGATCGCTTCCCTATATGAGGGGACAAACGGGATCCAGGCCCTGGATCTGGTAGGCCGGAAACTGGGGATGAAAAAGGGTCTCAATTTTATGAACCTCCTGGGGGAGATGGGAAAGACCGTAAGCAAAAGCAAGGATATCCCTGAACTTGCCGATCTCGCGGGGGATTTGGAGGAGGCGGTAAATGCCCTGGGGCAGACGAGCCTGTTTTTTGCAAAGACTGCCAAGGCCGGGAATTTCTATGTGCCCGTTGCCAATGCCTATCCCTTCCTGATGATGATGGGACAGGTGCTTGCCGCCTGGCTTCTCCTCTGGGAGGCCGGGGTGGCGGAAGAGAAACTGGGGGTTATCTGCAAGGCCGGGGGCGCCGACCGGAAGAACAGAGCGGAGCTCTCCGCCCTGATCAAGGATGATTCGGAGGCCGCCTTCTATCACGGGAAGGTCTTGGCTGCCAGGTACTATATGAAACATATCCTGCCGGAGGTTCAGGGGACTGTCAAGGCGATCCGGAGTGAAGATCTCTCGATGATGGACATCGACGACGCATCATTTGCCTCGTAAGGGGAGACATGAAGGCCATCTTTCTTGCCGATGCCCATTTACGATCCGAGGGCGGCCAGGGTTATCAAGCCGCCCTCGACTTTCTTTCTCTGCTTGCAAAGAGACGGAAGGAGGACCTTCAGGATGAGTCCGTTCCCTGGGTGGATAAGCTTTTCCTCCTGGGGGATATTTTCGATCTCTGGTTTGCCCGGGGATCCAGGGTGTATCCGCCCTATCGGGAGGTGATAAGGAGGCTTGCCGAACTCCAGGGGGCCGGGGTGGAGATAAGTTTCTGCGAAGGGAATCACGATTTCTTTCTTGAGGAATACTTTTCCTTGAAAATGGGGATGAAGGTATACCCCGAAGGGGCCGAACTGACGATGGACGGAAAGAGGGTCTGGATCTCCCACGGGGATCTGGCCGACGCAAACAACCGGCGCTATCTGATCTACCGCCGTTTATTAAGGAGCCGTTTTTCCTTCATTATGCAGAGATTGACGCCCCTTGCCCTGCTCTGGGCGACAGCGTCGCTGGCCTCGCAGGCCAGCAGAAACCTGGCGAAAGACCGGACGGAAGAGCTGGCGGTGATATTCGAGAAGTTTGCCCGGGAGAAGCTGGCTAAAGGCGCCTGCGATATGATCATCTTCGGCCACTGCCATAAGCCTGTGGTCTTGGAGTACCCCTTCGGCGATAAGGTAAAGACCGCGGCGATCCCCGGGGCCTGGATCAACCACAGGTCTTATCTCTATTTCGCAGACGGCGTCCTGTCCCTCCGCTACTTCGAGGGGTGACCGGCGTGTTCTGAGGGCGTAACCTGCTTATTCCGTTGGGGTTATAGAGGGAAAGAGGTAAGCCTATTTAAGCTGTTGCTCATTGATGGTTACGCCTTGGCCGTGTTTTGTCGGTAAGTCCTCGGGGTGCATTTTTCGATCTTCTTGAATACCTTGGTAAAATAGCTCTGTAA
>JBBIJM010000034.1:0-22766 GCA_037445955.1 Syntrophobacterales bacterium
ATTTTGGCCTTGACTTGTCGGCCCCTGATAAGGTAGAGGAGCAGGGCATAAAACACTTCTGAGAATCGGTGGGGATGTAGCTCAACCGGGAGAGCGCGGCGTTCGCAATGCCGAGGTCAGGGGTTCGATCCCCCTCATCTCCACCAATAACAGCCTCCCGCATTGTTCCTTAAGATTTTTATATCAAATCACCTGGATGCGGCCGAAATGACAAAATCACAAATACTGCAAAGCCCGCTAGGTTTTCTCAAAGAGTCTCGCAAAGGATCTTTTCTCCCTCAGTTTTCCCCCTCCGTTGTGATAAGCGTAACTTGCCAGTAACGGCAGGGCCGAGGTGGCCTCGGCAAAAACCATCTTTTCATATGTCGTATCGACCTTTCCCCAGGAGGTAGCCTCTTTCAGGGTGGAACTGGAACAGGCCCCGTCCCTTACATCGGCCACGGTAATCTGAATGGCGTATTTGTGCATGGGGACATCGAACCCGAGGATCTCCGCACAGATAACCGTATCCTGGGCAAAATTCTTCGGCACCCCCCCTCCTATTATTAAAAGACCCGAGGCAGGGGCGGCTATTTTAATCTGGGTTAACTCCCGGAAGTCTTTCACCGAGTCTATGGAAAGGTGGGCCTCAGGCCTTTGATGTTGATGGAGAACAAGGCCGAACCCGGCGCTCGAGTCGGAGAAGGCGGGACAGAAGATAGGCACATCGCATTCATAGGCCGTCTCCACGAGAGATCCCTTTTTCTTTGCTTTTGCTTGCAGGTATTTTCCCATTTCCCGGATGAATTCCCGGGATGAGTAAGCCCGGGGCAGCAGGCCATCGGCAATCTCCTTTATCGTCTGATCGCAGACCTGAAGTTCTGCCTCGTCTATGTAAGTGTCATAAATTCTGTCTATATACAACTTCCTTAATTCCTGATCGTTTACGTAAGGGGATCCCTGGTAGTGTTTGAACCCGAGGGCCTCGAAGAAGTCCATATCGACAATGGATGCCCCGGTGGCGACGACGGCATCGATCATATTGTTCTTGACCAGATCGGAGTATATTCGCAGGCAGCCCGCGGCGCCGGTCGATCCGGCCAAGGTAAGGATGACGGCGCAATCAGGGTCGGCGAGCATCTTCAAATAAATGTCCGCGGCCTCCGCCAAATCCCTCGCGGAGAAAGACATGCCGCCCATGGCCTTGATGATGGGGGTCGCATCGAAGGAGGTAATATCGATATGCAAAATGGGTTTATGCAGATAGGTCGATTTATCCATTTTTATAAGTTACACCTTTCCATCTTTGGATTTTTGGCAATAGATAATTGAAGAAGTCCATTTTGTCAATCTCCCTTAATATGAGATGCCCCGGAGCTATGCACCACAAGGATTGTTGACTTGCGCCTTCAATCGTGTTAGGCATCGAAGCTGGAGAAAGGGAGAGCTTCTTGAGATACTGCGGTGGCTGAGAGGATGCGGACGGAGATATTTCTAAGATCACTGTTGATCCAATCTTCCTTCAATAACCGAGGGCTTCAGAATCTGGGTTTCTGTTTTTCCCTTCTGCCCCTGATCAGGAATCGTCAGGATCCCGATGAAAAGAAGGAAGTGCTGGAGAGGAGTCTTGAAAGGTTCAACACCCACCCATATATGGCCTCGGCTATTGTCGGGGCCGTGTTGAACCTTGAAGGACGGGGTTCGGTTGCCGCAAGCGAAGAGGCTCTAAAGCTCAAGAACATGCTGGCCGGTCCCTATGCCGCCATAGGTGATTCGTTCTTCTGGAACACGTTGCGTTATTTTTCCTCGGTTTTTGCGGTTATCCTTGCCCTCACAGGCTCGTTCACCGCGGTTCTTGCTTTTCTCCTTCTTTTTAACGTCCCTCACTTATATGTGAGATGCCGCGGATATGCCGAGGGTTTGAGGCAGGGGAAGAAGAGCGTAGAGTTTATCAAGGCCCTCGATCTTCCCGGCAGCGGGGGAAGGATACGCCGGGTATCCCTGATCCTTACGGGAATTCTTGCCTCTTTGATTCTGCTTTATTCGGTGGAAGGTTTCGAAAGTTCCTGGTCATGGCCGGGCGCAGTGGCCGTCTTTGCCTTTATGATACTGTCTGTTCATTTAATGAAGCGGGGATTTTCGCGGATTGGGATATTCTATGGGACTTTTGGGGCGGCTGCCATTACAGCAATCTTATGGTATTGAGAGAAACCTTTGAGGTTAGAAATAAACTGGGCCTTCACGCCCGGGCGGCGGCCAAACTGGTAAAGGTATCGGAAGGATTTAAAGTCGATGTCGCGCTGGAGAAGGATGGCATAAAGGTGGATGGCAGAAGCCTCCTGGAGATCTTAACGTTAGCCTGCCAGGCGGGCAGCCAGGTGATGGTGACAATTGAGGGGGAGGATGCCGAAGGCGCCATGGGTGCGGTAAGGGAATTATTTGAGGAGAAGTTTTTCGAGGAACCATGACTTCCGGAGAAGAAAAAGGTTCGCTAGTCTTAAAAGGCATCGGCGTCTCCCCGGGCATTGTCCGAGGGAAGGCCTTTCTTTACAACCGGTTTGATTCCCAGATCGATCTCTACAAGCTGACGGAGCCTCGCCAGATCTCAAGTGAGACGAAGCGCTTAAAGACTGCCTTAAGGAAATCTGAAAAAGAGCTTCGGGAGCTCAAGAAAAATCTCGGTCATTTAAGCGGGGTCGAACCGCTTTATATCATAGATGTTTACATCATGATCTTAAGAGACAAGGCCTTCAGTGGAAACGTTTTGCAAAATATCCAGGAGAAACAGGTGAATGCCGAATGGGCGGTCAATATGACCCTGGACAGATACCGCAAGATGTTTGAAAAGGTCGAGGATGAATATATCCGGGGGCGGATCGCCGATATCCAGTATGTAGGGCAGCGGATCTTGAGGCATTTGACCGGCGAAAAGACCGAGATACTGAAGGATCTGGGAAAGGATGTCATAATAGTCGCCAGGGATCTATCGCCCGCCGATACCGCCCAGTTCATGATAGATAAGGTGCTGGGATTTGCCACCGACATGGGGGGGAAGACTTCCCATACCGCCATTGTAGCCCAGGCTATAGAGATACCCGCCGTAGTAGGTTTGGAGACTCTCACCTCCCTTGTGAAAACGGATGACGATATAATCTTGGACGGCAATAACGGGACGGTTATCATCAATCCCCCCCAGGAGATCCAAAATAGTTACGAAGATAAAAAGAGGCTCTATCTGGATGCCAGGATGGCGGCTTTGCAATATGCCAAGCTTCCGGCGGTAACCAAAGACAACCACCAGGTAAATATCGGGGGGAACATCGAATTTATCGAGGAGATCGCCTCGGCGGTGGCTTACGGCGCCGAGGGAATAGGTCTCTACCGGACGGAGTTTATCTATATTAATAGAACAGCGCCGCCCTCGGAAGAGGAGCATTTCAACTGTTACCGGCGGATTATCGGCATAGATGGCCTGTCCTGGTCGACGATCAGGACCTTTGATCTAGGGGGGGACAAGATATTTACCCAGCAGAGACAGGAGAGGGAGGCGAACCCCCAACTGGGTCTGCGGGCGATCCGTTTTTGTCTGAGGGAGCAGGAGATTTTTCGCGTTCAGCTCAGGGCCATCATCAGGGCCAGCCGTTTCGGCAAGACCAAGGTCCTTTTTCCCATGATCTCCTCGATCGAGGAATTGAGAGAGGCAAAGCGAATCTATCAAGAGGTCCGGGCGGAGTTGATGGCTTCCGGGACCCCGATTGGGGAGGATGTAAAAATCGGGGTGATGATAGAGGTGCCTTCGGCGGTGATAATTGCCGATAAGCTCGCCCGGGAGGTCGACTTTTTCAGTATCGGCACAAACGATCTCATTCAATATGCCCTGGCCATAGACCGGGTCAATGAAAAGGTAACCTATCTTTATGAACCTCTCCATCCGGCCGTTCTCAGGATGCTCAAACAGGTCGTCGAGGCGGGTCACCGGGCAGGTATTCCCGTGGCCATGTGCGGTGAGATGGCCGGAGAGCCCCTTTACACCCTGATCCTTCTGGGGCTTGGACTTGACGAAATGAGTATGAATCCGCTGGCTATGCCCCAGATAAAGAGGATCATCCGGGGGGCAACCATGAAGGAATCCCGACGGCTTCTTAGGGAAGTTCTGAACTATGCCTCGGCGGAGGAGATCCGCAGGCAGGTATTTGCCTACATGAAAGACAGATTCCCCGAGGTGTTTTCCTTAAATACCCATTGAGGCTCCAATCCATCCCATCACGGAAAAATTATTCCTAAAGCTAGAGGAATAGGAGAGATGGAAAAATCCAGTTCACAAGGCAGCAAGGCCGGGGCCGGCCTGTCCGGTTATATAACCGGCGGGGGCAGATTCGCCCTCTATAGCTTCATTAAACCCCTGGTCTCCGCGGTGGAAATGAGCGATGAGGATGTCTTGAGTTTAATGCGCCTCGCCTGCGACGGAACGGTAATCTACGCCCTCAAGCACAAGAGCCGGTTAAACAGCCTGATCCTGCATGGCTTGACCGGGAGAAAAGGGCTTCCCCAGCCGGAATACTGCCACGGGATCAATATGAGCATCTGGCAGCCTTTCGTATCCGCCGTTCGGGTGCTCAAGTCCTGGCTTCCTCCCTGGAGAAAGAGAAGGGACGATGCCGAGGGGTTGGAATACCTTGCCAGCAGAACGAAAGAGAGAAAATCCTCCCTGATCCATCTGGGCAGCTCCGAGTTCTTTGAAAATCCCCTGGTCCAAAAGACCCTGGTTACACTCTTAAAGGTCCAGGGATCCCTGTCTTTTCCGGTTTATATCGTTCCGGTTCTTATCAACTACGGTCGCCGGAGGCTCAAGGAAGATGAAAACCTGCTCAATATCCTCTTCGGTCAAGAGGAGCATACCGGGCCGGTGCGGCGGGTTATTTCTTTTCTCCGTTATGCCGATGAGGCCACGGTGATCCTGGGGGAGGCGGTCAAACTTGACGAATTCCTCGAAAACAACAGGATATTCACCCACGAGGAGTCGTCAGATAACCTCCGCCGGGATCTCCTGGACCGGATCGATGAGGAAAAGGCGGCGATTGTTGGTCCGGTGCTCAAATCCCGGGAGGAAATTATCAATGTAACCCTGCGGGATGAAGTATTCGAAAAGCAGATGAGAAAAATTGCGGAGGAAGGGAAGAAACCCTATGAATCCGTCCATAAAGAAGCCCGCAAACATCTGCATGAAATTGCCGCGGGATATAACGACGCGCTAATCGAAATCTGGGCGCGATTTTTGAGCTGGCTTTGGAATAACATTTACGATGGTTTGGTAGTTGATCGGGAGGGGCTGGCCAAGATCAGGAACCTCTCCAAGCGGATGCCCTTTGTCATCATCCCCTGTCACCGCAGCCATATCGATTATCTCGTCTTGTCTTACGTCTTCTACAAGCACAATATCCAGCTTCCTTTCGTCGCCGCGGGGGAAAATCTTTCCTTCTGGCCCATCGGCTACCTCTTCAGGAAATCCGGGGCCTTCTTTATCCGGAGGACCTTCCGGGGAGACGCTCTCTATGGAGAGGCTTTAGCCAAGTACATAAAAACGCTGCTTAAGGAAGGCCTCCCTCTGGAATTCTTTATTGAAGGCGGACGGAGTCGTACCGGCAAGATGGTAGTCCCCAAATACGGCTTCCTTTCAATGATTCTCCAGGCCTATCAGGAGAAGGCCTGTCCGGATCTGGCCGCGGTGCCGGTCTTTATCGGCTATGACAAGGTCGTAGAAGAAAAGGCCTATCTCGATGAGCTCGGGGGAATGGCCAAAGAGAGGGAGAAGCCCTCGGACGTGATAAAAAGCAGCCGGATCTTAAAAAAGCGCTGGGGAAGCGTGTATCTCAATGTGGGGGAGCCGATTTTACTTAAATCCTATCTCGCCCTCCAGGATAAGCCTTTAGACCAGATGATTACTTCGGAGCGGCAGAGCCTGTACCGGAAGCTCGGCTACGATATAGTGCTCGCCATAAACAAGGTTTCCCTGGTTACGCCTTTTTCCCTGGTTTCAACCGGGCTCCTGAGCCATGACCGGAGGGGGATCTCTCACAACGATCTCATGGAGGCGGTAAACAGCTTCATCGATTATCTCTCCTTCCGGAAGGTAAGATTTTCCGCCACCTTTTCGAATCGGCAAGGCGCCCTGGAAGGGGCGCTGCAGCTCTTCGATCAGGCCGGGATCATCTCACGAATCGGCGTTGAAGAGGAGGACGAGGAGATCGATGAAATCGTCTATTCCCTGGAGGATGAAAAGCGCCTGAATCTGGAATACTACAAGAATAATATCCTGCATTTTTTTCTGCCGGTTAGTTTTGTGGCCATGTCCATCCTTTCCAGCCGGGAAGATCAGATCCTGCTTAGTCAAATAATCGAGGATTATCGGTTCTTGAAGGTTCTCTTCCGCCATGAGTTTATCTTTGACGATCAGATAGACGATCTGGAAGAGGTGAACAGTATTCTGTCCTACCTCCACAAGGGAGGGCTGGTTCTGGCTCACGAGCGGGGGGGGGAGATTGGGATAGAGGTCCGGGGGATGGGCCGGGCCCGCCTCCTTTCTTTCGCCGGGTTAATTCATAACTACCTGGAATCGTACTGGGTGGTGATCAGGGGC
The DNA here is from genome assembly GCA_037445955.1 of Syntrophobacterales bacterium. Lineage (GTDB taxonomy): Bacteria > Desulfobacterota > Syntrophia > Syntrophales > CAMTWB01 > JBBIJM01. Next base: position 6,617 of record JBBIJM010000034.1, read on the forward strand.
TGCGGCTATCTCAAGAAGGGTCCCCGTCAGGAGAAACTCCTGCTAAAGAGCTTCAGCAGGCTCGGGGAAAAGATCTACCGCAAGGGGGAAATAGAGAGGGCCGAGGCCCTCTCCCAGTCCAACTATACAAACGCTATTAAATTCCTTAAAGATCTGGGGATGATTACGATTACCGACGAGACCGCCAAAGGGGAAAAGGGCAAATCCGCCGTCATCGCCCTGGCCGACGGCAAGGCCCTGGATTCGCTCCGGCGCCGCCTTTTCAGATTCCTCTAGGGCTAAAGACTGGTTCCCTTTTTTGGGGATCGAGCGGTTAAATCACCCTTTCCTTCTTCAATGCCTGAATTCCTTCCGGTTGTAGGCCCGCAATACAGGCGAGGACCTCCTCGGTGTGTTCCCCGAGGTAGGGAGGGCGGACAAAGCGCTCTTCCAAGATTTCGGACATCTTTATGGGATTTCCCACGATGTTTAATCTTTTATCCCCGTAAGGGACCTGCTGCACCATCCCGCGGCTCAGGGTTTGCCGGTCAGCCAGGGCCTTGTCCAAGGTGTTGATCGGGGCGATGGGGATCCTCTTCTCCAGGATTTCCAGCCACTCTTCCCCGGTTTTATTAAGGAACACCTCCTCCAGGCGGGCATAGAGTTCTTCCTTGTTCTTCAGGCGGCTTTCCCGGGAATTGAATTTCCGATCCCTGCCCATTTCCGGCAGGCCGACCGCCTCACAAAGCTCGACAAAGATGCTTTCCGTATTGGCGTCGATCACGATGGAGAAGGTCTTCGTCTTGAAGGCCCTGATCGGATGGGCCGAGACATGACCGGAGCCTACCGGTTTAGGTATCTCATTGCCGACAAAAAAGAATTGGGCGCGATAGGTAAGCAGGGAGGTCTGACAGTCCACGAGGCTGATATCGATCTCTTGACCCCGTCCGGTCCTTTCCCGCTGATAGAGCGCTGCGAGTATCCCCTGAGAGGCAAACAGGCCGCCGGCGAGATCCCCCATCGGGGCGCCCATCCTCACCGGCATCCGGTCCTCCTCCCCGGTATAGCTCATGATGCCCCCCCGGGCCTGGATGACAAGATCAAAAGCGGGCCTATCTTTAAAAGGTCCCGTCTGGCCGTAACCGGAGATGGAGCAGCAGATAATCCGCGGGTTTATCCCCTTGAGACTCGGGTAATCAAAACCCAGTTTCTTCATGACCCCCGGCCGGAAGTTATCGATTACCACATCGGATTTCTTCGCCAGTTCAAGAAATATTTCCTTCCCCCTGGGGTTTTTTAAATCCAGGGTAACGCTTTTCTTGTTTCGGTTCATGGCGATGAAATAAGCCGATTGATCTTCAAAAAAATAGGGGGGCATTTCCCGGGAGGACTCTCCAATCCCGGGTTTTTCGATCTTGATTACCTCGGCCCCCAGATCCCCCAGGATCAGGGTGCAGTACGGTCCGGCCATGATAAGGGTAAGATCAAGAATCCTTACACCGGATAGAGGCAGGCTCATTTTCTTCCCCCTTTCCCTTTTATGTTTTGATCAATCCTTGCCTGCCGATTCGGGCAGGATCGAATGATCCCTGTCGCTGGCTCCGCCTAACCCTTTTTTCGGAGGGAATAAAAGGCCGCCCTGCCCCGGTAAAGGGCGGCATCGCCCAGCTCTTCTTCGATTCTCAAGAGCTGGTTGTATTTGGCCAGACGTTCGCTCCTGGAGAAAGACCCGGTCTTGATCTGACCGCAGTTGACGGCGACGGCCAGATCGGCAAGGAACGTGTCCTCCGTCTCCCCGGAACGGTGGGATACGATGTTGGTGTAACCGGCCTCTTTGGCCGTTTGAATGGTTTCCAGCGTTTCCGTCAGGGTGCCGATCTGGTTGAGCTTGATCAGGATTGCATTGGCCACCCCCAGGGCGATCCCCTTTTTCAACCGGGCGGAATTGGTGACAAAGAGATCGTCGCCGACGATCTGCACCCGATCTCCCAGGGCCGCTGTTAGACTCTGCCAGCCCTCCCAGTCGTCTTCGGCCAGTCCGTCTTCGATCGAGACAATGGGGTAGTTGCAAACCAGACGGCTATAGAAATCGATCATGCCCGCAGCATCCCGCTTGGGTTTGGCCTCGGCCTTTAAGTTGTATTTGCCTTTACTGTAGAAAGAACTCGCCGCCGCGTCGAGGGCGATGGCGATGTCTTCCCCGGGGCGGTACCCGGCCTTGGCGATCGCCTCCATGATTACCACGAGGGCCTCTTCGTTGGATTTCAGATCCGGGGCGAAACCGCCTTCGTCGCCTACGGCGGTGCTTAATCCTTTCCCTTTCAACACCGCCTTCAAGGTCTGAAATATCTCGGCGCACCTGCGCAGACCTTCACGGAAACTAGGCGAGCCCACCGGCATGATCATGAATTCCTGCAGGTCCACGTTGTTGTCGGCGTGCTGGCCTCCGTTTATGATATTGGCCATGGGTACCGGGAGCTCTCTTGCGGCGACGCCGCCGAGATACCGGTACAGGGGAATCTCCAGCTCTCCCGCCGCTGCCCGGGCGCAGGCGAGGGAAACCCCTAAGAGGGCGTTGGCCCCGAGGTTTCCTCTGTTTTCCGTGCCGTCGAGGTCGACCATGATCTTATCGATTTCGACCTGGTTTAAGCAGTCAAGCCCGATGATCGCCGGCCCGATCTCTTCGATGACGTTTTTTACCGCCTGGCTTACCCCCTTGCCCAGGAAGCGCTTCTTGTCTTTGTCCCTCAATTCGAGCATCTCATGTTCCCCGGTTGAGGCCCCGGAAGGAACCGCCGCCCGTCCCTTTACCCCGGACAGGAGGGTCACCTCGGCCTCTAAGGTCGGATTCCCCCGGGAATCGAGGATTTCTCGCGCCTGAACTCCTATTATCTCGGTCATCGGTGGCTCCTTTGTTGCTGTTTTTAGATTTTTTCCTTCTACGAGGTCTTCCGGCAGCTTGTCAAGAAGGAATTAATCAGCTAAGATCAAGGCAAGGAGGGACAGGGGTCTTGATCAGGAAGAATACGCGACTCTATCATCACTTGAAAAAATGGCTGGAGAAGGCGATCCTCGATTACCGGATGATCCGGGAGGGCGATCGGATACTGGTGGGAGTATCGGGAGGGGCGGACAGTTTGAGTCTGCTGGATCTGCTCGATTCCCCCATGGTCTATACGCCGAAATTTTCCCTCTTTGCCGTAAACATCGATCTCGGGTTCGATCCGGGATATGAAACCCACAACGTTCTGGAGAGCTTTTTCCGGACGGGAGGATACGACTTTGTTCTGGAGAAAACCGGGATCGGCCCGCTTGCCCACAGCGATTATAACAGGAAGAACCCGTGCTTTCTCTGTTCCAGGCTAAGGAGGAAAAGGATCTTCGAGATAGCCTCAGAGCTTGGTTGCAACAGGATTGCCTATGCCCATCACCGGGACGATATTATCGAAACCGTTCTTATAAATATGTTCTATGCCCGGGAGATCAGCACCATGTCTCCCAACCAGCGGGTGTTCGGTGGCAGACTCCACATTATTCGCCCCTTGGCCTATCTCAGGGAGGATCTGATCAAGAAATACGCCCGGGAGCGGGGGCTGCCGGTAACCGATACCCTCTGTCCCACGGGAAGGACGTCCCGCCGGGCCTATATAAAAAAGCTCCTCGATGAACTCGAAAAAGAGAACAAAGATGTGAGGGATAATATCTTCAAGGCCTTAGGCAGGGTCAAGACGGATTATCTCCTGAAGAAGGCGGCAGGTGAGGATAGTTGAGGAAAGGATAGGAAAGGAGAGGATACTTGGCCGAGAGGGATACGGGAGAAAAGATTATCTGTCAGAACCGGACAGCGAGGATTAATTACTTCATCGGCGATACCTACGAGGCGGGCATTGTGCTTTTGGGAACGGAAGTGAAAGCCATCCGCGAGGGCAAGGGGAACCTGAAGGACAGCTACGCCCAGGTGAAGGAAGGGGAGGTGTTTATCCATGACTTCCACATAAGCCCCTATTCCCACGGCAACCGTTTGAATCACGATCCCCTGCGGGTAAGAAAGCTGCTTCTCCACAAGGGGGAGATAAGGCGTCTTTACGGCAAGATCAACGAGCAGGGTTTTACCCTGGTTCCCCTCAAGGCCTATTTCAAGAGGGGAAAGATAAAGATCACCCTCGGGGTAGGGAAGGGGAAGAAACTCTACGATAAGAGGGATGACCTGCTATTGAAGGAAGACCGGCGGGCGATTAAGGCCGGTTTGCGGCGCCGGTAGAGCCCCTGTTCACAAAAAGGGAGGCAAACGGCCAGTGGAGGGAGGAAGGGAAGTCAAATTTCTGTCAAATTTCTTGACATAATTAAAATATCAATTATATTTAAGTCGAATTTCGTTCTTTGAATAAATGCTGGGGGCGTCACGGTTTCGACGGGGATGGTGAAGCTGAAGCAGCGTGCCGAGGTTCCTACAGGCCTCGTTAAACAGGTAGGAAACAATAATCGCAGACAACTACGATTACGCCTTAGCCGCCTAAGACGGCTAACGTCTCCCCGGTTCTGCCTGTCGGGCCGGTAAGAGGCGTCAAAGAGACAGGAAAGCCCTTGAGCCTCTCCTGGCGGCATGAGGGTTAAACTTCACAGGATAGCCTGTCGTTCATCCTGCCTCTTCGGGAGGGACGGCAAGCGAATACAAAACAGAGGCTACGCACGAAGAACCTTCAGGGGAACATTTTCGGACGCGGGTTCGACTCCCGCCGCCTCCACCAGATTCAAAGCTTCTCGTAAATTATTGAGATTATTTCTTATCCTCGAGACCTTTGCACTACTCGTTGAGATTAAGTCTGACCCCATGTTTCTCAAATGTTGCTATCTCGAATAAATTTCTCCAGCGGCACGCCAAGAATTTCTGAAAGCTTCCGCGCCATTTTCAAGCTGATCGGCCTTGTTCCTCTTTCCATTCCGGAAATGTTTTGCCGAGGGACATCTCCCAGCATCTTGCCCATCTTTGCCTGAGTGATACCTTTATTTTCCCGGTATATCTTCAGATATGACCCCGGTGTCATCTTCGCTTTGATATTTTTATACCACTGCGTTTCAACGACATTAACAAGCTCCTCGTCGTCGTCTTCGATAAAATTAAGCTCCTGTCCATATTCTTCTTGCAAAATACTAATCAGCTTCGGCGGAATCGCCGTGCCCTTAACGCTGATCTCAATACGGGGCGTTTTCACGACTATCTGCATAATACACCTCGATAATTATCGATTCTTCTTCATGATACCAGCACGCCACCCATTTGTGCGATAAGTGGCAATGATACTAATTTGGACCGAGCTTGCTGAAATTTGCCCATTCCGCTCTCACCGGTCCGTTCTCTATCAGGTCATCGGTTAATGCCTTGAATTTCTTCTGAATAGGAAGCGGCATCTTCTCTACGTCCCTAATGGTTTTCTTCTTTATACGCACCGTGAACATGGCAGCATTGTAATCAAATATTGATTCCGCGTCAAGAATTATTTCCCTTTAAACCAACCAGAGAATTTCTCTTTATTGACCGGGGTAGGGGCCTGTGCTAAAAAGGACAGGCAGAGCCAAGAGAAAGGCTAGAGAAACAGCCGGAAGGGGGCAGAAGATCATGGCCATCGCAAGAAAGATCGCCGAATCAATAACCCGGTCATCCTGGATCAGAAAGATGTTCGAGGAGGGGAGCAATCTAAAAAAGATCCATGGGGCCGATAAGGTATACGATTTCAGCCTCGGCAACCCCAAGCTTCCCCCGCCGCCTCAGGTAAAAGAAACCCTTCTTGAGATCATCAATGAAAAGACCCCGGGGATGCACGGCTACATGCCCAATGCAGGTTATCCGGAGGTTAGAGAGGTCCTTGCCGCTCATTTGAGTAAAGAGCAGGGGGTCCCCCTGAGCGGCGAGCAGGTGATCATGACCTGCGGCGCCGGAGGGGCTCTGAATGTGGTTTTGAAGACCCTGCTCGATCCCGGCGACGAGGTTTTAATCCCGTCGCCGTTCTTTGTGGAATACAGATTTTACGTCGATAATGCCGGGGGGGAGACGGTACTGGTAAAGACCCGGGATGATTTTTCCCTCGATACCGCCGCCATCAAAGGGGCGATAACGGAAAAAACGAAGGTCGTCTTGATCAACTCCCCGAATAATCCCACCGGGGTCGTTTATGCCGAAGGGGAGCTTCAATATCTGGCGGAGATCCTGGAGGAGGCCGGCCTAAGGTATAACAGAACGATCTATCTGGTTTCCGACGAACCTTACCGGGACCTGATTTTTGACGGGGTAAAGGTTCCCGGCGTGCTTAAGTTATACCGGAACAGCATTGTCGCCTCCTCCTATTCGAAGAGCCTATCCCTGGCGGGAGAACGTATCGGGTACCTGGCGGTAAACCCTCTGATCGCCGACGCCGGGATCACCATAGACGGACTTACCCTCTGCAACAGGATTCTCGGCTTTGTCAACGCCCCGGCGCTGATGCAGCGGGCCGTGGCCCGCCTCCAGGGGGTGACGGTGGCGGTGGAGGAATACCGGCGAAAACGGGACCTTCTTTGTGATCTCCTTGCGGAAATCGGCTACCGGTTCACCAAACCTCAAGGGGCGTTCTACCTCTTTCCCCGTTCGCCCCTCGCCGATGATGTGGAATTCATCAAGATCCTGCAGGCTGAAAGGATCCTGGCCGTTCCGGGCAGCGGCTTCGGCGGCCCCGGCCATTTCCGGCTGGCCTTTTGCGTCGATGACGCTACAATCCTGGCCGCCAGGGAAGGTTTTTCCAGGGCGTTTCAAGAAGCCGGGAGGCGCGGCTGATCAAAAACGGAGGGAGAAATCGGTAAACTCTCCTCGGTAAGGCTCTTCCACGACGGCCACCTCTGAGACAAGGGCGGCAGGAGGGCCCTGGCGGCACCAGGACATCATTTCCGAGACCTCCTGATCGCCGCCCTCGAACAACGTCTCGACCCGGCCGCAGGAGGTATTCCTCACCCAGCCCGCAAGCCCCAGTTCCCGGGCCTTGCGCAGGGCGCTGGCCCGGAAGAAGACCCCCTGAACCCGGCCGGAGATCAGTAGTTTGACCCTTCTCATCCTTCCCCCCCGGTCAGGATAACGAATTGTTTTTCATCGATGATTTTCACTCCCAAATTCCGGGCCGCAGCGAGCTTCGAGCCCGGTTTGTCCCCTGCGACGACATAGGTAGTACTCTTCGAAACCGTCTCGGATACCTCTCCCCCCAGTCTCTCTACCGATTCCTTGGCTGCGGCCCTGGTCAGGGCCAAAAGAGCGCCGGTAAAGACGAAGGTCATCCCTGCCAGGGGGGTCTGCCCGCCTCTTTCCAATGGTGACGGGACAACGCCGGCCCTTTCCATCCGGCGGATTATCTCGAGATTCTTTTCCTCAAGAAAAAACCGTCTAATGCTTTCGGCCACCTTTGGTCCTATATCCCGAAGATTCATAAGTTCGTCGAACGTGGCCTCTCTCAGCCGGGAGAGATCCTGAAAATGCCGGGCCAGCAAGGCCGCCGTGTACTCACCTACGTGCCTGATCCCCAGGGCAAAGATAAATTTATCAAGAGGGGGGCGCATCGCCCCCCTTATCGAGGCAAGCAGATTGCCCGCGGACCGCTCCCCCATCCTCTCCAGGGTCAAGAGGTCGTCCCGTTTGAGAAGGAAAAGGCAGCCGGGGTCCGAGACGAACCCTCTGTCCACAAGCTGCCCGATGATGGCCTCACCCAGACCGTCGATATCGAGCCCGCCGCGGGAGGCGAAATGACGGATCCTTTCCTTGATCTGGGTCGGGCAGGAGAGGGAAAGGCAATAATGGGCCGTCTCGCCTTCCAGACGGACGACTTCGGCGCCGCAATCGGGACAGGTCTTGGGCATTTTGAAGATCGGCTCCCGGCCGGTGCGCTCCCCGGGGATCGCCTTCACGATCTCCGGGATAACGTCGCCCGCCCTCTGGATTATTACCCTGTCGCCGATCCGGATGTCTTTTCTTGAGATCTCGTCTTCGTTATGAAGGGTGGCCCGGCGGATCAGGGCGCCGCCCACCTTCACCGGTTTAAGGATGGCCACCGGGGTGAGAACGCCGGTCCGGCCTACCTGAACCGTTATATCTTCCACCGTCGTTGTCTCTTGCAGGGGATCAAACTTGCAGGCCAGCGCCCAGCGGGGGGAACGGGTCCTGACGCCGAGGCGCCGCTGCAGCTCAAGGGAAGAAACCTTGATTACCATTCCGTCAATCTCGTAGGGGAGCTCGGCACGGATGCCTTTAAGATAGTTAAAGTATTGGATACACTGGGTGATCCCCGGAAGGATTTTTACGTAAGGATTGGTCTTGAAGCCCCATCGGGAGAGGGTTTGCAGAATTTCCTCCTGGCTTGTGAAGCCGTCGTCGGAGGAGGTGCCCAGGGCGTAGAAAAAGATGTCCAGCGGGCGTTTCGCGGTAACCGCCGGATCGATCTGTCTTAAGGAGCCCGCCGCGGCGTTGCGGGGATTGGCGAAAGGGGGGAGGCCCTCCTTCGTTCGCCAAACGTTTAGCCTTTTGAAATCCGCCGTTTTAATAAAAACCTCCCCCCGGACTTCCATAACCTCCGGCACCCGGTCGGGGGTTCTAACCTCTCTCGGCACTGAGGAAATGGTCAGGAGATTGGCTGTGACCTCCTCCCCGCTCACCCCGTCTCCCCGGGTGAGACCCGTTGCCAGCCGCCGGTCTTGGTAGATTAGATTCACTCCTAGGCCGTCGAGTTTCGGCTCCGCTGCAAAATCGATTTGATCGCTATTATCCAGAGTTCTTCTTATTCGCCTCTCGAAGGCCGAAATATCTTCCGGGGAAAAGGCGTCTTCGATGCTCAACATCGGCGAGAGATGCCCGGACGTTTTAAACCGGGGAAGGGGAGGCGCCCCGACCCTGCTTAAGGGGGAAGGGCCCTGGGCAAGCTCCGGAAACCTCATCTCCAGATCTTTCAGTTCTCCCACAAGCCGGTCGTACTCGGAATCGGTGATCTCCGGATCGTCGTATTGATAATAGCGCTCGTTATGATGACGGATCAGGGCGCTAAGTTCGCTAATCTTCTTTTCCGTGGTTTCATTTTCCATCGGTTCACCTTAAGATCAGGGCTTACCCGATATTATCTTTGGAAAGGTCTAAAGTCAAACATGTTTGCGGCGCCGCTTCCGATGAGGACTTGAAATAAAGCTTGTCTTTTTTCCCCTCTCGAGATAATCGGAGGCTGAATTATCCCGTTTTTTGGTTTATCGAACCTCGATTTAGCCTCAAACAGGGTCGTATCCAGGAACTCAAACGGCGATAAGCAGGAAACCTTTGAATAATGTCATTTCGATTCTTTAGGCATTTTTTGTTATGGATAGGATATCCGCCCCCTGGAGGATGGAGTACATCAAGAGCCAGAAACCTGCCGGTTGCATCTTCTGTGAAGATTCCCTAAGAAGCGACGAGCTTCTCCTCTATCAGGGGAGACGGGTCTTTGTGATGATGAACAAATATCCCTATACGAGCGGCCATCTCATGGTTGTCCCCGTCAGGCACGTAAACAGGCTCGAGGCGCTTCTCCCTGAGGAAAGGTACGAGTTGTTCGGTCTTGTCTGCGATTGCGCGGGGATCCTGGAGAAGGCGATGAACCCTCACGGTTTCAACGTCGGGATGAATTTGGGAAGGGCCGCCGGGGCGGGTGTCGAGGATCATCTTCATATCCACATCGTGCCCAGGTGGAACGGAGACACCAATTTCATGTGCTCAATCGGCGAGGTGAGGGTGATCTCCGACGAACTGAAAACCACCAGAGCCCTGCTCAGGGAGCTGTTTGAAGATCTGACACCACCTGTGGAGGAGGCCGGATAAATGAAGGTTATCTATACGTTTCTTATCGCCATTTTCGTTCTTTTCATCATCACCTTTTCTCTGGAAAATTACCAGGTAGTTAAACTCAAGTATTACGATTTCTTCGACTTCGACCTGCCGGTATATATGCTGATCTTCCTGGGTTTCCTCTCCGGGATCATTGTTACCGGTTTCCTGGGAATAGTGGAGAGATTCCGCCTTACCCGCACCGTAAGCAAACTCAATAAAACCATCCGGGAGCTGCGCCGGGAGCTTCGGGCCTATGAAGAGGTCCCCCAACCGGCAATCGAGCCATCTCCCGCCACGGCAATTTTGGATTCCGCCGCCGAAGAAACCCTCTATCAGATCAGATAACTGTAAGGTAAGGTATCATTTGAAGGCCCGAGTCTACTCCGGGGTCACTTGCAGAGCCACCCGGTACCGGCGCAGAACTGCTGTTCGGTGATGAGCCCGGTCAGCCAGGGAATAAGCAGGGATAATGCGGGCACGTAGGTTATGAGTAGGAGGACCAGCAGCAGGGCGAAATAGAAGGGGATCATCGCCCGGACGACCTGTTCGATCTTGAGCCTGGCCACCGAACTTCCCACGAAAAGCACCGATCCCACCGGCGGGGTGATCAGGCCGAGGCCGAGATTGATCAACATCACCATGCCGAAGTGGACCGGCTCGATCCCGAGGCTCTTGACCAGGGGGAGCAGGATCGGCGTCATGATGAGGATGAGGGGAGCCATGTCCATTAAGGTGCCCAAAAGAAGCAGCATCAGGTTTATAATCAGGAGAATGGTGTATTTATTGTCCGAAAGACCCGTAAGGAACATGGTCATTTTAAGGGGCAGTTGCATGAGGGTCATGATGTAGCCGAAACTGGCGGCGAAACCGATCAGGATCATAACGATGGTTACGGTCTTGACGGTGCGATAGATCAGTTTGGGCAGGTCCTTCCACTTGTAGTCCCGGTAGATGAACATGGTGACAAAGAACGCCCAGAGCACCGCTATCGAAGCGGACTCGGTGGGGGTAAATACGCCGGAGAGGATGCCGCCCATAATAATGAAGATGGTCATCAGTCCCCAGAAGGCGTCCAGGGAGATCTTCAGGGCCTGTCTGAGGGGGACAGGCCGGCCTTTGGGGTGCTGGTGCCTGTAAGCGAGGAAGAGACAAAGCACGGCCATCGTCAAGCCCAGCATGAGACCGGGGATGATGCCGGCCATGAAGAGGGCGCCGATCGAGACGGTGCCCCCGGCGGCCAGGGAGTAGATCACCGCATTGTGGCTCGGGGGGATGAGCAGGGCCTGGACCGAGGTGGAGCAGGTCACCGCGGTGGCGAAGTCCCTCGGGTATCCCTTTTTTTCCATTTCCGGGATCAGAACCGAACCGATGGAGGCGGTATCGGCCACGGAAGACCCGGAAAGGGCCCCGAAGAAGGTCGAGGCTAAGACATTCACCAGGGAAAGGCCTCCCCGGATAAAGCCGACCAGGACATAGGCAAACGAGACCAATCTGCTGGCCATGCCCCCTTCCGCCATGATCGCCCCGGCGAGAACAAAGAAAGGAATGGCAAGCAGCATGAACGTGTTCACCCCGCTGGTTATCTTGATCATGAGGCTCTCCAGGGGGATCCCCAGCCACAGGGCGCCCACCAGCGAGGCGAGTCCTAGAGAGTAGGCCACCGGCACCCCGATGGCAAGAAAGAGGGCGAGACTTCCTATGAGGATGAAGGCGTCCATTTAGAGGTTCCTTATTTCGGCGTCAAGCTGATCCTGCTTCAGTTCGAAGGTTACGATGGGGCGGTTTTTCTGTGATCCCGCCGCCATCCGCTCGATGATGAACAGAAGCAGGGCGATGCTGCCCAAGGGAAGAGGCAGGTAGGTAAGGCCGACATTCAAGGCGGGAAGGGTATCCACCGACTGATGCCAGAGGAGAAAGGAAAGACGGAAACCATAGACGATCATAAACAGGCTGATCAGGATAAGGAGGATATCGACGACATATTCCAGAACCCGCTGATTAACCGAGGATATCCTCTCGACCAGTACCTTTACGGCGATATGATTGCCGGCGCGATAGCTCGCGGCGGCGCCGAAAAAGGTGAAGATCACCATGCAGAAGACAGCCACCGGCTCCGGCCAGGCGGCCCCTCTGTTTAAGAACTTGCGGGCGTAAACACCCCAGGGAATCACCAGCGACATGACGACGATAGACAGTCCGGCCATCCAGATGCAGGCCCGATAAAGCCAGTCCATCGCCCGAAGATATGCCTCCATTCTCCTATCCCCCGATCAAGGCTGGGGAGAGGTGACACCTCTCCCCCAGCTTATGTAATGATTATTTTACCGCCTCAATCCGGCTCATGATTTCCCGGAAATCGGCGCCGTATTTGGCGCGAACCGGGGCGGTCAGGTCGTAGAAGGCCTTTTTGTCGGTCTCGGCGATAAAGACCCCATCCCTTCTCATCTGGGCCCGGCTTTCGGCTACCCTTTCATCCCAGAGCTTCCGCTGTTCCATCTGGGCTTCCCGGGCCAGCCTTCTTATCAGGGCCTGGTCTTCCCTGGATAACTTATCCCAGGCCGCCTTGGAGAAGCAGAAGATCTCGGGGATGATCAGATGGCCGGTCAGGGTGTAGTGCCTGGCCAGGGTGTGATGGTTCTGGGTGACATAGGTCGGCTCGTTGTTTTCGGCGCCGTCTACGACCCCGGTCTGGAGGGCGCTGAAGAGTTCGCCGAAGCCCATGGAGATGCCGTTTCCGCCCATGGCGTTCATCGTATCGACGAAGAGGGGGTTGCCCATCATCCGGATCTTGAGCCCCTTGAGATCCGCCGGGCCCCGGATCGCCTTTTTGGTGTAGAGGTTGCGGGTGCCCGCGTCCATCCAGCCCAAGCCGATGAGTTTGGCCGGGCTGGCGGTAACCTTGGCCAGGATCTCTTCGCCGATCGGGCCGTCGATGACCCTGCGCATATGGGCCTCGTCTCTGAAGATAAAGGGCATGTTGAAGGCGTTGACGTCGGGCACTACGGGACCTACGGCGCCTACGGAAATGCGGACAATCTGGATTGCCCCGACCTGAGCCTGCTCGATCATCTCCTTTTCGTTACCCAGGGTCGCCCCGGGGAACATCCTGATGGAAAGACGGCCTTTTGTCGCCGCCTCCAGTTTTTTCCCCATGTTTTTCATCGCCTCGACGGTGGGGTAGCCGTCCGCGTGCACATCGCCCGCCTTGAATACCTCCGCGGCCTGGGCACTTATGCCTAGGCCCAATATCAGGGCGGCGCTCGCAACGATCAATAACAACTTCTTCAATGACATGGCTTTCCTCCTTCAATTAGGTATTGTGGCTTGTCGGTATGTTACCTTGATCATGGATCGACTCCCCGAAGATGGGAGGGATCGGGTTATCTGCGACTCGCCTTTCAATAGTGAAGATGGGGTTGAGCGGTTGTTAAGATGGCTTGGGAAGACCGGGGGATAAGGGGGTAAAACTAGACTCGCGGGCCTGCTCCTCTGAGAGCCCCCTCCTGGGGAGGCTGAAACTTTTGACCAGCTGGTGAGGAAGAACCGGCCTCGGGGGGGCGGCTTTTGATTCATCGGTGAATCCCTCAACTTACCCAATAGCCTAAACGGTTGCAATGTAGCGCTGGCACAGAAATGCGTTTCGTAATACGAACCGAGAGACCTTATAACAAAACGAAAGGATCCTGTCAAGCATTCCTGACGGATTTGAAGAATTTTCTTTCAGGAAAACGCCCCCCCCTTATTAATCAGGGATATCGGCTCTTTTCTTAAAGAAAGTCTTCCCGTATCGGCGTAAACACATCAATTATCAATGAATCTTCCAGCGCCTCCACTTCGTGAATGAGGTTTCCCGCCACATAGCAGCCGTCGCCGGATAAGAGGATCTCCTTTTTTCCTTCTATGGTAAAGGCGATCCTTCCTGAGACGACGTAGCTTACCTGCTGGTGGGTATGGCTGTGAGCGGCCCCTTTTGAGCCCTTTTCAAACCGGACCTCGGCGGTCATGAGCGAGCCGCCCGTAGCGAGGATCTTTCTTTCCACCCCCGGGGCCACGATTTTGGAATTTGACGCCCGATTTAGAACAAACATGATTTTACTCCTTAAAAGAGAACATTTTCTCCCTTTAGATAAAGGGGACCAAAGGGGGTAAATAGCTTCCCCGCAATCTACCTGAGGGCGCTCAACGAGATGCCGTCGAGATCGGTAAAGAGCTGATTCTCTCCCGCCATCCCCCAGATGAAACTGTAACTTTGCGTGCCCGCTCCCCCGTGGAGCGACCAGCTCGGGGAGATGACGGCCTGTTCGTTCCGGACGACAAGATGTCTCGTTTCCCGGGGTTCCCCCATGAGATGAAAGACCACCGCCTCCGCCGGCAATTCAAAGTAAAGATAAACCTCCATCCGGCGGTCGTGGGTATGGCTGGGCATCGTGTTCCAGACGCTCCCCGGGGCAAGGGAGGTGATCCCCATGACAAGCTGGCAGGACTTCATTATATCAGGATGGATCAGTTGATAGATCGTTCTTTTGTTTGCCGAAAGCTGATCGCCCATCTCCAGACGGTTGGCCTGGGAGAGCGATATTTTGACCGGGGGGTGGGAGACGTGGGCCGGGGCGCTTACGAAATAGAATTTGGCGGGAACCCCGCCGCTTGCGCTGGCGAAAGAGACGTCGTCCAGCCCCCGGCCGAGATAGAGACACTCCTTGCTGTCGAGAAGATATTCCTCACCCGCTGCCCGAACCGTGCCTGGGCCGCCGATATTGATGATCCCCATCTCCCGGCGCTGAAGAAAAAAATCGGAGCCCAGTTCCCTGGCCCCGGCGAGGGGAAGCATCTCCCTTGCCGGAATGGCCCCGCCGGCAATGGTTCGGTCTATGTGGCTGTAGGTCAGGCTTATCCGATCGGGAACAAAGAGATTCTCGATGAGAAAATGACCTCGAAGCCCCTCGGTGTCGAGGGTTTTCATCTGCTCGGGATGAACGGGATAGCGGATTTCCATGAAAAACCTCCTTGGAATGGGGTCAAATCTTTACTATTGACATTTGCATTTGAGCATTTGGCCAAGCTCGCTTTGAATCTGGCTCCATTTGTTTTCACACTCCGGGTCGTCCTGGATTTTTTTATGCAACCGCTTTCGCGCCTGACTCACGGCACTGTAGTCAATACCACCCAGGAGTCGTCCAATCTCCGGTTGTGTAATATTGCAAAATCTATACAGCATCTCCATCAGTATTGCCCGCTTAGTTGATTGCTTTCCCCGGGTCGTCAATTCCTCCCGGCTCATTTTAACTAATTGCGCGTATCGGTCAATCAATTCATCGGGCGTTATGCTTTTATCCAGATCCCGAAGGGCCGGCAGTTCACGATGGGATGGCTTGCCATGCCGATCTTTGCCCAGTACGTCTTTGATCCCCTGAACAAAATCCGCTTTTCCGATGATCCCGGTGCCTTTTCCTTTTTCCAGCGGGCTGGGAATGTTCTCCCCCATTCCTTCGATCATGAATTTCTTATATTCATTCACCGCTTCTCGAACTTCCGGGCCGAAATACTCAAGAATCGTTTTGTAATGAACAAAGGTTTTTCTCTTCTTTTCGTCAAGGTATCCCGGAAAACTGGTCGAATCGTCGCTGGGCAAATCCCGCCTTATTTCCTCTAATGGCTTGGTTGATTGCATTCTCAAGGGATTCAGATGGATATAACGGCTCACCTCTAGAAGATAGTTTTTTTCATCAATCAGAAAAGCCTTATATCGACCCTGATAAAGGTGGCCGGTCCGGTTATATTTGCGATTGAACGAACCGGTATAGCTGATGTTAAAATGACGCATGAATTCCGAGAGGTTCCCTTTCGGCGTAGAGACCAGCAGGTGAAAGTGATTGGGCATCAGGGCGTAAGCCAAAAGACGGGTGTCAAAAACATCAACCGAGCGGGACAGCATGCGCAAGAAATCCTTCCGATCTTCCAAATCACGGAATATTTCCCGCCGCTCATTCCCCCGGCAGGTAACGTGATAATACGCATCAGGATATTGGATCCTCAACGGACGGCTCATGCATCCAACAGCTAGATTAACCGGGCCGAAATGTCAAGAGTAAAGATTTGACCCCTTGGGGGTTGCCGACGTCGGCACCTAAGCGAGCGGTTCCTGAAGGCCATGTATGGTAAGGTGTCCGTCGATCAGGTTGCTGCCGACGTCGGCACCAAGGTCCTCGCCATCAAGAACGTTGACGACCTCGAGTGTCCGTCGATCAGGTTGCTGCCGACGTCGGCACCGGGACGCCATACGCTAAGTTTGTGCAGGCCAAGGTAGTG
>JBBIJM010000035.1:0-22749 GCA_037445955.1 Syntrophobacterales bacterium
TTTGGCGGCGGCCCCTTAATCGGTACCGGTTCGCCCTGCGGGGGACGGGTGGCGATAACCTCCCTCCTGCCCACGAGCCTTCCCGAATTAGTCGGCAGCGGTCATATGGGCGGGCATTGGGGCAGCGAATTAAAGTTCGCCGGCTGGGACGCCGTAATTATCCAGGGCAAGGCGGCCAAACCCGTCTGGCTTTCCATCAGCGACGATGCGGTGGAGATAAAAGACGCCCGTAGCCTTTGGGGAAACGGCATCTATAGGGCCACCGCCGAGATCTGCGCCGAAATGGGGCCGGAGGCCCAGGTGGCGGCAATCGGCCAGGCCGGGGAGCGGCAGGTCAGGATGGCCTGCATCATGACGGGCAATTCCCATTCCGCAGGCGGCCTGGGCGGGGTGATGGGCTCGAAGAACCTGAAGGCCATCGGGGTGCGGGGCACAGGTAGCGTCAAGATCGCGGCGAACAAGAGGGAATGGAAGAGACTGGTCAATTATGTGCTTTCCCTGGCCGGTTCGAACAACCAGTGGGTGGTGCCGAGCACCCCGCAGCCCTGGGCGGAGTTTCATGCCCCGGGAAGCCGCTGGACCGCCCGGAAGGGCCTGTACTGGGGGGCGGCCAATCCGCCCGTGGAAACGGGCACCTGTGACCCCCGGGATTTAAACAGCATGGGCTACCGCTGTCAGAAGGCGGTGTTTGATCTGGGGCCGCTGGCGGAGCAGTTTACCGTCCGGATGGACGGGTGTCACTCCTGCCCGATCCGCTGTCACATCCAGCTTTCGGTGCCGTCGGCGGAAAGGTACGGGGTCTCCCGCTTTGCCGCCAATACCTGTATCGGCTGGTGGGGAGGCCGGGCGATCAAAAAGTACCCCGACGGACCCCGGGGGATGACCTTCATCGAGGGAACGGTGGTGGGCAAGCACATGGCCGACGATTACGGGGTCTGGTGCAATTACGGCCAGATCAACAGGGACTTTCAGTATGCCTACGAATCGGGGATACTGAAGAAGGTCCTAAGCGAGGCGGAGTTCAAGAGCATCCCCTTTGATCTTTATGAAAAGGGGAGTCCTGAATTCATCAAGGATTTTATCCGCCGGATCGCCTTCCGGGAAGGGGAGTTCGGGTTTGCCCTGGGCGAAGGCACCGCCCGGGTGGCGAAAAGATGGGGATTCGGGCGGGACTTCTACGGTTTTGAGTGGAATATGTGGAACGAGAAGCTTGGTTTCCCCAAGCACCACTCGGTGGAAAACGGTGGCCAGGTAGGGGCGCTGATCAATACCCAGTATAACCGGGACGCCCAGTGCCATTCCCACATAAATTTCTATGCCTGCGGTCTGCCTTTAGGCATCCAGAAGCGGCTGGCGGCGGAGGTTTTCGGATCCGGCGACGCCATCGACGCGTTCCGCAACTACACCCCGATGAATGCCTTCAAGGCCAAATTCGCCAAATGGTCCCTCCTGCGCAAGGAGCTTCACGACAGCCTGCCTTTGTGCAACTGGATGTTCCCCTGGATAGCCTCTCCCCTGAAGGAGAGGGGTTACAAGGGGGATACGACCATTGAGTCCCAGCTTTACTCAGCGGTGACCGGAGACAGGAAAAGCGAGGCGGAGCTCGATCTCATCGCCGAGCGGATCTTCAATCTCCATCGGGCCTTGACGATCCGGGGGATGAAGACCAAGGAGATGCGCAAAGAGCACGACCTGGTGCCCGACTGGGCCTACGATCATCCCCGGGATGCCAAACCCTTGAGCCCCGGGGGCGATAAGATGGATCGGGAGGATATGCAGAGGGCTTTCGATCTGTTCTATCAGGAGTGCGGCTGGGATCGGGCCACCGGCGCCCCGACCGGGGAAACCTTAAGAAGGCTGGGGCTCGCTTCCGTCGCTCAGGAACTGGAAAAGATGGGCTTGATGCCGTAAGCGGAAGGGACCTTCCAAGGAGGCAGGGTGGTGGAAAAGGCAAGAGAGGATAAGGAGACGGCCCTGGCGGACCAAATCGCCGTGCGGGTGAGAGAGGATTCGGGCTCTTTGGGAAAACTCACCGCCCTCGCTTTGTTCCTGGACGAACCGTACGGCAGGAAGGAAGAGGAGCTAAACGAGGCGATCCTGTCCTTCGGGGAGGGGGACAGGAGGGATATCCACGTCCTTACGGATGCAAATTCGGGGAGGGTTTATCTATATGCGACGCCCCATGTCTGCGCCGCCTACGCCGACTCCCTTCTGCTTGCGGAAGGTAAGAACCCGCCGGCGATGATCGCCGAAACGGTGAGAAGGGAATCGAGCCTTTATCCGAGGCCGACGGCAAGCCCCCTCTTCCTGCTTCCCCCTTACGGACTTGGGGAAGAGGAGTTGGCCTCGTCCCTGGAGAAACTCAAAGGGTGTAAGGACTTTGAGGATATTAAAAGTTTCGAGGCCTCGACCGGGGTAATCTACCTCTACTCGGAGCGCTACCTGACCCTGCCCCACGCCCGGGGCCTGGCCGAGTGGGTGGAGGTGGAGCAGTTCGAAAATCAGTAACCTTGCCTCAGGGTTCTGGAGGCGGAGGGGAGATTTAACCTCTCCGCCTCCGGGATCGCCTCTCCGTCCCCGTCCCGACGGTAACGCCCGGTTTCTTCTTTGGGCTTGCCCGAAAGCCCTCCGGGATATATTGCCTCTCTACACCCCGCTGAAGGCGCTGAACCCGCCGTCCACCGGCACAACCACGCCGGTCACAAAGCCGGCCCCG
The DNA here is from genome assembly GCA_037445955.1 of Syntrophobacterales bacterium. Taxonomy (GTDB): domain Bacteria; phylum Desulfobacterota; class Syntrophia; order Syntrophales; family CAMTWB01; genus JBBIJM01. The sequence continues at coordinate 2,717 of JBBIJM010000035.1, forward strand.
TCGGAAAGGAGCCAGAGGGTCGTGGCGATCAGGTCCTCCGGGGCTCCGAAGCGCCCCTTCGGCGTGAAGAAGCCGGGGGCAAGCGCATTCACCCGGATGCCGGGAGAGTATTCCTGGTTCATGTGAACCGCGAGCCACTGGGTAAAATTGCTGATGGCGGCCTTGGCCCCGGCGTAGGCGGGGACCCGGGTGAGCGGCCGGAAGGCATTCATGGAAGATATGTTGAGGATGACACCGCTCTTCTGCTCCGCCATGAGCTTGCCGATAACCTGACTGGGCAGGAGGGTGCCGATGAAGTTCAGATTGAACACCCACTCCACCGCGCTGGCGGGGAGATCGAAGAAGGATAAGGTTCCGGTGGTGGCCTGGGGCTTGTTGCCCCCGGCGCCGTTGATCAGGATATCGACCCTGCCGAAGGCCGCAAGCACCGTCCCGGCTGCCGCTTCCATGCTGGGCTTGTCCAGTACGTTGCCCTGAACGGAAATGGCCTGGCCGCCTTCCGCCTTGATCTGATCAGCTACCCGGCGGGCCCCCTCGAGAAGAAGATCCACCACGGCGACTTTAACCCCCAGTCTCGCCAGCGCAACGCTCAGCGTCCCGCACAAGACCCCGCCGCCGCCGGTCACCACGGCGACTTTTCCTTCCAAACCGAACATCTTCTTAAGATAGGTCTCATCCATTTGATAGTCTCCTTTTTTTGGCGCAGGTTTAAGTACGGGATTATGAAATGCCCGTCTGCTGCCAGCTTGTTATCATTTATTTTCCCACTTTGCCAGTGGCGACGATGGGCAGTTTGAACTCAAAAGGAAGGATATGCCGAACCGGGCGGGGAATATTTGCTTTTTACCGGCGGGTATCTCCTGGCTAGAACAAGATTCCTCTCGGCAGAACGATCTGGAAGAGCTTTTCAAAGATTAGCCAGAAGGCGAAGGTTACCCCGGCGCTGTACAGCAGACCTGAAAGCCAGTCTTTCCCCTTGATCTCGGTTTTTAGAAGCAGGAAGTTTGCGAAGATAAGGGGGATGACCGCCGGGACGAACCCGACCAGGGGAAGAAGGCCTATATGGACGATGAATGCCCCTAAAAACGCTGCGACCTGGAGGGACCCGGGAGGAAGCCGCCTGCCTGTCAGTGCTGCGGGGGCCTTTACCGTCCGATTCCTGAAATATCCGATTATATCAACGAGCAAAAGCGCCACGGCCAGGGTGATCAGAACGGCGGCAAACCACTTGGGGAATACATCCCCGCCCATCGAACCGCCGAATCTAAGGGCGCGGATCTGGTAAGACTGGATCAGCAGGGCAATGCCGAAGGCAAGAATTGCCAGGTTCGTAACGACACTAAGAAGCATCAGATTACCTCGTAAGGAAGCATATCCCGCTTGAAATCCGGCGCCCGAAACCCCGCCCGGGGCGAAAGAAGGGTTTCAGGCGGGCCGGTTTACGCTATGCTTATTTTACCTTCGCCGCCACTTCCTTATAGATCGCATCCTGCTCCAGCCAGAACTTCTCCAGATCCTTGCCGGTATGGAAGAAAGGCACGGCAAACGCCATATCCGCCAGTTTTTTCCTGAATTCAGCATCGGCGACGATCTTCCCAATGATCCCGTTGAAGTCGTTTACGAGGGAAGCACTGGTTCCCTTCGGGAAGAAGAACGTATTGGTCATCGGGAACTGAAGATTCCTCACATTCAGACTCGAAGAGGTCGGGATAGCGGGGATGAAGGGATCGGCAACCACATCGTGCAGCACCAGACCCCGGATATCGCCGGATCTGAGATGCTGGACGACGGAAACCAGGGCCACCGGAATTATATCAACATGTTTGCCCAGCAGGGCGGTGATACGCTGGGCGTCTCCGCCTTCATTGGGGACGACCCGGAAGGCGCCGGGGGCGGCCATCTCGATCGGGCCATACTCCAGGTAGGCTATCCCGCCTGCGCCGGCCCCGTAAACATATTTCTTGGGATTCTTTCTCGCATCATCGAGGGCCTCCCGGATATCCTTCCAGGGGGCGTCTTTCCTTGTCACCGTGAGCCGCGAGGTCTTGATCGCCACGCAGGCAGGGGTGAAATCGGTCCACTTGAGCTCGGCCACCCCGAGATAGAAGTTGCCCAAAACAGCCTGGTGATACCAGAGCGCGGTGTAGCCGTCGGGCTTGGAATTGAGCACCTGGCGGGCGCCGACCGCGCCCTCGGCGCCGACGACGTTGGAGATTACCATATCCTTGCCCGTGTACTTCCTCCAGAATTCGGCAAACAGCCGGGCGGTGATGTCGCTTGCGCCGCCGGCGGAATAGGGAACGATGAGCAGGACAGGCTTTTCAGGATAGGTGGCCGCCGCATGGGGAACGGTCAGGAAAAGCCCGCCTACAATCGCGAAAAGGGCGATCAGACTTGTAAGATATCTTCTCTTCATGGTTTCAGACACCTCCGGTTATTAAATGTGGTTAATTAAAACTTGAGAATCTCTTTGTTTGCAACTACCCGCCTTATCCCTTTCTTCATCACCTCCTTGCCTCAAGATTGCCTATCACTCCCGGCTTCATACCTTTTCATCGCATACATGCTTACATAGATCCCGACGAGAAACAAAAGGAGCGCCCCGATAAGAAGTCCCAGGGACATGGGGCGGGTAAAGAGCGGGAGGAGGGATCCTTCCGAGGAGGCCAGCCCCTGCCTTAAGCTCTTCTCGATGATCGGCCCCAGGATGAAGGCCGTGATCAGAGGCACCGTCGGGAAATTGGTTTTCTTGAAGACATAGCCGACAAAACCGAAGATCAGGGTAACGGCGATATCGAAGACCCTGCTGTTGAGCGCGAACGAACCAACGATCATCGCCGCGGTAATGATGGGAAGAAGGACGTGGGCCCGGATGCTCAAGGTCCTAATGAGGAGCCTCATCAGAAGAATGCCCAGGAGGACCATGGCGATGTTGGCGACTATCTGCGAGGCAAAGACGACGTAGATCGGTTCCGGATTCTCCCTGAACATGAGGGGGCCGGGAAAGAGTCCGTGGATGATGAATCCCCCGATCATGACCGCGGTTACCGAATCTCCCGGGATCCCCAGGGATAAGAGAGGCACCAGCGCCCCGGCGATGGTTGCGTTGTTGGCGGTTTCCGAGGCGACGATGCCGTCCGGGATACCTTTTCCGAATTTTTCCGGATACTTGGAGGTTGATTTTGCCATCCCGTAGGCTACGACGCTCGAGGTCGCCCCGCCTACGCCGGGAAAGACACCGATGGCAAACCCGATAAAGAAGGAACGGAAGAAGTTGACAATCTGAGATCGGGAAACAACTATCTTGAAACCTTCCCAGAAGCCTTTGAACCCCATTATCGCCTTTCTCGCAGACTCCGGCACCACATTGGCCGACCTCTGCTCCAGGGCGTAGAAGATTTCGCCGAGACCGAAAAGCCCCATGAGCAGGGGAAGAATATCGATGCCCGCAGTAAGATCGGGAATGCCGAAGGTGAGCCGTTTCACCCCGGTGAGCACGTCGCTGCCGATCATGGCCAGAAGCAGGCCTAAGATGAGGGAGGTAATGCTCTTCAAGAGCTGGTCCCCGAACATGCCGACACATCCGGCAAAGGCGAGGATCCCGACGGCGAAATATTCGAAAGGCCCGAATTTCAGCGCCACCTGGGCGAGGGCATAGGTCGCCACGATCGCCGCAAAGACCGCGAGAAGCCCGCCGGCTAAGGAACTGGCCAGGCTGATCGACATGGCCAGGGACGCCTTCCCTTTCTTTACCATCGGGTTGGCATCGAACGCGGTGGCGATGGAGGAAGGGGTGCCGGGCATATTGAGAAGGCCCGCGGAGATGAAGCCCCCGGAGATCGCCCCGATATAGATGGAAGAAAGCAGGCACAAGGCCGGGGCGGTGTCCAGTTGATAGGTGAAGGGGAGGGCGATGGCGACCCCCATGGTCGCGGTGAGCCCCGGCACCGCCCCAAAAATGAGCCCCCAGAAGGTGCCGAGGACAATGATCGCAAGATTGTAGGGCTGCAGGACCGTCTGCATTCCTGAGGTCAGTACCTGAACAAGCGCGTCCACGCGAACTCCTCTGATGTTGATAGGGGCTTACCTTTGCATCGCAAGGCACTACTATAGAGACGCCTAAGTGTCAAGGGAAATGGCACGGCGTGTGTGTCTGTCTGTGGGGTCAGACTTGAATATTGAGAAATCTTGGGCAATATGTGGTGGCACAGACTTGAAAATTGTAATAATTGCGTTGTTGACACTTCCCCTTCATCTTGCTAATCTTCTGCCATGGTACGCAAACCCCGAATCGAATTTCCCGGTGCCTTTTATCATGTAATCACCCGCGGCAACCAGAAGCAGAATGTTTTCCGGTCTGCCGAGGACCGGCAGGGGTATCTGAAGATACTGGTCTCGTACAAGGAGCGATATCGCTTTCTGCTTTATGCTTATGTCCTTATGGATAATCAGGTCCACCTCTTAATTAAAACGCAATATTCAAGTCTGACCCCGATGGGTCTGGGAGTTTAGGATATGATCCTATATGGTAAAGGCGAGACGACGGCCAAATTCAGCTTACAGGATTTGAGATCCGCCGTCTGCCAGGCGCTGGAAAAATTGGGGGCCAAAAGGCGGGTCTTGGTCATACCCCCGGATTTTACCCGCTTCCATTCTCAGGCCGGGTTGATTACCGAACAGGTCTGGCAATACTATGGGGAGGCCCTGACCGATGTCCTGCCGGCCACCGGAACCCATCTGCCCCTGAACGATAAGGAAAGGGAGACGATGTTCGGCGGCATCCCGCCGAATCTCTTCCGGGTCCATGATTGGAGAAACGGCTTTGTCACCCTGGGGGAGGTGCCCAAGGAATACGTTGAGGAATTGTCCGGGGGAAGAGTCGCTTACCCTATCCCCATTCAGGTTGATAAATTGCTTATCGAAGGGCAATTCGATCTAATAATCTCCATCGGACAGGTAGTCCCCCATGAAGTGGTCGGGATGGCCAATTACAACAAGAATATCTTTGTCGGTACCGGAGGCGCGGAGATTATCAACAAAACCCATTTTTTAGGCGCCGTATACGGGATGGAGCGGATGATGGGCCGGGTTGACAACCCGGTCCGGAAGGTATTTGATTACGGTTCCGAACATTTCATCGGGGATCTGCCGATCATCTATATTCTCACGGTGGTGGGAAAAGAGGGTGACGAACTTGCGGTAAGAGGCCTGTTCATCGGCGATGATCTGGAATGCTTCAATCAGGCGGTAGAGCTGTCGAAAAAGGTAAATATAGAATTGGTCGAAGACCCTTTGAGGAAGGTTGTGGTCTATCTGAGTCCGCAGGAATTCAAAAGCACCTGGTTAGGCAATAAGGCTATCTACCGCACCAGGATGGCCATTGCCCACGGCGGGGAATTGATAATTCTCGCCCCGGGGCTGGAGCAATTCGGGGAAGATCCGGAAATCGATCTGATTATCCGGAAATACGGATACGCCGGCACGCCCCGGATACTTGAACTGGTGAAGAAGGAAGACGGGCTGAGACGGAATTTGAGCGCCGCCGCCCATCTGATCCACGGTTCTTCCGAGGGCCGATTCCGGATCACGTACTGTCCCGGGCATTTGACGAAAGAGGAAATCGAAGGGGTGAATTATGAATATGCCGACTTGGCGGAAATGTCGGCTCGGTATGACCCGGGTAGATTGAAGGACGGTTTCAATACCCTGCCGGACGGGGAAGAGGTATTTTTCATCTCCAATCCGGCCCTCGGGTTATGGGCGTACAGATTGAGAGCCTTTGACAAGGTCGGCTGAAGAAGGGCAAGCAACGAGAAATCTAAATGCTTGCGGCCTGATTCAAGATTTAACCCCCCCTTCGAAATGAAGGAATCGGCGGTTTTTCAAAGCCCCGAAACGCAGGCCAGATAAAAAAATCGCCTCCCGCACCGAGGCCTCATAAAGCCCGGGGGGCCAAGACAAGCACCTGTCTACCTCGCCCCCCGGTATCTTCAGCCGGAAATCATCTTCGATTCAAGCCCGGTCAAGCGAACCTAGCCGATGATAAGGAGAACCTCCTCCGCCTTTACCGCATCCCCCTCCTTGACCTTCACTTCCTTAACCGTCCCTTCCCCGTCTGAGAAGATCGGGTTTTCCATCTTCATCGCCTCCAGGATCAATAGCTCGTCGTCTTCGCCGACCAGATCGCCCACATTCACCAGAATCTTAACAATCTTCCCCGGCATCGGGGCCCTAACTTCCACGCTCATTGTCTCCTCCCGTTTTCGTATTAATCCTGCCTTTCCAGGCTTTCCCACTTAGATCAGGCCCATCCCCGCCAGCACCGACAGCATAACCGCCGCGGCGATCACCGACCCTACCTGGCCGCCGGCGTTGGCCCCCATCGCGTGCATCAGCAGGTGATTGCGCTTGTTGTACTTCAACCCTTCCCTCTGCACCACCCGGGCGGCCATGGGGAAGGCGGAGATGCCCGCCGCCCCGATCAGGGGATTCACCTTGCCCCCGGTGGCAAGCCGCATCAGTTTCCCGAAGGTAACGCCGCAGACCGTGTCGAGGCAGATGGCGAAGAATCCGAGCGCCAAAACGAGCAGGGTCTGCCCCTTGAGGAAGGCGGGGCCGGACATGGTGGCCCCGATACAGAGGCCGAGGAAGAGGGTTACCACATTGGCGATCTCGTTTTCCGAGGCCTTGGTCAGACGGCTTACCACCCCGGACTCCCTCATCAGGTTCCCCAGCATGATGGTACCGAGCAGGGGAAGACCCTTCGGGGCGATCAGCCCTCCCAGAATCGTAATCACGATGGGGAAGAGGATTCTCGTGGTTTTAGAGACCGGCCGTTCGGCGTACCTCATCACGGTGGTCCGCTCCTTCTCGGTGGTCAAGGCCTTCATGATCGGCGGCTGGATGATGGGCACCAGGGCCATGTACGAATAGGCGGCGACCGATACCGCCCCGAGCAGATGGGGGGCGTATTTGGAGGTTACATAGATCGCGGTCGGACCGTCGCAGGCCCCGATCACCCCGATGGCCACCGCGTCGAGCATGGGAAATCCCAGCCAGAGGGCGAGGATCAACGTAAGAAAAATGCCGAATTGCCCCGCCGCCCCCAGGAGAAACATGGAGGGACGGGAAAGCAGCGGGCCGAAATCGGTCATCGCTCCGATGCCGACGAAGATGAGCAGGGGGAAGAGTTCGGTGTCGATGCCGGCGTCGTAGAGGACCTTGAGAAAACCGTCCTGCATCATCACGTCTGACAGGGGGATATTGACCAGGATGCAGCCGAACCCGATGGGGAGAAGGAGGAGCGGCTCACAGTTCTTCTTGATCCCGAGCCACAGGAGCACCCCGCCCACTCCGATCATTATAACGTTGCGCCAATCGATAAATAGATGCTGAAAGCCCGTGGTCAACCCGGACAAGCCATTGATGATTGCCTCTACCATAGGTCAGCCCTCCTTGCTTTCCGGCTTGTCGGGAAAGAGCCTTCCCAGACCTTCCATGATGAGACTCATAATCCAGAGGGTGAACAGGGTTCCCCCCATGCCGCAGATGAGCATGGTGATGCCGAAGGTGAAATTATCCATGAACTGCCTCCTGTTATTGGCTCAACCGGCCTACTTCATACTGCCTGAGGTGCGGAAACGCAAGTGAAAAGAAAAGGCTTCTTCCAGTAAAACGGGGATGTGGCCGGAGACCCTCTGGGCCCTTTCCAGATATTCCCGCAGGGGATCCCGGAAATCGGGATGAGCCGAATTGGAGATAATCACCCGGGCCTTTTCCCGGGGGTCGAGGCCCCGGAGGTCGGCGAGCCCCTGCTCGGTGACCAGGATATCCACGTCATGTTCCGTATGATCCACATGGGAGACCGCGGGCACGATCGTCGAGATATTTCCGCCCCGGGTTGTCGAGGGGGCGACGAAGATCGAATAACGGCCGTTTCTGGAAAAATCGTAGGATCCGGCGATGCCGGTTAAGATGTTTGTCCCTGAAACGTGGCTTGAATTTACCTGACCCTGGAGATCCATTTCCAGACAGCCGTTGATCCCGATCACCCCGAAACGCTGGATCAGCTCGGGGGAGTTGGAGATGGTCACCGGCCTGAGGACGATAAACCTCTTGTATCGTTCGATGTTTTCCTCGAACCTCTGCCAGGCGGCGGGGGTGAGCCGCAAGGCCATCCCGGAGACCCACTTTACCTTGCCCTCCTCGACAAGTTCGAGGATAGGATCGGTGATGGCCGGCAGGTGGAACCGAAAGGGGCCCAAATCGCTCGCCCCGATTGCCCGCATCACCCGGCCGGCGAGGTCGCCTACGCCGAGTTCTATCGGGGGGAGGGGCATATTCAACCTTCCCGAGGCCTTCTCCCGGCGGAAAAATTCAACAAGATGACCGGCAATCAGATCGCCCTTGGGATCCGCCTTTTCCGCCGAGACGGGGGGATCGGAAAGTTGCGAAAAAACGATTCCCCGGATCCTGGCAGGATCGATGGGGATATACGGGGTGCCGATCCTCTTTAAGGGATTGCCGGCCAGAGGGATGGGGGTCTCGCCGCGCTCATAGACATCGTGAATACCCTCGAGGGCCAGGGGCCGGCGGAGGTTTATCTCGACGATTATTCCCCGGGCGCAGGCGAGCCACTCCGGGGAGTCGTAAAGGGCCGTAGAGGGGATAAGGTGGCCCTGATCGTTGATCCCCGCTGCCTCGACCACGGCGAGCCCGATCTCCCCCAGCCAGCCCCGCTTTACCTGGAGCGGGAGCTGCCCCCCCTTGCCTTCGACGAAACGAACCTCGCCGCGATTGATCGCGGCGCGCAGCTTCTCACCGCCTATGGCGCCGATGCGGGAGCGCAGACCTCCGGCCTCGGCCAGGGTGTCCTCTATTTCGCCGCTCAACGGGCCGGCGCAAAGGAGGTCTATCTTGATCCCGCCTTCCCTCTTGATCCGCTCCGCCAGGGCGCCAAAGGTGGCCCGGGGATAACCCATGAGGGGGTTTCCCGAGGTTGCCACGAGCATCCCGTCCTGAAAGAGGAGGGCCGCCTCGGAGGCTTTCAGCACCTTCCCCAGGGATGCGGGGTGCCTGATCCGCCCGGCTGCCTCAGTCATTTTTTGCCCCTTCTCCGGTCACCTTCCCCCTTATGAACGTGGAGATGTCTTCCAGCCGGGAATGGGAGGTAAACACCCCGTGCACCCCGAGGCCCTTGAGAAGGGCCACGTCGTCTTTGGGAATCGTTCCGCCGAAGAGGAGGAGCACGTCGTCAAGGCCGCATTCCTTCATCCGGGCGGTGAGCTTTTTCGCTACCGCCCCGTGGGATCCGGAGAGGATACTCACGCCGATCACATCGACTGCCTCTTGAATGGCGGTTTGGACCACCTGCTCCGGCGTCTGGCGCAGGCCGGTGTAGATTACCTCCATGCCCTGGTCCCGAAGCCAGAAGGTAAGCACCTTGGCCCCGACATCGTGTCCGTCGAGGCCGATTTTGGCTACCAGCACCCGAATGGTTTTTCTCTTTTCCATATGCCTTTTCTCCTAGACCGTGGCGGGTTCTTTGAAGGTGCCGTAAACCTTCTTCAAGGTTTCGATGATCTCTCCTACCGTGGCCATTTCGGAAATAGGCGCGAAGAGATGGGGGATGATATTGACCCCCGCCCGGGCGGCCGCCTCGAGCTCGGCTAGGGCCTGGGAAACCCGGGCCCGGTCTCTCTTCTCTTTGACCTGGGCGAGCCTCGTAAGCTGGCGGTTGATCGTTTCCGGGTCGGTTTTATAGATCTCGATATCCCGATCCTCCTCCTGAGTGCGAAACCGGTTTACCCCGACCATGACCCGCTCGCCGGAATTGATCTTCTTCTGAATCTCGTAGCTCTGGGCGGCCAGTTCCCGCTGGATAGAGCCGCTTTCGATGAGGGCGACGATTCCGCCTTCGCTTTCGATCTCTGCGATGATCTCGCCTATCTTCGCTTCCATTTCGCTGGTAAGGCTCTCCACATAATATGAGCCGCCCAGAGGATCGACCACGTCGGCTATTCCCGTTTCGTGGGCCAGGATCTGCTGGATCCTGAGCGAGGTTCTGATGGCCAGATCCGAAGGGATCGCGTAAACCTCGTCAAAGCAGGCGAGATTAAGGGACCTGGTCCCCGCCAGCACCGCCGCCATAGCATAGAGCGTCGCCCGGGCGATGTTGTTCAAGGGCTGCTCCGCCGTCAGGCCTCCCCCCATGCCGCCGGTGGAGAAGGTGAACTGGAGGGATCGCCGGTCGCAGGCGCCGTATTTTTCCTTAAGGAGCCTTGCCCAATACCGGCGGGCGGCCCGGAGTCTCGTTATGTCCTCGAAAAAGTTGAAGTCCCGGCCTCCTATGGGCAGATGGAAAGAGAAGAGCGGGGCGATTTCATCTATTTTGGACCCCCGCTTCAAGACCTCCTTCAGGTAAACCTCGGCGATGGAAATGGCCAGGGCGACCGATTGAACGGTGCTCGCGCCGTATTCCCGGATATGGGTGCCGGAGACGGAGATCGCATTGAACCGGGGCACCTCGGTTGTGCAATATTCCACCAGGTCCCCGACGAGTTTTATCGAAGGCTCCGGGGGAAAGATCCAGGTTCCCCGGGCGATGTATTCCTTGAGGATATCGTTCTGGATGGTTCCGCGGAGCTTCTTCTTGTCCACCCCCTGTTTCTCCCCGGTAAGCACGTACATTGCTAAAATTATCGGGGCCGTGGCGTTTATGGTAAAGGAGGTGGAGATCTGATCCAGGGCGATGCCGTCGAAGATCCGCGCGAAATCGTCCCACGTATCCACCGCCACCCCAAGTTTGCCCACATCGTCCGCGGCCAGGGGCATGTCCGAATCGAGGCCGATCTGGGTGGGCAGATCGAAGGCGAGGCTCAGTCCCGTCTGGCCGCTGGCCAGAAGATATTTGAACCGTTCGTTGGTGCTCTCGGCGGTGGCCTGGCCGGAATACTGTCTCATGGTCCAGAGGGCCGTCCGGTACATGGTCGGGTGAATCCCCCTGGTATAGGGATAAACCCCCGGGTCGTTCAGTTTTTCTTCATAAGAGAAATCGCCCGGATCCCCGGGTCCGTAAAAACATTTAACCGGCGTTCCCAGAGACGAAACAACCTCTCTTGGCGCCTTTTCGCTTTTTGCCATAGGCCGACTCCTTCATTTTTTCCCCATCCCGTCAGGGGTGAGGGGCGATCTCCTCGAGCTCGATCAAGACCCCGTGGGTGCTTTTGGGGTTGAGAAACGCGATCAGCCGCCCGTCCTGGGTGCGGCGGGGTTTCTTGTCGATGAGTTCCATGCCCTTTGCCTGGAAATCGGCCAGGGCCGCATCGATGTCATCCACCCCGAGGCAGATGTGATGGATCCCCTCCCCCCGCTTTTCCAGAAATTTTGCGGCGGGGCTCGCCGGATCCAGAGGCTCGATGAGCTCGATTGTCGTTTCGCCCAAGGGAAAGAAGGCGATCTTCGTTTTGATCGCTTCCGATTCATAGAGTTTCGCCATAGGTAGCCCCAGGCTGTCCCGGAAGACCCCGACCGCCTGCTCAATGCTTTTTACCGCGATACCGATATGTTCCACCTTCTTTATCATCGCTGCTCCTTTTTGGTTTGACCTTTGAGAAAGCCCCCGATTCCGGGGGAGGCGATGTCCGGTTACAGCGGGATTATCCCGTGTTTTTTCGCCGGCCTTATTTCCGTTTTGCCTTTGAGTCTCTCGAAAACTCCGATCAGATAAGACCGCAGTCTCCCGGCCTCGACTATCGCGTCGATCCAGCCTTCCTCCGCCGCCACATAGGGGTTGGCGAACTTTTCCCGGTATTCGTTCACCATCCGGATTCTCGTCTGTTTCGGGTCTTGGGCCTTCTCGATTGCGTCTTTGAAAATGATGTTGGCCGCCCCCTCCGGTCCCATGATGGCGATTTCCGCCGAGGGGAGGGCGAGGGTGAAATCGGTGCCCACGAGTTTGGAGACCGCCATGCCGCTCATGGCCCCGCCGTAGATCTTCCTGGCGATCACCGAGACCCGGGGCACGGTGGCCTCGCAGTAGGCATATAAGGTCTTGGCCCCGTGCCGGATGATCCCGCCATACTCCTGCTGGGTGCCCGGGAGGTACCCGGGACAGTCCACCAGGTTCAGGATGGGGATATTGAAGGCGTCGCAGAAACGGATAAACCGGGCGGCCTTGTCCGAGGCGTCGATGTCGAGGCAGCCTGCGGCGACCTGGGGCTGGTTGGCGATGACCCCGGTGGTTTCGCCGTTTAGCCTGATAAATCCGATGAGGATGTTTTTGGCGAAGTCCGCCTGGATTTCGAAGAATTCGCCTTCGTCGGCGATGATCCTTACGACCTTTTTCATATCGTAGGGTTTCTGGGGGTTTGTCGGGATGATCTCCTCAATCTCCGGCGTCTTGCGTTCCGGATCGTCCGAGGGGGTTCTTCTCGGCGGGGCCTCGCGATAGTTGGCCGGCAGGAAGCCCAGGAGCCTTCTGGCCAGCGCAAAACATTCCTTCTCCGTTTCGGCGATCAGATGGGCAACACCGCTTTGCCGGCCGTGGATCTTCGCGCCGCCCAGCTCTTCGGCGGTGATCTCCTCGCCGGTGACCGCCTTGATCACGTTCGGACCGGTGATGTGCATCTTGCTTAAGCCCTCCACCATGAAGACAAAATCGCTTAAGGCGGGGGAATAGACCGCTCCCCCGGCACAGGGGCCTAAGATGAGGGAGAATTGGGGTATGATGCCTGAGGCCAGGGTATTGCGGAAGAAAATGGAGCCGTAATGACCGAGACCCTCCTGAATCCGGGCGCCGCCGGAATCGATGAGCCCGATTAAGGGCGCCCCGGTCTTTATCGCCTGCTCCATGACATGGCAGATCTTGGTTGCGTGGGCCTTGCCCAGGGATCCGCCCAGGACGGTGAAATCCTGGGAGTAAAGATATACGGTCCGGCCGTCGATCTTGCCCGATCCTGCCACCACGCCGTCGCCGTAATATTTCTCCTTTTCCAGGCCGAACTTGCTCGATTGATGGGTTACGAACATCTCCACCTCGAGGAAACTCCCCTCATCTACGAGCCCCGCTATCCTCTCCCGGGCGGTGAGTTTGCCCCGGGCGTGCTGCCTTTCGATTTCCTTTTGGCCCCCGCCGAGTGAGGCAAGGGCGGCCTTCTGTTTGAGTTCTTCGTTCTTTTCTTTCCACATGGTATTTCTGGAGGACCTCCTTCGGCTTTACTGAAGCGGACGAACCCCGAATATGCCCGCGGTCCTGTTGAGCGAGGCGAGGGTCAAGGGGGAGACGGATATTCCTTCTTTCCTTCTTTGCAGGGTCGATCTATGTTCGATCTCTCCCGGGAGAAACACCTCCGTTTCCCCCAGCTTCGGCATCCCTTTGATCCCGGCGATAACCCTGTCCACGTTGGCCTTGAAGAGCCCCGGGTCGATGAACCGGGCTATGTTTATGGCCAGGAAAAAATGCCCCGTTTTTGCGGGACCGGAAAGATCGGTGATGTTTTTCACCCCGCCGGTGAGAATGGTATCGGTGAGGACACCGCAGACAAGATCGATGATCAGGGACAGGGCCGAGCCCTTGACCCCGCCCACCGGTTCGAGGGTGCCTTCCAGGGCGCTTTTGGCGTCGGTGGTGGGATGGCCGTTTTTGTCCAAGGCCCATCCCAGGGGTATCTCCTCCCCTTTTAACGCGGCGTTTCTTATCTTTCCCCTGGCCACCATCGACGTGGACATGTCCAGGACGATGGCCGGGTAATTGCCCGCCGGGACCGCCCAGGCCAGGGGGTTCGTGCCGATGAGGGGGGTCCTGGTGCCATAGACGGCCATGGCCGGCGAGGCGTTGGTCAGGACGAAGCCGATCATGTCCACTTTCAAGGCCATCATGGCGAAATAGGCGGCGACGCCGAAATGATTGGAATTCTTTACCCCTACCACCCCGGCCCCGTATTCGGCGGCTTTGGCCAGGGCCAGGGTCATGGCCTCAAAACCTGCGATCTGGCCGAAGGTGTTTCGGGCATCGAGCAGGGCGGCGGCGCCCTCGTCTCTTTCCCTCAAGATTGTCGCCTGCCTTTCCATGATCCCGGCCTGGAGTCGCTCCAGATAGGTGGCAAGACGGATGAGACCGTGGGATTTGATTCCCCGCAGTTCGGCGAACACCAGCGTCTCGGCGACGATCTCCGCCCCGGCCTGAGAAAGCCCTGCCCCAAGCAGCGTCTGTGCGCAAAAGTCCAGAAGCATTCGCTCGGAGTAAATCTTTTCTTGGGCCATCTGATCCCCCTGGTGATTCTTTCGGCTTTTGATCACGGTCCCGCCGGTCTTACGCCGGGATTGCGGGCCTGCGGGCCAGGTAGAACTCCCGGCCCGCCTCGAGGGCCCGGGTGTTTAAGGCCTCGACCTTCTTCGGGACGTTTGCACTTACCACTTTTTTTAAGATTTCGAAACTACCGGGAAGGATCAATTCGGAAACCGCCCCGAGCATGAAGATATTGGCCACGATCCGGTTTTTCATTTCTTCCTCCGCCACTTTAGTGGCGGGAACGGGAAAGGTATGGGCGAAGGGAGCGGGAACGGCTCTGACTAAGGTCGAGTCGTAGACAACGAGGGTCTTATCCGGGTTGCCTTCCGGCAGGTGTTTCTTCAAGGCATCCTCGGACATGAAAACCATCAGATCCGGCCGGGCGCTTTTGGGATAGTTGATCTCCTTATCCGAGATCACCACATCCGTCCGGCAGGCCCCTCCCCGGGCGGCAGGGCCGTAAGACTGGGCTTGAGTTACGTTGAGTTCGGGGAAATGTTCCATCATTCGGGCGACGATGATTCCCATGAGAATGATCCCCTGACCGCCGAATCCGGTAAATACCATTTCCTTCTTCATGTCGTCTCCTTGCCTCCTTCTTTGACAACGACGCTTATGGCCATGTCCGGGCAGTTGAGCTCGCAGAGCCGGCAGAGTTTGCAGTTCTCCGGTCTGGCCGGCCAGGGCATCAGATGGTCCAGGTCGCTTCTCTCCTTGCCGGGCTCTAAAACCTCATATTGGCAGACCTCCCGGCAAAGAAGACAGCCCTTGCAGAATCTCCGGTCGATATCGATCCTCTCCAGCGTTTTCAACCTTCCCCTCCTTTGGCCTCGGCCTTAACCCGCTCGTTCATCTTCAGGATCTCTTCTATGAACTCAGGCCTTTGAATTTGCAGGAAATCACCCAGGGGGATCTTGCCCGCGGACTCCACCTCGTCATGTTCCGCCGGGCTTTTCACCACCTGGCAGTTCTCCTTCAACCACTTGAGGTTAAAGGCCGGGGAGCCGGAGCCGAGGATATACCTGCCCGTTTGAACGGGACACTGGGACATCACCTCGATCAAGGAAAAACCCTTGTGGCCCAGGGCCTTCTTGAAAGACCTGGTAAGTTCCCGCGAATGAGTGGTGGACCAGCGGCTCACGAAGGTGGCCCCGCAGGCGGTGCCTACCTTGCAGGCGTCGAGGGGCTTTTCCAGATTTCCATACGGGGTGGTCTGGGTTCGGGAGCCTACCCGGGTGCTCGGGGCGACCTGGCCCCCGGTCATCGAGTAGATCTGGTTGTTCACCACCACCACGAGCATCTCGATATTCCGGCGGGCGGCATGGAGAAAGTGATTCCCCCCGATCGCCAGGCCGTCGCCGTCGCCGGTGAAGACGACTACTTTCCGCGAGGGTTTGGTGGCCTTGAGGCCGATGGCGGCGGGGATCGCCCGGCCGTGGAGGATCTTGAGGACATCGGCGTGCATATAGACCGGGATCCAGGCGCTGCAGCCGATTCCCGCGGTCATGGCCAGATCGTCGATTATGCCCAGTTCATCCACCGCCCTCAAGAAGGCCTGGATGATAATTCCATCGCCGCAGCCCGGGCAGAAGTGAAAGGGGAGAAAATTCTTCCGCAGGTATTTTTCGCCGAGAGGATTCATCTTTTTTCCTCCAGATGCCGTAATAATTCTTGGGGCTGAGGGTAAATGCCGCCGATTTTGGAAAATAGCTCTGTCTTGACTTCAGGCCGGCGAACCACCCGGCTCACCTCCCTTGCCATCATGCCCAGGTTCATCTCCGCCGCCACTATCCTCTTGACCCTGGATAAGGCCCTGGCGACGAGTTCGTCGGGGAAGGGCCAGAGGGTTTTAACCTCGACGGATTTCAATTTAAGCCCCGTTTCCTTTCCCATGTCCACGGCGCCCCTGGCCACCCGGCACAGGGAGCCGAAGGTGACAAAGGCCGTTTCCGCCGTTTCGTCTCCGTAAACCGAGACCTCGGCGAATTCGTCCAGGTGATCTTCGATTTTGGCCACGATCCGGTGAATATTCTCCGTCGCCTCCTTGGCGTTTCCCCGGTTGCCGGTGAGACTCTTGGCCTGGGAGATGACGGGGATCCGAAAGCCCGTGTTGAAATCCGGCATGAAGGGTACGCCGTCTTTGTCCGGTTCAAAGGGGAGGAACTTATCGGCGCTCACCGTTGGCCTTTTCCGCGGGACCAAGGTCAATTCTTCCGGCTCCGGGATGAAAACCTTTTCCCGGAGATGCCCCACCACCTCGTCCGCCAGGATGATCACCGGGACGCGAAACCGCTCGGCCAGGTTGAAGGCCCGGACGGTGTGATCGAACATCTCCTGGCCGCTCGACGGCGCGAGGACGATCAGGGAGTAATCACCGTTGGAGCCGTAGCGGGCCTGGTAAAAATCCCCCTGGGCGGTCGAGGTGGACTGCCCCGAGGCGGGCCCGCCCCGTTGAACATTGACGAGGACCAAGGGGGATTCCACCGCCACCGCCATACCTATCCCTTCCTGCATAAGACAGAATCCGGGACCGCTTGTCGCGGTCATGGCCTTTGCCCCGCCCCAGGAAGCCCCCACGGCGGCCACGATGGCGGCGATCTCGTCTTCCGTCTGCAGGCAGATCCCGTCCACCAGCGGGAGACGCCGGGAGAGCACCTCCAGGATCTCCGTGGACGGGGTAATGGGGTAACCGGAGAAGAAACGGCAGCCGGCCAGAATTGCCGCCTCGGCACAGGCCTCGTTTCCCTGCAGCACCTTTACCTTTCCTTTTCTCATTTTTTTCCCCTCCCCCTTGGCGGTTCGCCGTCCCTTCTGATTGATCGTGTTTCAATGTATGAAAATATATTTTGCAGTATAGATATATAATTCCTTTTCCTTTGTCAAGAATAAAAATAGATAAATCTAGTCAGGGTTTGGAAAAATTTTGAGGCCTGGTTCTCCTGCTCGGGGTTATCCAGGGAAGATATTAATCTTGCTTCCAGGAGAAGCCCATAACCCCGCCCTGTCATTTCCATGAGGGCAAGCCAAGAGAAATCGTGATGTTTTTTTACATCCGGCTTAACCGTCCGCTACTATAAGGTTTCTCGCCATGTTCGAAATGACTTGGGAAGTTGATCGGTGACCCTGGTCTTCTTGGAAAGGGCCGGCCGGGATGGGGCGGTTTCTGATCTCACCCGCGGCGGCTAAGTAATTTAATCAACGTGTTGATATCTTGTAAGTTATCGAAATTCATAACCGTATCCACAATCCGCCGGAGGCGGTTTTCCGTAAAGAGGCCCCGGGCAGAGAATCTTAACTTGTTTTCGATGTCCTCTTCCGTAGCGGGCCTTTCCGGATCCCCCTTGGGAAGGTTCACCACGGCCTCAAGTTTTGATCCGTCCCGCCGGACGATTTCTACCCGGGCGCCCCGGATGTTCGCCTCTCTGTCTTCAAGGCTCGGATCGCTTACGATTTCGATCCTGGAGATAAGCCGCCGCCTCTGTTCGTTTAAGCTTTTCCCTACGTCCAGATCCTCCAGGGTGAAGCTTCCCTTGGTAAGGGCGGTGGCAATGGCATAGGGAAGGCTGAACTTAGCCTCCGCGGTGCTTGCGGGCTCGTAGATGGAGCCGGTAAGACTGATGGCGGAGGGATAGACGTATGCGAGGATTCGCTCGATGGAAGCGAGAAATCCTGGGTCCTCTCTCCTTAAAGCCAGGGCCGCATCGATGGCCGCGTGGGTATGACGACAGGAGGGGTAAAGCTTGAAATAACAAGAAGATATGCTGTATTGTTCCCCGAGTTCACAAGCAATGCCTTTCAAATCAGCCTGGTCGCTGAAGGCCCTGATGAAACCTTGCCGGCCGCTTATGGCATCCCGTGGCCCTTCGGCGCCCGCTTCGGCCAGTCGCGCGGCCAGGATGCCGTTAAAGGCAGCCTTGGCCGGCTGAAGGGGCTTAGACATCTGTGCGCTTTGGGCCACCTCAAGGATCCCCGCGGCTTGTAGAGCCGCCAGGCCGATGGCGTGGTCGAATTTCTCCCGGGGAAGTTTGAGCAACTTCGCCGCGACGGCGGCCGCCGCCATAGTGCCCACGGTGCCGGTGGTATGAAAGCCCCGGGCGTTGTGAGAGGGATTTATGGTCTCCGCAATTCTCACGAAGAGATCATAACCCGCCACAATGGCCTCGATCCCCTCCCGTCCCCCCCGGGGCAAGGCCTCCGCCAGGGCCAGGGCCACCGGAAACACCACCACCCCCGGGTGACCCTGCGCTTTCCTTTGCCCATCATCGAGATCAGCACCATGACCGTAGGCGGCGTTCAACATGGCAGCCAGGGGAGCGGGGGTTTTTTTTCGCTGAAAAAAGGCAGAACTTTCTCTCTTGCCCTGAAGAGTCCCCAGGGCGCCCATCAAGGCCTTGTTAAAAGCGGTGTTTATTCTATATCCGGCCATGGCCGACGCCAGATAGTCCAAGAGAAGGAGCTTTGCTCTAGTGATTACCTCCCGGGGCAGGTCATCGAAGCTTAGCCTCTCGATGTGGGCCATCAGAAGATCAACCGGTCTGTCTCGCATAAATTATCCTGGAATTAGGTATTATTCAGCCATATTAGATGGTTTTTCCGAGGGGAGTTTTTATCTTTCACGGTGCCCCCTGTCGCATCTTTCGGCGATGGCCTTGGCCGCCCCGCGCACCTCCACGGCCAGCCGGGCGGTTTTTGCGGCGGTCATCCTTTCCGTCGCCCCGGTCACGGAGACGGCGGCGATGGTATGTCCGGAGTCGTCGGTCACCGGGGCCGCCACCGCCACGGTTCCTAACATCTGTTCGCCGTATGATATCCAGTAGCCTTGCCTGCGGACAAGCTCAAGTTCCGCAAGGAGCTCTTCTTTTGAGATCTCGTCGCCCCTTGCCCGCAGCATGGGGCCCAGTTCCTCCAGCATCTCCAGGATCTCTTCCTTAGACATGGCGGCGGCCAGCACCTTGCCCGCCCCCAGGTGAAGGGGGAGGCGCTGGCCGATGGGAAGGGCGAACCGCAGGGGTCTTAGCCCCTCAATCCGCTGAACCAGGACCCTTTTGAACCCCAAGCGAATGAACAGGGAGGCCGTTTCCTCGGAAGATTGGGCCAGCTCCTGGAGAACCGGCAGAGAGGCCCTGGTAAGGTCGTTCCCCAGGACATAGGCATGGGCCAGGGGTAAAACCGCCGCCCCCAGCCGATAGCGGCCCTGTTTCTTTTCCGTAAGACCGTACCTCTCCAAAACCGACAGAATCCTCAAGACCGTGGCTTTGGAGAGTTTGCTTTCCCGTCCCAGATCCGTCATGGTCAGGGGCGCCCCGGCCCTCTCCAGAATGAACAAAAGATGCAAGGCCCGCTCCAATGAGCGCATGGGACTGCTTTCTCTCTCCGTAATACTTGACATAGCGACTCATCGCCTCCTGGTAATCCATTTTCTAAATCATCAATCAATCCAGTAATGAGTTACGCTCCTGTGGCTGGAAAACGCCGTCTGGCTTGCGATTATGATAGACAAATTCATTTATAAAGCAAGGGGGATTGTTCATTTGGACAAATTGGCACTTGCATCAGTTCATCGCAAATGGGATATATTGCGGCGAACCGCACTCAGACTTTGAATTTGAGATAGCAAGTGCCCCCGCCGACGAAAGATGGACCCACCCAGCGACGATAAACGGACCCACCTAATCGGCACTGTGTAATCATTTCTTTCACCGATTATCGGACCCACCCCATTTATTCCTTCCCTATCGACAAA
>JBBIJM010000036.1:0-22692 GCA_037445955.1 Syntrophobacterales bacterium
CGGGATTTCCGGGGGGGCTGGAACGAAGGGCTCCGGGCTTCCCGGGAGATGGGTCTCTACCGGCAGTCCTATTGCGGCTGCCGGGAGAGTGAAAAAGAAAGCCTGAAGAGAAAGGAAGAAAAGGGCCGCCCGGGATCCGTCAGGGGATGATGGGCCGAGGTCCCTGTGTTGCGGCCCGGGGGAGATTGTATTGTTTTTGACACAAGTCATGAGTGTCCGGCAGTTTCCGGGGTGGCTAAAGACGGATAACGGCTCAAAAAGATATGCAATATCGGGAGTCTAAAATTTATTGTTCCGCCGCCGGAAGTCGAAAGGCCTGGTATGGAAGTTGCTTTCTGGCGGGGAGCGTTATTTTAGCCGAAGATCAAAGGCAGGATAAGCAAAGGTATCAGGTAAAAGAGGGAAATGGCGCCGCAGAAAACATTGAAAAACGAAGCGACCTGTGCGGGAGTGGGGCTGCACACGGGACGAAAGGTGCAGATCGTAATCACCCCCGCCCCGGAAGATACGGGTATAGTGTTTGTCCGCAGAGACATTAGCGAACACGACGTGATCCCGGCAACCCTTGCGAGCGTCAAGAATACCTGTCTGGCCACAACCATCGGCTGTAACGGGACCGGGATCTCGACGGTGGAACATCTCCTCTCCGCCCTTCGGGGAATGGAGATAGACAATGCCATAATCGAGGTAAACGGACCGGAGATTCCCATCATGGACGGCAGTTCCCGGCCCTTCGTGGAGCTTCTGAAAGGCGCCGGCCTTGAGGTTCAAGGCAAGGGGAGGACTAGTCTCGCCGTGAAAAAAGAGGTAAAGGTCTCCGACGGTCAGGGGGAGGCGATGTTTCTCCCGGGGGATGGTTTTAAGATAACCTACAGGATCGATTTTCCCCATCCTTTGATCGGAGAGCAGTCTTTCAGTTTCTGCTTTACCCCCGCGGTCTATGAAGAAGAGGTCTCTTCCGCCAGAACCTTCGGCTTTCTCAAAGACGTCGAGGACCTCCAGGCTAAAGGACTGGCCCTGGGAGGGTCTTTAAAGAACGCCATCATCTTAAATGAGGATCGGATTATCAATAAAGGCGGCCTGAGATGTCCCGATGAATTCGTCAAGCACAAGGTCTTAGACGCGATCGGCGACCTGTCCCTCGTGGGAATGCCGATAAACGGTCACTTCGTCGCTTTCAGGTCCGGTCACCGTTTAAATAACCTTCTGTTAAAAGAGCTCCTGGCCCATCAGGACAATTACGTCCTAACCAACGGCAAGGGGACGCCTGCCCCCGGCCGGATCTAGGGCTGCTTATCTCGAAGCCGTCATCGCGCCTTTGATTGACCCTTTCCCCGCCTGAAAAATACTTATTACCATCCCGCGCCCCTTTATGGTAAGTAAGGGCAATATCCGGGCATTTTGGGGTTGCAGCCCTTTAGCTGGCCTGGGGCGGGGATATGACAATCAATAACAAGAAGTCAAAAAAGCCTTTGTTCCCAAGAAGCCTCCCTTGGCTTGTCCTTTTTTCCTTGTCAACCATCCTTCTTTTCTTTCCGTTTCCCGGGGCCGCGCGGGTGCCTGCGGTGACCGAGGTGATGGTGACGACCCACGGGGATCATCAGGTGCTCTATGCCCGGGTAGAGGACCTCTTCAATGAAGACATCGAGAAGGCCATTACCACCGGGATGCCCATCCTGGTATCCTTTACCGTCGATATTTATCAGGTGCGGGCCTACTGGTTCGACCGGTTGATAGCCCGGCGGGAAGTTCATCACGGACTCAAGTATGACGTGGTAAAGCGGGTATTTCAAGTTTCCGTCAATGGCGAGCGGGAAGCGGATGTTTTCGACGATTACCAGAGCGCAAGGAGGGCCATGAGTGAACTCAACGGGGTGCAGGTGGTCCCTTCCGGCGAGCTTAAAGCCGGGTCGGAGTACTATCTCCGGGTCAAGGCCAAGCTGGAGCGGGTGCGGCATTCCCTGGTTTCGAGGTATCTTGCTTATTTTATTCCCTGGTCCGGTTACGAGACCAGGTGGTACGTCCATAAACTGGGGCGGTAGTTATGGTGATCAGGGACGAAATAGCCGACGCGGGCGAGCTGCGCCGCCGCCGCCGGGAGAGGATCATTATTGCGGTAACTATCGTCACCATAATCCTGCTTTCCCTCCTCGAGAGTTATCTGGCAAGGCAGGAGATGGTGCTGCCCATCTCAAGCAGCGTGATCATCTTCGGGCTCATCAATATCAATATTATCCTCATCATCCTCCTGATTTTTCTCATTGTGAGAAACGTCGTAAAACTGATCTACGATCAAAGGGCGGGGGCTTACGGGGCCAAGTTCCGCACCAAACTGGTTCTGGCCTTTGTGGGTTTCTCATTGATTCCCACGGTCGTCCTGTTCTTCTTTGCGGTCAACTTTCTTTCCTACAGCATCGAGAATTGGTTCAGCATCAAGATGGGCGACGCCTTGAGCAACTCCCTCGAGGTGGCCCAAACCTATTATGAGGATACAGCCCTGGAGGCGAAACATTTCGCCCGGCAATTGAGCTCCGATATAACGGCAAACAGGCTCTATGAGCAGGAGCGGGGCGAGTATCTCCGAACCCTGATGGAACAGAGGCGGCAAACCTACAAACTGGGCTCCATTGAGGTTCAGATAACGCACCAGAAAAGACGGTGGTTGTTCCAGGATCCAAAGAGCCTCCACCTCGAGATGAGCCCTCCTGCCCCCTCCCCTAAAATGATCGAAGAACTCTACAGCGGCAGGGACGTCTCCTCCGTCCAGTCCGTGGCCGGCGGCGATCTGATCAGCAGCATCGTTCCCATCGTTTCTTATGTAAGCTCCGATCAGGTTGTCGGGACCGTGGCGGTGAGCTATCTTATCCCCCCCGGGCTTACCGGGAAGATAAACACCATCTCCCAGGCCACGGAAGAATACAAGCAGTTGAAGCTCTTTAAGAACCCGATCAAGTTCAGCTACATTGTAACCCTTTCTATCATCACCCTGCTGATAATCTTCTCCGCGAGCTGGTTTGGCCTCTATCTGGCCCGGGGGATAACCGGCACGATCGGGTATCTTGCCGAGGCGACCGGCAAGGTCGCCGGGGGGGATCTTGATTATCAGGTCAGGATGGAGGCCAAGGACGAGCTCGGCGCTTTTGTCGATTCGTTCAATAAAATGACAAGAGAGCTCAAGAAGAGAAATGTTGAGCTGACCTTAGCCTATGGAGACCTGGAGGGCAGGAAGAAATACACCGAAACGGTGCTTCGAAACGTTTCCGCCGGGGTGGTTTCGGTGAATCAGACCGGGGTCATAACCACGATCAACCGGGCGGCGGAGAGGATGTTTGACATACAGGCGGAACTGGTCGCAGGAAAGCGCTATGATGAGGTTCTGGCCCCGGAACATCTCGATCTCATCGGCCAGATGTTGACTGAGATGAGGGCAAATGGCCTGCTTTCCATCGAAAAACAGATCCAGTTGATCCTCAAGGACCGGGCCATGACCATCCTGCTTACCGCCAATATCATCACCGACGAAGAGGGCAATTACCAGGGACTCGCCCTGGTGATCGAGGATTTGACCAGGATCCAGAAGGAGGAAAGAACCGCCGCCTGGCGGGAGGTCGCCCGGAGATTGGCCCATGAGATCAAGAATCCCCTGACCCCGGTGCAGCTCTCCGCGCAGCGCCTCCAGAGGCGGTATGCGGAGAAGCTGGGAGAGGACAAAGAGGTTTTTCAAGAATGCATAACCACCATCATCAAACAGGTAGATGTCTTGAAGAATCTGGTCAACGAGTTTACCCGTTACGCGCGGATGCCGGAGACCAGGCTGGAAATCGGCAATTTGAATGAGGTGATCAAAGAGTCGGGAAGTCTTTTCAAGGATGCCCACAGGGAAATAGCGTTTTCCTTGAGCCAGGATCCCGAAGTTCCCCTGATGAATATTGATCCGGAGCAGATGAAACGGGTAATGGTCAATCTCCTGGATAACTCGGTGGCCGCCATTTCTAATTCCGACGGTCTCATCGAGATCAGAACGATTTATGACAGGGCGGATCGGAAGGTAAAAATAGAGGTCGCCGACAACGGCAGAGGCGTGTCCCCTTTGAACAAGGCCAAGATGTTCGAGCCTTATTTCTCCACCAAGAAATCGGGGATGGGGCTTGGTCTTGCTATCGTAAGCTCGGTTGTTGCCGATCACTCAGGCCGGATCAGCGTCCGGGACAACATTCCCCGGGGCACGGTTATTACCGTCGAACTGCCGGTTCCCGAACCGGTCCAGACGGCCGGGGTAGAATAAAGAGGTGTAGTTTGGATCATGAGAAAAACCATCCTGATTGTTGATGATGAAGAGAGCATTTGTCGTTCTCTGGGCGGGATCCTCTCCGATGAGGGCTACGAAGTCCTGGTAGCGACAAGCGGCGAAGAGGCCCTGAAGGTGCTCAAGGAGGATGTATCGAGCCTCGTCCTGCTCGATATCTGGCTGCCGGGGATCGACGGGATCGAAGTCCTCAAACTCATTAAGGCCGAATTTCCCGGCCTGCGGGTAATCATGATGTCCGGCCATGGGACTATCGAGACGGCGGTTCGCGCTACGAAACTCGGGGCCTTCGATTTCATCGAAAAGCCCCTTTCCCTGGACAAGGTCGTCCTGATTGTTAATCACGTCATGGACCTGGTGCGGCTGGAAGAAGAGAATGCGCTCCTGCGGCAGAAATTCCAGGAGGAATACGAGCTGACCGGGGGAAGCCCTCCTATTTTAGAGTTAAGAGAAATGATCTCTCTTGTGGCCCCGACCAATGCCTGGATCCTTATCAGGGGGGAAAACGGGACGGGGAAAGAACTGATCGCCCGGTCCATCCACCGGCAGAGCCGTCGCGCCGGCAAACCCTTCATCGAGGTAAACTGCGCCGCTATCCCGGAAGATTTGATCGAAAGCGAACTTTTCGGCCACGAAAGGGGGGCGTTCACCGGGGCCACCGAGAAGAGGAGGGGGAAATTCGATCTGGCCCATGAGGGCACCATCTTTTTAGACGAGATTGCCGATATGAGTCTCCGGGCCCAGGCGAAGATACTCCGCATCCTCCAGGAGAAAAAATTCGAGCGGGTAGGTGGGAGCAGGCTTATTCCGACGGATGTCCGGGTGCTGGCGGCGACGAACAAGGACCTGGAGAAAGAGATGGAAGCAGGGAGATTCCGCCAGGATCTGTTCTTCCGGCTCAATGTGATCCCCCTTCTGGTCCCTCCTCTCCGGGAGAGAAGGGAGGATATCCCGATCCTTGCCGGGAGGTTTATCAAGGAGGTTGCCCTCAAGGAGAAGGAAAAGGAAAAGACGATCGAGAC
Organism: Syntrophobacterales bacterium; assembly: GCA_037445955.1. Lineage (GTDB taxonomy): Bacteria > Desulfobacterota > Syntrophia > Syntrophales > CAMTWB01 > JBBIJM01. Next base: position 5,329 of record JBBIJM010000036.1, read on the forward strand.
CGAGGCCTTAGATCTCCTCTGCCGTTACGATTGGCCGGGCAATGTCCGGGAGCTGAAAAACATCGTCGAAAGGATCATGATCATGACCCCGGGCCCGAAGATCACCCCGGGGGATATCCCAAATCTGGGAATAAACCATCAGAAGGTGCTGAAAACGAGGTCCTGGCATCAGAATGATACCTTCCGGGAGGCGAAGATGGAATTCGAAAGACAGTATCTCGCAGGCAAACTCAAGGAGTTTGAGGGAAATATCTCCCGGACCGCCGAGGCCATCGGCCTGGAAAGGAGCAATCTCCACCGGAAGATAAAACTCTACGACCTCGAGGTTAAGAACTGAGGGTCTTAAGATGTCCCGCGGGGGGAGGTTTCCAAGAGCTTGAAGAGGGTGAAAAGGTGAAAGGGGAGGAAGATTATCCCCAGGAGGATTACCGCCCCGATCGAGAATAGATGGTGGAGCACGGCAAAGGAAAGGGCCTCCGACTGAGGGATATTAAAGAGGCCCAGGGCGATGATGGTGGCGTAATGCCAGGTGCCGAGAAACCCCGGGGCCGCAGGGAGGGCGATCCCGGTCATGAGGATGATAAACAGGACAAAGGCTCCGATGACAGGTGCCGCCAGGTTGAAAGAGAGGAAAAAGAGGTAGATGACAAGGACATGGAGCAGCCAGATGCTCACTGTTAAGGCGGCCATAGCCAGAAGCTTCCCCTCTTGAGAGAGGATCGCAAGCCCCGCCTGAAAATTGGTGATCACCTCTTCTACCCTTCCGGAGAGGGTTTCTGGAAGCCGTTTTAAGACGATCCGCAGGATCGCTTGAGGGTATCTTTTCCCCAGGACAAGGAAGATCATCAGGGCCAAAAGGCCCAGGGCCATGATGGCAAAGAGACTCCCCGAGTCGATCAGCCAGCGGGGCAAAGGGATAAAAAATATTAACGTCAAGGCGATCATTAAAAGACAGATGCTGTCGGCAACCCGCTCCACGAGGATGGTGCCCAGGGCGGAAGACAATCTTATCCCCGTTTCCTTAGCCAGGAGATAGGGGCGGACAAGCTCCCCCAGTCGCGCGGGTAAGGCAATGACCGCCAGAAACCCGACCGCGGTTATCGAAAACAGACGCCCCGGGGCTATCTGCCCCAGCGGGGAGAGGATCAGCCCCCAACGGTAGGTCCTTAAGAGCTGGATCAGAATCAGGGTAATAAAGATCGCCGGAAGCAGCTTATAGTCGAGGGATTTTAAGCTCAGACCTATTTCCTCGATACGAATGTTTCTCAGGGAGAGATAAATCAAGCCGGCGCTGATGGCCAGGCCCAGGACGATCTTCTTCATTTGCCCGGCCCAAGAGGGGAAAGCGTCATCTGGTCTATTGCAACCCTAGTTCTTTCCAAGATTATCGAGAATCCGGTCCAGAATGACCCGGGAGGCGTGCCGATCCCCGAGTGTTCCCACCCGGACCGAGACGGAGGTGACATCTTTTGTCTTATAATAGACCTGGATCGTGGTCCTCTCCGCTTTGATCAGGGCCGAGATTACCCCCTTGCCGATCTCCCTTACGGGCTTTACCTCTACCCCCCGCATCTGGGCCACGGTCTTCTCACAGGCGCTCCAGACCCGATCGAAAGGTGCCTTGAAGTCATGGCTCATATCCCCTTCAAGGTACATATAGGTGCCGGCTCCGGCGGTCGCCGCTGCCACACCCCCCACGAGCAGCAGCGGCGGGGCCGCGCAGCCCGCCATCCCCAGGGGTAACATCAGGATCAACAAGAGATATTTTATTTTTTTCTCCATAGATTGTCCCTTTCCTCATTCCCGGAGGTTTCGGCTCAATCGCGCCGTCATTCTCCGCTCAGCCGGTCGAATTCCCGAATAAGCTCTTCTTGTCTCTTGTTTAAGCTCGTAGGTACGGCAACCGCTACCTCGATTGCCTGATCACCTCGGCCGTAGCCGTTTAGACGGGGAAATCCCTTGCCCCGAAAAACAAAGGTCTTGCCGTTCTGGGTTCCCGGCGGAATCTTCAGCCTCTCCGTCCCGGTCAAGGTCGGCACCTCGATTTTGGCTCCCAGGGCGGCCTGGGGAAAGGTTATAAATACCCGGCAGAAGATATCGTCTCCCCTCCGCTCGAAGAGCTCATGGGGCTCTACGGTAAGAAAGACATACAAATCACCCGGCGGCCCGCCGAATTCCCCCTCTTCCCCCTCGCCCCTCAGGCGTAAACGGGAGCCATTATCCACCCCCGCCGGCACCTTGAGGTTTATTGTCTTTGCAACCTTAAGCCGACCCCTCCCTGCGCATTTGCCGCAGGGATCGACAATTACCGTACCCTGACCGCCGCAGGCCTGGCAGGTGGTGCTTAAGGTAAAGAAACCGGTGCTCTGGGTCACCTGTCCCCGGCCGTTGCACCGGCGGCAGGAAGCAGGCGGGGTCGCCGGATTGGCCCCGCTGCCGCCGCATTCGGGACAGGGTTTCTGTTTCGGAATCTCGACCTCCACATTGAGCCCTTTGGCGGCATCCATAAACGAGATCGCAAGATCATAACGGAGATCCGCCCCGGCCCTGGCTGCCGTCCGGGATCTTGCCCCTCTGCCGAATCCGAAAACCTCTTCGAAAATGCCGCCGAACGAGGAAAAGATGTCGTCGAACCCGGAGAATCCCTGGAAGCCTGTTCCCTTCAATCCCTCATGGCCGAAGCGGTTATAAATCTCCCTTTTGTCCGGATCCCGAAGGATTTCGTAGGCCTCCGCCGCCTCTTTGAATCTTTCTTCCGCCTCCCGATCCCCGGGATTGCGATCGGGATGATACTGCATAGCCAGTTTCCGGTAGCTTTTCTTGAGTTCTTCCCCCGAGGCGTCTTTCTCTACGCCCAGTATTTCATAATAACACCTTGTTGCCATTTCTTACCTGTACCCCTTAACCTTCGGCGTTTTTTCTATGATAAAAGGAGGCGCAAGGCCTCTTCGTAGCGTTCCTTTGTCCTGACGATGATCTCCCCGGGGAGGGAAGGCGCCGGCGGCCTCTGATTCCAGTTGATGGAGATCAAGTAGTCCCTCAGGAATTGTTTGTCGTAACTTCGCTGGGCCTTCCCCTCCTCATAATCATCTTTCGGCCAGAAGCGGGAGGAGTCCGGGGTGAGAACCTCGTCTATCAGGACAAGCCTGTCGTCCAGAAGCCCGAACTCGAATTTGCTGTCGGCGATGATGATCCCCTTCGTTTCGGCAAAACCTGCGGCCAGCCGGTAGATGGCCAGGCTTAAGGCCGGGAGTTTCACCGCCAGCTCCTCCCCCAGCAATTCTTCAACCTGACGTAAGGTGATGGGCCGGTCGTGCTCTCCAGCGGCGGCCTTGGTGGAGGGGGTGAAGATAGGCTCGGCCAGCCTGGCCGATTCCTTCAGTCCGGAGGGAAGCACGATCCCGGAAACCTGGCCGCTTTCGGAATAATCCTTCCAGCCCGATCCGCTTAGATACCCCCGGACGACGCATTCCACCGGCAGGGGCCTGGCCTTCCTGACCAGCATGCTCCTGCCTTGAAGGATCTCTCTGAAGGGAAGGCAGGAAGCGGGGTAGGAGGCGGGGTCGCTTGCCACCAGATGATTTTCGACGATCCCTTTTATTAAATCAAAGAAAAAAAGGGACATTTTGGTCAGAATTACCCCCTTGCCCGGGATGGGATCGGGCAGGACCACGTCAAAGGCCGAAATCCGGTCGGTGGCGACGATTAAGAGCCGGTCGCAATCAACCTCGTAGATGTCCCGGACCTTGCCTCGACCCAGGAGCTTCAACCCGGGAAGCCCCGTTTCCCTGATACCCGCTTTTTCCATGGCGCTGCCTCCCTGCGCCCTACCTGCTTGAAAAACCGTTGGAGAAGGACGTTCGTTACCCTCCCGGTCTTTACAGATAGGGGTTGTTCATCTTTTCATGGCCGATGGTAGAGGTCGGGAAACGGCCGTAGTTATGGCCGGGCAATACCTTTGTCTCCTCCGGCAGGGTGAAGAGCCTCTCCTTGATCGAACTGGACATGACCTGCCAGGAGCCTCCGGGCAGATCGGTCCTCCCCACCGCCTCGACGAAGAGGGTATCGCCGGTGACGACGATCCCGTCGGCGTAAAGGGCGATCCCGCCGGGAGAGTGGCCGGGGACGTGGATCACCTGGAGGGAGACCTTGCCCACGGTGAGGATATCCCCGTCCTGGAGGATTACATCCGCTCCCGGCGATTTTTCCGCCCCGAACATCTGGAGAATCATCGGGGGGGTGGAAACCAGCATGTCCGCATCGTCTTTATGAATGGCGATTGCCGCCCCGGTGAGTTTCTTCATTTTCGTATTGCCCGCGGTATGATCCACATGGCCATGGGTATTTACTATATACTTGATTGTTATCCCGTTTCTTTTGGCCTCTTCCACAATCCCCGGGGTGTTTGCCGCCGGGTCGATGACGAGTCCCAAGCCGGATTCCGGATCGCCGATCAGATAGGCAAATACGGCCATCTGGCCTACCTGCATCTGTTTCAAATACATCGCTCCCTCCAATTTCCCCGATTGCAAACGGGCTGATCTATCTTCCCTATGCTAACCATTCCCCGCCCCTTTTTCAAGTAGATATCCCGAATCCGGGCTCAATTTTTTATAGATGTCCCCCTATTTTATCAGTACGGCCCCGAAGAAGCCGTCGGTGTTGTGCCGGTGGGGCCAGGTGCGAAAGAAGCCGCTTTCCTCAATCACCCGGGCGAAGAGATCGTCCCGCGGGGGGGAGAGCCGCCATTCCCGGTTTTCCGAGAGGAACCCCTCGACTATCTCCTCGTTCTCCTCAGGCAGGACGGAGCAGGTGACATAGACGAGCCTTCCCCTGTCTTTCAGGTAAGCGGCGGCATTCCTCAGAAGTTTCCCCTGGCGTTCCTGCAGACCCTTCAGGTCTTTGGCCTTAAGACGCCACTTGATCTCGGGATTTCTCCTTAGAGTCCCCGTGCCCGAGCAGGGGGCGTCAACGAGGATTCCATCGAAGCCGGGGCCTGCGGGAAAATCCAGGTGTTTTGTACCGTCTCCCGTTATGCCCCGGACTGCCTTGATCCCCATCTTATCGGCGGTTTCCTTCATGGCGGCAACCTTTCCCGGATTAATGTCGAGGGCAACGACGATCCCGTCGTCGGTCATCATCTCCGCCAGATAGATGGCCTTCCCCCCGGCGCCGGCACAGAGATCCAGGATCATCTCCCCGGGCTTGGGGTTTACAAGCCGGGCGGCAAGCTGAGAGGCCTCGTCCTGGATGTAAAATTTGCCCGACTTAAAAAGTTCTGTTTCCGTAATGGGAAAGGGGGAGGAGATAACTTCCAGGCCGTCGGGGGCAACCTTCGTGCGGGCGGCGGTGAAATGGAGGCTTGCCAACTCCTCCCGTACCTCCCTGCGGGTGGCCTTGAGGCGGTTCACCCGGATGGCTAAAGGAGGGATCTCATTGTTTGCCTTGCAGCAGGCGAGGGCCGTATCGCTTCCGTAAGCTTCTATCAGGCGCCGAACCAGCCAGCGGGGATGGGAGTGAACTGCCGTAAGGTGCGAAAGTGGGTCTTCCTGAAATGAAGGGAAGGGAATGGTTTCGATCTTTTGCCGGGCGCCTCGCAAAACGGCGTTAACCAGCCCCTCCCGGCCGGGAAACCTGATCTTGGCAAGTCTCACCGCCTCATTGACCGCCGCGAAGTCCGGGATCTTTTCGGTAAAGAATAGCTGGTAGAGGCCGACCCGGAGGATATTCGCCAGCCCCGGCGCCAGGGCCGCGGGATTGCGCCGGCAGAGCCCGGCGATGATCCCGTCAAGATATCCCCGCCACCTCAAGACCCCGTATACCAGAACCGTAAGCAGACCTCTATCCGCCGGGTTTGTAAACTTTGTGCCCGAGAGCGTCTTGTCCAGCAACACCTGGGCGAACTCGCCTTTTTCATCAACCCTGTTTAAGATGACAACGGCGAGGGTGCGGGGATTTTGCTCCATCATCCGGACCGGGCAAAGGAGATGCCTTCGACGATTTCGATCAGTTGCGATGAATCTTCCCGGCCTTTTCCCCGGCCGATTAAGGCATTGAAGAGCTGGGTTACCAGGGCCGCCCCGGGGAGGGCGAGACCAAGATTGGCGGCCTCCTCGAGGACGAGTTGAATATCCTTGTAATGAAGCCGCGCCTCAATCCCGTTTTGATATTGTCTTTCGATCATTCGTTTCCCTAAAACCTCGAGGATCCTGCTTCCCGCCATTCCTCCCGAGAGGGCCTCGCTCAGCTTGCCTAAATCCACCCCGCTTGCCCGGGCAAAGGTAAAGGCCTCGGCTAGGGCCTGGATGGCGACAAGCAGTACCAGTTGATTGCAGGCCTTGGTTACCTGGCCCGCGCCGCTGGGTCCGACCCGGACGATATTCTTCCCCAGACAGGAAAGGACCGGCATTACCCTGGCGAGGGTGTCATCATCCCCGCCCACCATGATGGAGAGGGTCGCCTCTTTCGCCCCGATCTCCCCGCCGGAGACCGGGGCATCGAGCATTTCCACTCCCTTTTCGGCCAGCCTGCGGGCTATATCCCTCGTTTTCCCAGGGGAAATGGTGCTCATATCGACGAGCACCGAGCCCGGTTTTGCCCCTTCGATCAGCCCGTCAACCCCGAAGGTTACCCTTTCGACGTCGGCGGTCGAGGTGATCATGGTGATAAAGATGTCCGTTTCGCCTGCGAGCTGGGCCGGGGTGCGGCACCAGCCGGCCCCGGCCTTAAGAAGAGGCTCCGCGGCCTCGGGCCTCCGGGCATACACGGAAAGCCCGAATCCGCCGCGGAGAATATTCAAGGCCATCGGCCTGCCCATGGCGCCCAGGCCGATGAATCCCACCCTCATAATCATGAATCCGTCCTCTCTTTTTATTTAGGGGTTGAGCCTTTCTAAAACCTTGATCAGGGCCGAACAGTCGAGTTCTCCGTCCCCTCCGCCCACCAGGGCGTTTACCAGCTGGCTGCCCAGGGCCACCCCGGGCAGGGCGAGACCGAGCTTGTGGGCCGAATCGACGACGATGGCGAGATCCTTCTGGTGGAGACGGGCCCTGAAACCCGGTCGAAAATCCCGATCGAGCATCCTTTTCCCGTGAAACTCGAGGATCCTGCTTGCCGCAAATCCTCCCAGGAGCGCCTCTCTTGCCCTGGCCGGATCCAGGCCGTTCTTTCCGGCCAGGATATAGGCCTCCGCCACGCCGTAGATGCCCATTGTTATGATGATCTGGTTGCAGGCCTTGGCTACCTGGCCGGCGCCGCTTTTCCCTATGTGGACGATTTTCTTGCCTAAAAGATCAAAAAGGGGTTTAACCAGGCCGAAGGTCTCCTCCTTCCCCCCCACCATGATCGAGAGGGTGCCTCCGATGGCCCCCGTCTCTCCTCCCGAGACCGGGGCATCGAGCATCTCTATCCCCCGGCGGGCCAATTCTTCCTCTATTTCCACGGTGGCCTGAGGGGAGATGGTGCTCATATCCACGATAACCGAGCCGGGACGGGTCCCGTGGACGGCCCCCTCTTTCCCCAGGATCACCTCCTCCACGTCTTTCGTATCGGAGACCATGGTAAAGATTATATCCGAACCCGCCGCCGCCTCCTTCGGGGACGGGCAATACACCGCCCCGGCCGCTTCCAGGGGTTCTGCCCTCTCCCTCCTTCTGCTTGAGACCCGGAGGCGGAATCCTCCCTGGAGGAGATTTAAGGCCATGGGCCGTCCCATGATCCCCAGGCCGATGAAGCCGATTGTTCCGATCATTTGAAACCCCTTGCTGTTTATCGTGGTTTTAGCCAGGCGTTTTTAAATTCCTCTTCCATTTCCTTCCGGAGTCTTACCGCAGGGTCGCAGGGATCAGTTTCGACATCGCCCCAGGACAGCTTCTCTCCGGCCTTTACCGATCTTGTCAATCTTACCCCGTGGGCAAGACCTATGGGGAGGCGGGAGCCCGTAAGGGAATCGAGGGCCGGGGTGAGGGTGCCGAAAACGGTGTAGCCCCCTTCCCCGTCTAGGACCTCCCCTTGGCTCAGATCCCTTTTGGCGGTGGCGACCACATCCGCCAGAAAATCCCGGGGGGTGCCTGTCGGCTCTCCCCGGAGCCCCACCGAGGCTACGGAGATCCCCAGTTCAAGACCGATCAGATGGGAGGGCCGATAAAGCGAGGCATACCGGCCGGTTGCGTCGGTGGCTACGCCGTATTCTCCGAAACAACGGCGGGCATAAGGATTATCCGTAGTGAAGACAACGTAAACCCCCCAGCGGAGATCCCGATAGACCGGACGGCCGTCCCGCTCCAGGCTCGAGACCACCTCGACCTGGCCGAAATGCTCCAGAATCCCCCCGTCCCGGCGCGGTTTCAAGACCTTGTGCAGGTCGTCCGCCCCGCACGGAGGAAAGGCAAGGCCGTCCGGCGCCGGGCGAAGGCCCGTTGCGTTGGCCACCGCGGCCATCTCGATGGCCGACTTCGTCCCGTCGAGGAAGGAGTTGAACATCTTGGCGTTGAAATCGCCTCCGGCCACCTGTTCCCCGGTGAAGCCGTAATAGCCCCAAACCGTCTCCGGGGTGGCCTGATGGTATTCGGGCAGGTATTTCGTCCCCTTGCCCGCGGCGGCCACGGTGAAGCCTGAGGCCCGGGCCCAGTCGACGAGTTCGGAAATCAGGGCCGGCTGATCCCCGGAGGCGAGGGAATAGACAATCCCCGCCTCGGCGGCCCTTTTCGCCAGAAGCGGCCCGGCCAGGGCGTCGGCCTCGACGTTGACCATAATGATGTGCTTTTTGTTTCGACAGCAGTCAAGCACGTGGGCGATTCCCGCGGCTGGGGAACCGGTGGCGTCGATTATGATCTCTATCTCCGGGATGCCGATCAACGAGGCGGCCTCGCCGGTGATGAAGGTCTTCCTCGTCTTCAGGGCCTCTGCGGGCGTTTTGGCCGCCTGATCTCGGAAATCGCGGCCGACCCTCGCCAGGGCTCCTTCAATTCGCCCGGGATCCAGATCGGCGATGCCAAGCAGGTGGACCCCGGGGGTGGATAAGGCCTGGGCGAGATACATGGTGCCGAACTTGCCCGCCCCGATCAGGCCGACCCTAAGGGGTCGGTTTTCCTCTTCCCGTCTTTGCAGCAGGTAATAGAGATTCATCTTCTCCTCGTCAAGGGCTGAAACCCAAAAAGCGACTCGAGCCAGCAGGCGATGGCCAGAGCCTCCTCATCCCTGCCGAAGCCTCCCACCACCTGCAAGCCAAGCGGCAGGTCCCGGGGGCCGACGCCGATGGGAATCACCACGGCGGGCACCCCGCAGAGGCTCCAGATGCTGCAGAATGCCGGATTGCCCGTATGGGCCAATGTATCCGGCGCCTCGCCGCTTGCCGGCAGGGTGATGATCGCATCGTAGGGGTCGAGGAAGAGGGCGAGTTCTTCTCTCAACCTTTCCTTGAGCTTCAGGGCCTGGAGATAGGCCACCGCCGGCACCTCCCGGCCTTCCGCCAGGAATTCGGTCAGGGTCGAACTCAAGAGGGGGGCCTTCCTCAGCCGCAGCTCTTCGTGCTCGCTTGCGGATTCCGCAAGCATAATCGTTCTGATGGCGCTATGGGCATAGGCGAAGAACTCGGGCAGCTCCACCTCGTCAACTTCGGCGCCTGCCCCTCTGGCCAGTTTGATTGCAGAATGAAGGCTTCTCTGGGCATAGCCTTCGGCCTGATCCCAAACGGGGGTTCTCACCGCGGCAAGCGAAGGCGCCCTTAGCAGCGGCCTTATTTGTCCTGCCGGCCCGGTGTCGGAGACGGAAAGGGCGCAGGCGAGCCAGGCGGCATCAGCGGCGCTCCGGGTGAAGAATCCGACCTGATCCAGGCTGGGGCTGAAGGGAAGCGCCCCGGAGATCGGGATCGTCCCCTGGGACGGTTTGTATCCCACCACCCCGCAGAAGGCGGCCGGCCGGATTACCGAGCCGTTGGTCTGGGTACCGATTGCCGCGGGGACAAACCCCGCCGCCACCGCCGCCGCGGAACCGCTCGAGGATCCCCCGGGGGAATGGCTGAGATTCCAGGGGTTTTTGGTCTTGCCCGGGTGGAGAAAGGCGCACTCGGCGGTCACCGTCTTTCCCATCACCAGACCTCCCGTCTTCTCCATCCGGCATATGACCTGGGCGGAATAGTCGAAAACGTTGCCGGCAAACGCGGGGCTTCCCATCTCCGTGGGAATCCCCTTCACCGCAAAGATGTCCTTGATCCCGACCGGTATCCCGTGGAGCGGCCCCGGGGCCTCCCCCCCCTTCAGTCGATCGTCGCAGGCGCGGGCCGCCGCGAGAACCGAGTCCCGATCGAGCCAGGCCCAGGCCTCGATTTCCCCGTCCAGTTCCCCTATCCGGTCCAGGAGCCGGGAGACGTACTCAAAGGAGGTGATTTCCCCGGACCTGATCCTTTCCCAGGCCTCTCTAAGGCCCAGATCGGCTACGCACCGTCCCGTCATGACCCCTCCTATCATTCAAGGGTTGAGCAAATTTGGCGGCCTCATGCCGCCTAACGCCGCCACCAGGTTCTCCGCGGCCATCTGCGCCATTTTCCGGCGGGTCTGCTCGGAGGAACTGGCGATATGGGGCGCGAGAACCACATTTTTCAGTTCCAGGAAGCCCGGGTTGAGCCGGGGTTCCCCTTCGAAGACATCGAGTCCGGCCCCCTGGATGCCTCCATTCCTAAGCGCCGCAACCAGGGCCGCATCATCCACCACCCCGCCCCGGGAGGCGTTTATGAGAATCGCCGTCTTTTTCATGAGAGAAAGTTCCTTCTCCCCGATCAGATGATGGGTTTCCCGCTGGTAGGGAACGTGGAGGGTGACGATATCGGCCTGGGCCAGAAGCTCTTCCCTGGAGACGAAGGTAACCTTGAGGGCGTCTTCTATCTCCCTTCGGGCCTTGGCCACGTCGGTATAGAGGATCTTCATTTTGAATCCCGAAGCCCTGTGGGCCACCGCCTGCCCGATGCGTCCCAGGCCGATGATCCCCAGGGTCGCCCCGTGGATGTCGAGGCCCAGAAACTGCTTAAGCTTCCAGCGATCCCACCCTCCCGATCTCAAGTAGGCCTCGGCCTCGGTGAGTCTCCGGGCGGTCGCGAGGATAAGGGCCCAGGTGAAATCCGCGGTGGTGTCGTCGAGGACCCCGGGGGTGTTGGTCGCCATAACCTTGCGGGCGCTCAGGGCGGCCAGGTCGAAGTTGTTGAAACCGACGGCGATGTTGGAGACCACCTTCAGCCGCCGGCAACGCGCTAGGAGTTCGTCGTCTATCCGGTCGGTAAGCGAGGTGATCGCCCCCTCCTTGTCCGCAAGCAGGGCGATCAACTCTTCCCGGCTGTAGAGCCGGTCCTCCTGGTTATCGGTTACCTCGAAACGGGACTTGAGGTAATCAAGGACATCCTCGAATATCTCGCGGGTAACTAGGATCTTTTTTTTCATCTCGTCTTCCTGAATGTATGAGTTGCTTTTCCGAACCCGTTGGAGAGGAAAAAGGCTTGGAGCAGCGGCGAGGCTGCTCCAAGGCAGGTTTGTTCAAACTAGATGGTATTAATACAAAATGGTATTAATACAAAACGTTAGGCAGCCAGAGCGCGATGCCCGGGAACATGTAAAGAAGGACCATGGCAATGATAACCATAAACACAAAGGGCAGACACCCGGCAAAGATCTGGGTGAGAGATACATTGGGCGGGGCGATGCCCTTCAGGTAGTAGGCGGCCATGGCCATAGGCGGCGTGAGGAACGACGTCTGAATGTTCAGGGCCACCAGGATCCCGAAAAAGAGGGGATCGATCCCGTAGAACTTGACCAAGGGCAGAAAGATGGGAACGAAGATGATGATGATTTCGCTCCATTCGAGCGGCCAGCCCAGCAGGAAGATTATAATCTGGGCCAGGATCAGGAATTGAATCGGCGAAAGCTGCATCGCGGCGAACCAGTGTTCCACCACCTCATGGCCTCCCAGGATTGAGAATACCGAGGAGAAGGACCAGGAACCGACGAAGAGCCAGCAGACCATCGCCGAGGTCCGGGCGGTCAGGAACACCGACTCCTTCATCATGGTAAAGTTCAGCCGTCCGTAGGCAAAGGCAAGACCGATAGCCCCCAGCGCCCCCAGGGCCGCCGCTTCGCTAGGCGTGGCCAGTCCGAAAAGGATGGCGCCCAAAACCGCGGCGATCATGAAGGCAAGCGGAAAGAACGAGGTCATAAGCATGAAGAAGACCTTCTTGAAAGGCACGTCGGTCTGCTCCTTGGGCAGTTTGGGGGCGAGTTTCGGGTTTATCAGCGTCCGCCCGATCACGTAGACCATATACAGGCCGGCGAGCATGAAGCCCGGGAAAAGAGCCCCGGCATAGAGCTTCACCACCGAAACCCCGGCGGTGGCCCCGTAGAGGATCAGCATGATCGAGGGAGGGATGAGTATTCCCAGACAGCCGCCGGCGGTGATGACCCCGGCGGAGAGCTTTACGTCGTATCCCGATTTGAGCATCACCGGGAAGGCAAGCAGACCCATCAAGGTGACCACGGCGCCCACAATGCCCGTAGCGGTGGCAAACATGGCGCAGGTGGCCAGGGCGGCCACCGCCAGGGAGGCGGGGATGTTTTTCGCCGCCACCTGGAGGGTGTAGAAGAGACGTTCCAGGATGTTGGATCGTTCCACTACATATCCCATAAAGAGGAAGAGGGGCACCGAGATGAGAACGTCGTTCGACATGACCCCGTAGGTGCGCTGGACCAGAAGGGGGAAGACCGTATCGCCCATCGCGTAATAGCCGAACCCCACGGCCAGGGCGATAAGGGTAAAGGCGATGGGATACCCCAGCAGAATTATGACAATAAAAAGTCCGAGCATAAGAACGCCGATTTCCGGATTGGTCATTTCGTCACCTCCTCGGCATCTCTAATGCCCATTTCGCCTAAGATCTCAGATCCCGATTTTCCTTCCCTTGCCTCCTCCAGGATCTGTTTTTCAAGCTCTTCCACGTCGTGGAGGCGGGGAGGCCACTGGCCAGTCCTGACGCCTATGATACAGCGGATTGTTTCCGCGATACCTTGTAAAAACAAAAAAAATCCCGCAATCGGGATCAGGGTCTTAAAATGGTAAAGGGGCGGCCCGTCCGGGCTCGCGGCGCTTCTTTCCTTCATGATCCAGGATAATTTCGCGAAGTCGAAACCGGCGTACATGAGGGCGATTACCGCCGGGAAGAAGAAGAGAAAATACAAGGAGAGATCGATCCCCGCCTGCCAGCGGACCGGCATGAAACGGTAGAGGACGTCCCCCCTGACATGGCCGTTTCTCGAGAGGGTATAGGCCCCGGCCATGATGAAGAGGGTGCCGTAGAGGATATAGGCCGCATCGTAACCCCAGGCCGTGGGATCGCGAAAAACGTACCGCATGAAAACGTCGTAGCTTGTCGTCAGGGTGAGCAGAAGAACAGCCCAGGCGAAGCCCTTGCCTACCCAGACGCTGATCGAGTCGATCGCCAGAAGAAAACGCTGCATTGTAACTCCTTTCTGATTCGCGAAGGGGAAACGCCCCTGCCCTTGATCTTTAAAAAAATACCGATCCCGGGGACAAGTTTAAGCGGGGCAGGTCAAAGACCAGCCCCGCTTGGAGTTTTTCCCTTCGAACTAACTTACCCTAACCGGGCAGCTTTCCGAAGAAATGGGTGTAGGCGAGGTCAACGGGGGCTTCATAAACCTGATAGAAGGCCACGACCCTTCTCGCCCAAGCCCTCTGAGAAGCGATTACCTTGGCGAAGAACGGCTCCTTGGACTGGTCCGCGATGACCTTGTCCCAGGCCTTAAGCTGGGCCTCCAGGATGCTCCTCGGGGTCCTCAGGGCCTTCACGCCCTGTTTTGACGTCATTTCTTCCAGGTCCGCCGAATAACGGGCCTGGCTCTTCCAGGACATATCCGCCGAGGCGGCCTCGGCGGCGAACTTCAGGATTGCCTGGAGGTCCGCGGGCAGGGCGTCGTACTTCCTCTTGTTGAACATGACCTCAAAGCACTCCGCCATCTGGTGATAGCTCTGAAGCATGTAGTTCTTGGCGACGTCGGGGAAGCCCAGCACCCGGTCCGAGGAGGGGTTGTTGAACTCGGCCGCGTCGATGACCCCCCGGTCCAGGGAGGGAACGATTTCGCCACCGGGGATGATGGTTACCGCTGCGCCCATTTCTTTGTAGAGGTCCGCGGCAAGACCGACGGTCCGGTACTTCAAGCCTTTCAGTTCACCGGGCCCCTTGATCTCTCTCTTGAACCAGCCGAAGGGCTGGGTGGGCATGGGACCGGTAAGGAATCCCACTACGTTGAGTTTGAGGACGTCATGGACGAGCTCGTTGTAAAGGGCCTCGCCTCCGCCGTACTTGTACCAGCCTAGAAACTGGTTCGCGTCCCAGCCGAAGGAGGGAGGGGTTCCGAAGAGGGAAAAGGCCTTATGCTTGCCGTACCAGTAAGCGCAGACCCCGTGCCCTCCATCGAGAACGCCGGTGTGAACCGCATCCTGCATGCCGAAGGCTCCGACTACGGCGCCGGCGGGCAGCACGTCGAGACGGAGACGGCCGCCGGCCATGTCGTTGACCTTTTTCGCATAGTCCGTGGCAAACTCATGGAAGATATCCTTCGTCGGCCAGGTGCTCTGGAACTTGAAAACGATGGGGGTCTGGGCCTTGGCGATCTTGGGCAATCCCAGCGCGGCGGCTCCCGCAGCGCCGGCGGCGGCGGCCAGGAAATTGCGTCTCGATACGCCCTTCTTTGTCTCTTTCTTCTGTTCCGTCATAATTACCTCCTGCATGAATTTGGTAGAACCAGGTTAACCGCCTTAGGATACCGGCGGACGATCTTGTAAGATTAACTAAACGTTTTCGCGTCCGGCCGCCTTATCCGGGAAGCTGCGGCGGGCAGAAATGCCATAACCCCGCCCTCGCGGATGTCTCCCTGATGAACAGTTCCGATCCCCCGCTGTCCCGGCAGGGCGTTAAAGAATCTTGCAGACCCTGTTGGGATACAATCCGAGGGCTTTGATGGAACGCCGCCATTGTCATTTCGACCGCGGGGATAAATCTTTGACATCCTAAATGCATTAAGATTTTTCGTCGCTGGCGCTCCTCGATACGACCCTGTTTGAAGCACTCACACCACTAATCCCCGAATCAGCCGGGAACCCCTGAGGGAATTAGCCACTTCGCTATCATTCTCCACCAAAAAAAGTCAAGGATTTTTATTCCCTTCTCCTTCTTTTCCCGACAATCTCCAAGGGCCCCGGCGAGTCGGGACGGAGGCAGGATACGGGATACAAATATTCCTTATTATCCCGCAATGGCCCCGGGACACAGGCGCAGGCCTCTTTTGAATTCCTCCCCGGTGACAATGGCCCGGTTTTCCCTCTGGACTTGAAGCAGGGAAACCGAGCCGTCCAGAGCGGCAACCCGAACCCCCGGCCCGTCGATAACGATGGCGCCGGGAGGGTGACCGGGGCAGGGGGCGGATTTTTCGGCCTGGTAGACCTTGAGGATCTTTCCCGCAAGAAAGGTGAAGGCCCCGGGCTCGCGGGAAAGACCCCGGATCCTGTTGACGATGCCGGTGGCGTCCCGGTGCCAGTCGATGAGGCAATCCTCCTTTCTTATCCGGGGGGCAAAAGTGGCCCGGGAGTGATCCTGCGTCAAAGGCACGGCCTTCCCCAGGGCAAGCTCCTCGATTGCCGAAAGGAGCAGGCCTGCGCCCAGGAAGGCCAGCCGGTCGTGAAGTTCGCTGTAGGTCTCACTCTCCAGGATACGGGTCTTATCCTGCAGGATAATATCCCCCGAATCCATCCCCTCGTCCAGGCGCATGATGGTGACGCCGGTCAGGTCATCTCCATTGATAATGGCCCAATTTATCGGGGCTGCGCCGCGATAACGGGGAAGCAGGGAGGGATGGACATTCAGGCAGCCCAGGGGGGGAAATTCGAGAACCTCCCGGGGCAGGAGCCGGCCGAAGGCGGCCACGACGATGAGCTCCGGGGCAAGCTCGTGAAGCTGTCTGAAAAAGTCCTCCCCTTTTAAACCTTCCGGCTGATAGACGGGGATTCGGTGCTTGAGTGCGTATTGCTTTACCGCCTCCGGGGCAAGTTGCCTTCCCCTCCCCCGGGGCCGGTCGGGCTGGGTAACCACGCCCAAAAGCGGGTAGTCCCGTTCTCTGAGCGCGGCGAGGGAAGATACGGCAAATGCCGGGGTTCCCATAAAGAGTATCCTTGGCTTCTTCATCTTCTCCTCCAGGCCGATGACCTCCATTGGCGCTCTGTCCTAACCTCCGGCCTCGAGGCGGGGCAGCAAAAGGCTAAAAGAAATTGATCGGATCTACATCGATCTTTACCTCGAGCCTCAGGGCATCGGCCCGGGCCCGGATCTCCCTTGCCAGCTCGTGCAGGATCTTTATCTCCTGACCTTTTAAAAGGAGCTGCCAGCGGTATCGCCCCCGGATCTTCCTTAATGGCGCCTCCGCCGGGCCAAAAACAAGAACCTTTCCCTGATCCTCCCGGCAGATCTCCCGGGCCAGTCTCCCCAGCTCCCGGACCTTTTTCGCCCCCTCCTCGGCGGACGGACCGGAGAGGTGAAGGTTGATTAGCCTGCCGAAGGGAGGATAGCCCAGCGCCCGGCGTGCCGCCGTTTCCTCCTTGAAGAAGGCTTCGTAGTTGTGATCCTGAGCCCGGAGGATGGGATAGCTCGCGGGGTTGAAGGTCTGGATGATCACCCGCCCCGGGATATCCCCCCGTCCCCCCCGGCCGGCAACCTGAGTGAGAAGCTGGAAGGTCCTCTCCCCGGCCCGGAAATCGGGCAGATTGAGGGAGGCATCGGCGAGAACCACCCCGATCAGGGTTACCCGGGGGAAGTCGTGTCCTTTGGCGATCATTTGGGTGCCCACGAGGATATCGATCCTCAGGTCTTGAAAATCGGCGAGTATCTTGCCGTAGTCCTCCCTTTTGATCATGGTGTCGCTGTCCATTCTCCCGATCTTTGCCAGCGGGAAGAGGGACCGCAATTCCTCTTCGAGCCGCTCGGTGCCGAAACCAAGCTTGCCGATCTCCCCGGCCCGGCATTCCGGGCAAAGATCGACGATACCCCGACTGTAATCGCAATGATGGCATTTCAGGGCCCCCGGTCCCCGGCCTTCCTTCTGAAGATGATAGGTAAGGGCCACGGAACAGTTCCGGCAGCGAAATACCCCCCCGCAACTAAAGCAGATCACGAGGGTATTGAACCCCCGGCGGTTCAAGAACAGGATGCTCTGATTGCCGTCGCTGAGATTCTTTTCGAGGGCCTCCTTCAGGGGGGGGGAAATGAGGGTGTCGTTCTTGAATCTTCTGAGGTCAACAATCTCCACCTCCGGCAGGGGG